>CAZDZN010000021.1:0-10975 GCA_964509905.1 uncultured Aquificaceae bacterium
CTTCCACCACAAACTCTTCAAATATCTCACGCATTTCTTCGGGTATCATACTGCCTCTCCTTTACTTGACCTCATAGCTAACCTATCTACTATCTGCGCTAATTCTTTTGCATCAAATTTTACTATAAAATCATCTGCCCCCACGGTTTTTGCTTTTGCCCTGTTGGCTTCGTCGCTCAGCGTAGTATTCACCGCCACCGGTAAATGCATAAGACCAGGAGTTGATTTTATCTTTTTGGTGAGAGTGAGTCCATCCATTTTAGGCATTTCAAGGTCTGTGATAACCATTTGCACATACTCTGAAATGTTTTTATTTTCGGATTTCGCTTTCTCAAGAAGATCTTCTAAAGCATTCCAAAGTTCTTCGCCATTTTCAAAAATCTTTACCTCATGGCCTATCTTGGTTAGCATTTCTTTTAAAAGGTGTCTAGCGGTAGACGAATCATCTGCAGCATATATAACAAAGTGCTCTTGTTGATGCTCTTTAATTTTTTCTATATAGTCCGCATCAAAAACGTTTAAAAGACCCATATCGTTTAATATCCCCTCAAAATCAAGAATCAAAAGAAGGCCCTCTTCTGTTTCTACTACCCCAGTGATACGCCCATTTAGCTTTTGGTTTAGGATAATTGGCGCCTCTTTTATGTCCGACCAAGATATACGGCGTATGCGTTTTGCATCATGAATTATAACTCCCACTTTTTCTCTCAAAAATTCCATGTAAAGCACATATTTTTTAAGAGCGGTGGATTCTGGGATACCCATCCACTTGGCAAGACTTATAACAGGTATAAGCTCTCCTCTTATCTCTGCCATCCCCTCCACCTGAGGAGGCATGTTTGGAACTTTTGTAATCTCTGGAAGTCTCAAAACTTCTCTTACTTTTGCTACATTCACACCCATTATCCACTCATATTTGCTATTATCATCTTTTAGCTCTATAATCCTAAAATCCACAATCTCAAGCTCATTCGCCCCGGTTCTTAGGACCTCAGGCAATCCCGTGCTAGATTTTCTGGGAGCCACTATACCATTCATACATACCTCCCTTACTCTTCTTTGTTAAGAGTATCAAGTTTTTCTTCTATGGATAGCATAAGTCTTTTTATGTTGGTGGCTATTTTATTGGTATTTTCTGCAAGTTTTCTAAACTCAGAAGCCACCACTGCAAAACCCTTTCCCACTTCACCTACACGAGCTGCTTCTATGGCAGCGTTTAAAGCCAGCAAGTTTGTTTGTTTGGCTATCTTTGATAGACTATCCACCATCTCTTTTATCTCTTCGGTTTCTTTTACCGCTTCGTTTACGATATCTTTTTTGTTTACGAGTTTCGCTTCTTTCTCTGTATCATGCTTATCATTTGCACTATCATTTAATGTGCTCTCTTGCTCTTTTACTTCTTCCATATTACACCTCCTTTTAACAATCTTTTACGCTCTCTGCAAGCTGTACGATTTCATCCACGATCTTTGAGCTATACTCTATAAGTTCTACTATCTTATTATAAGTCTCTTCTTGTTTACCTTGCTTTGCGAGTCTTTCGGCTTCCATGCCAGCTCTGTGATATACCTTATGGGGTTCCTCAATCATGTTGTATATACTCATAGCTGAGGATCCTGTTTTCCTTACACACTCCTCTATGATCTCTTTTGTCTTAAAATCATAATACCACTTACCAAAAGCACACTGCGTATGATCTGGCACTGTCCAGCTTATTTTACCATCAACCATATGTATAACATTTACCATAAACTTAACGTGGTCTAACACTCTTTGATATAGTTCTGTATAAAGACCTGGCTTTACTATCTTTATCTGCTGGTATGCTGTGTCAGCCAACGATATGGCGCTGGATACCACGCTGTTGGACGAATTAAGCGTGTCTTCTATCTGAGAAATGCTCGTCTGTAAGTTGTATACGTTTGAGGTAATATTTTTGATAACAGCGGATTGCTCCTCAGTGGCTGAGGATTGTTTACTGATAAGCAGAGATAGCTCTTGGAAGCCTTGTTTTACAGCCACAAAGCTTTCTTTTAAATCTTTCGCATACTCGGAGTTTTTGAGAATAACTTGTTTTGCACTATCTGTCTTTGATATAGATCTTTTTGTCTCTTCTACGATGGTATCTATTAGTTCCCTTATACTTATGGCGGATTTTGAGGTTTTTTCGGCAAGTTTTCTCACTTCATCAGCCACAACGGCAAAGCCTCTTCCCACTTCCCCAGCTCTGGCTGCTTCAATCGCTGCATTTAGAGATAGTAAGTTTGTCTGCTCTGTGATATCCATAATCACTTCCACTATCTGGTTTATAGAGCCTATGCTCTTTCTTAACTCGTTTGAAGACTGAGCCACCTCTTCTATAGCTTTTATAGATACATCTATGTTTTGGATGGTCTCATCAAGTTTTTTGAAACCGGTTTCCACAGAGGAGCTTACCTCTTGTTGGAGCTTTGTAATATCGTGAATAGCATGAGCCAAATCAGATACCCCTTGATTTACCTCGGTGATGGCGTTTACGATCATTTCCAGCTCTTCTTTGAAATTAGTCAACCTATTTTCTACCCTATAGTTTCCAGCTTCTATAATAGATAATGTATGATAAAGCTTCGTAATAGTGGGTATAACGCTATAAAACATTTTATCCACAGCCCTATCTGCAGTAGCGTCTTTCCAGACAGCAGCATAGTTTATCACATTGCCATTTTCGTCGTATATAGCAGTTCTATAAGATTCTACTATAGTACTACCCATGTGAATGTCTGCGTTTTTGGCTATTTCTCTGGGTCTTAGAGCTTTAAATAGCTCTTTTATACGCTCTGGGTCTTTGTGAAATTTATGTATAGATATGCCAATAGGATTTGACCAGTCTATGTTATAGCCAAATATCTTGTTTATACTGTCTCCTTCTTTTTTTAAAATCTCAATACCTCTTCTATTTATATAAACAAGGTCATTGCCTTCTTTACCGGGTTTAAAATCAGGAGTTACCACAAACACACCTTCAGATTGCAAAGCTTCCAACAAGTCAAATCCGAGCTTTGTTTTTGTTTTAAATTTTTCAAGGTCTTTTTGTAGATTTTCAAGTTTTTGAAGAAGCTCATCTTTTTCAGATAAGATAGTGTTGTATTTGGCATTTTCAAACTCTAAAGTCTCTGCCTTTGATTTCAAAGACATGTTCTCGGATTCTAAGGTTTGAAGTTTTGATAGAATCTCTTGTTTTTCTCTTTCCAAGGATTCGGCTTTTGATTTTAAAGGATTTATTTGAGATTCTAAATTATTTAAGTTTGACTTCAAAGAAGAGTTTTCTCTTTCAAGGTCTTGTAGCTTGGTTTTTAATGAAGAATTTTCAGATTCGGTTTTTTGGCTTTTCATAAGAAGCTCTTCATATCTTCTTACAGCCTCTTGTTTTTCGCGCTCTAAAGCTCCAAGCTTATCCTGTAGCTCTTTATTTTCTTCTATAAGGTCCTTGCAGAAAAGTCCCTTCATATGTACCTCCTATTTAAAAATTTTCTCAATCTTTTCTTTCAAAATCTCTGCAGTAAATGGTTTTACGATGTAGTTGCTAACCCCTGCTTTTAGAGCTTCTAAAACATTCTCTTTTTTTGCTTCCGCGGTCACCATTAAAATGGGCAGATCTTTCAAATTTGAATCCTGCCTTATGGTTTTTACAAGTTCAAGGCCATCCATCTCCGGCATATTCCAATCAGTGAGGATAAAGTCATAATGTCCAGACGAGAGTTTGGAAAGAGCATCTTTTCCATTTTCGGCCTCTTCAATGTTTGAATAACCAAGTTGGTTTAATATACTTTTGATAACTCTTCTCATAGTGGACATGTCATCCACTACAAGTATTGTTATATCTCTTGGTGGTAGTGGCATATCTTTTCACCTCCATCATAATCCAAATTCTTTTAGAAGATCATCCACATCATCTTGATTTATACGGTCGCCTGTCAAAATCTCTGTAGCTTTCCCTATAATTTTTTCTTTTACTTCTTCATTATCAGAGGTCTGTTCAATAGAACTCACCACCATCTGGAGCAACCTTCTTTTGGTATCTTCTATGGCTTGGATAACTTTTTTTATCTGCTGAGCAGTAATATCTTGAAAAGACATGGCTGTGTATATCTCAAGGATTTTATTTAGATTGTCTTGATTTAAGGATTTCATCTCTTGTAAAATGATATCTATAGTTTTCGTAGGTCCAAATGTCAAAAGAGCATCCACATCCTCTTCTATTTTTTGGGAATTTTTTTCTACTTGATCAAGCAGTCCCATCACTGTATGCGTGCTTTTTTCTGTAAACTCTATAACATCCTGCAAAGACTCAGTGGCAGAAGGCAAGATAGTGGAAGTTTCTTCAATAGGTGCTTTTATCTCATCCACTTTTGACTCAAGATTTTTTATCTCTTCTAAAAGCTGCCTTATGATATTATTCATGTCATTCACCGCCATTTTAATTTACCTCTTCTGCTTTTACTTCTTTTTCCTTTTCTTTTTTATCAGAAGAAAGAGCTTCTTTAAAATTTTTAATACCTTCTCCCAAGCCTTTTCCCATCTCAGGTAATTTGTTTGCTCCAAACAAAAGCATCACTACCAAAAAAATTACCAAAAGTTCAGTAATATTGGGAATATGAAGCATACTCTACCTCCTAATATCTATTATAACAAAATATATAAAAAAAGTCAATTTGCTTCTTTGGGTCTTTCCTCTTCTTCTTTCTTTTCAGTCTCACCTGAAAGAGCTTTTTTGAAATTTCTGATACCTTTGCCCAAACCTTCTCCCATTTCAGGTAATTTGTTTGCTCCAAAAAGCACCAAAACTATGGCAAATATAAGCACCAGTTTTAAAGGATTGTCAAATAAATCTCCAAACATAACTAAAAACCTCCATATATTTAATATAATACTGTTTCTAAAAAATTGCTTGATATTTATTGCAAAAATTTCTGAATTCGGAGGTGTGGCAGGCTTGTAAATCGTGGCAGGCTTGTGGGTAAGAAGCTTTCTTGTATCATATTTCAAATAGGAAAGTTGGGTATAATATAAGATAAGCATCTATATTTATCAAGAGATAACTATGCAATTGATAATTAGTGGCATATATTTATCTATTTTACTTGACATTTTGATTTATTAATATAGTTTTGTAAAGTATAATGGACATGAAAGCTTTTATAGAAAGTAGGTTTATAGGGACGCTATTTGAAAATACAGAAAATGAATATGTATTTGAATACGAAAAAGGAGTGTCTTTAAAAGATAGCCTTTGTTTATCTATGCCTTCTAATGTTAGGGTATACATAAGCAAGTATCACCTCCATCCATTTTTCGATAGTTTTTTACCAGAGGGATATTTGTTTGAGGTTTTTAAAAATATGATAAATAAAAAAGAGGGAAGATTAAACGATTTTTTATTATTTTACTATGTAGCAAGCGGAGTGGAAGGAAGAGTATCTTTCAAAGCAAAAGATATAAAAGATTATCATAGTTTATCCTTAGAAGATATTTTAAAAGACGATTCTTGGGATTCTTTTCAAAGACTCTTGCGAATATTTTTATACAAAAACGCCATATCTGGTGTTCAGCCTAAAACCATAACATTACTAAAAGACAAGGCTTCTGTTGATGTTAAAGAGTATGTGGTGAAAACATTTGGTGATGAGTATCCAAATTTAGCAGAAAACGAATACTTTTGTATGAAGATTTTAGAAAAAGCCAAAATACCTATTTCAAAAATATACCTATCTTATAATAAGAGATTTTTAGTGATAGAAAAGTTTACAAAAAGTCAAAATGGATTTTACGGATTTGAAGAGATGTGCTCTTTATTGGGTAAAACGAAAGATAGAAAATACGATGGGTCTTATGAACAAATAGCTAAGATTATTAAAAGGTTTTCTTCTAATCTTACAAGAGATTTAGAAATTTTTTATAAGATGATAGTGCTAAACTTTTTACTGAAAAACGGGGATGCTCATCTTAAAAATTTTGGGCTTTTGTACGAAAAGGATTTTTCGAAAATATGGCTTGCTCCCGCATACGACGTAATATGCACCATACCATCCCTTCCAAAAGATAAACCAGCCCTTTTTATGCATGGTACCAAATCTTGGCATCCAAAGCAAAAGCTAATAGAGTTTGGTATAAAGCATTGCAATCTAAACCAAACGCAAGCAAATTTATTGTACCAAGAATGCGAAGAAGCTCTGAAAGATGGTATAAAAGATATAGAGCTTTACCTAAGAGAAAATCATCATTTTAAAAGCATAGGAAACAAAATGATAAGCACATTTAAAGGGGGGCTTTATGGATTATGAGAAGCTTGGGAAACTTATAAAGCAAAAGCGCAAAGAGAAAAATTTAACCCAGCAAAAACTCGCTAAAGAAGTGGGTATAAGCAGGCAAGTTTTAAGCACAATAGAAAACGGCAAACTCTCTAATCTATCCATAAGACACTTGGAAACTATTCTAAGGCTTTTAGGATACGATTTATGTATCACAAAGCATAATCCATTTAGCTTAGAAGAACCCTTTTTATGTAAAGAAGAGAGCGAATAATTTTCTATTTATTAGGTGAAAGCAGGCTTGTAAATCGTGGCAGGCTTGTAAATCGTGGCAGGCTTGTGGGTAAAATACCACCTTCTCTCAAAATCTTTTCCTCTATGTAATCATAGTATAAACCAAGCATAAAAAATAGTAATGGTAAAAATTAACTATGTTCTTCGTATTTGGGAATCTTCTCGTGATGAAGAATGCTAAACTTTGTCCCTTTGTGCTCGTTTAATATAGAAAACACCAAGCCTATGAGGATTCCGCTCACCACAATATTGCTTCCTCCGTAAGAGATAAAAGGAAGGGGAATTCCTACCACTGGCATAAGACCCATAGCCATGGATAGGTTTATAAGGGAATGAAAACATACAAACGATGCCACCATAGCCACATAAACTTTTTCTGTATAAAATCTAAGATGGTAAGATATGCTTAAAAACCTCAAAACCAAATAAATATATAAAATTATAACAACGATAGACAACCAAAAACCAAACTCCTCTGCTATCACGGAAAATATAAAATCCGTATGACGCTCTGGTAAAAACAAAAGATGAGATTGAGTACCTTTTAAAAACCCCTTACCAAAAAATCTACCAGAACCTATAGATATAATAGATTGCATCAGCTGATATCCACCCTTAGCATAGTAAGCCTTTGGATTTAACACTGTCAAAATCCGTTGCTTTTGGTAATCTTTCATAAAATGCCAAGCTATAAGCGGCATTGCAAAACCAATAGGAATAGCATATCTAAAAAAATGTTTTGGAAATTTTGCAAAAAATACCAAAGCTAACACCGGCAAAATCATTACGATAGCAGAACCCAAATCGGGTTGTTTGTATATGATAAGGAAAGGTATAGCTATAGAAAGTGCTATGTAAAGTATTTTTTGGGCTTTTAGATAGGGACTCATATAAATTATATAGACCACTATGAGTATTACCGAAGACTTCATAAACTCAGAGGGCTGTATGCCAAATGGACCGACACCTATCCATCTTTTCGCTCCATATATGGTTTTTCCCACAAACATCACACTTATTAGCAAAAATAAATTTATCCCGTATATCAAAGGCGCTAAAGATAATACGGTGGAAAATTTTATTCTACTCATCCCATACATAATAAACCAACTAAGAACGATATATATAAGTTGTTTAATAAAAAGAGGATACTGGATACCATAGTTTGTATAAGTAGAGCTATATATCCCAATGAGCCCTATTATTTGGATTAAAAGTATATCTATAACTACATCAACGGGGCGCATTTAGAAAATAAAATACCAAAGAGCCAAATATAAAAGAATCAAATCTATCCAAAAACCCACCGTGTGGACCAAAAACATTTGAAAAATCTTTTACTCCATATTGCCTTTTTATGAGGCTTTTAAAGAGGTCTCCAAAAACACCTATTGTGCTTATAAAAACACCTATCAAAAGACCTTTTGAAAATCCAAAATAGCATATATTAAAAGCGATACAAGAGATAGCACCTCCTACAAATCCTTCAACGGTTTTATTGGGAGAGATAAAAGGGGCGAGTCTGTTTTTGCCAAGATTTTTCCCCACATAGTAACTCATAGTATCTAAAATCCATATAGAAAGTATAAACCCTAAAATATAATGATTTCCCAATACCTTAACTTTGTATATGAAACTTGGGAGTATTGATGAGATGCCAAATATCAAAGAATCTTTGTAAAATGTGTCCAAATCTTTCGTTATTAAAAGCTCAAAAAAAATGGCTACATAAATACTAAGAATACCTATGCTTAGATTGTATGTGCTTATAAGTGTCAAAACAGGGGCTAAAAATATAAACGTAGAGCTTTTTATAGTATCTTTTAATTCTTTTACTACAAAAAAGCTCAAGATCAGGATACCGATAAGAGCTATAAATTTAAAAGAGAGCAAAAAAAATAGTGTGAATAGACCTACTAAGATGCCGTAATATTCTCTGTTCATCTAACCTCTAACTCTGATCTTGCTAATGCCGCTTCTATGCTATCCGGATAAAGTTTTATTAGCTCTTTATAAAGATTGGTAGCTTCTTGTTTTTGACCCAACTTTTTGTAGATGTTCGCAGCGGAGAAGTAAGCTGAAGGGGCTTTATCACAAGATACGAGCTCTCCTTTTTTACATTTATCTATAAGACTAAGAAGTATCGCAAGAGCTCTATTGTTGTGATGCATCGCTTTTTCACTCATCCCAAGCCAGTAATAAGCGTTGTTGGTTAGTTTTGAATGAGGGTTTTTTAGTATAAATTCTTTAAAATCTTTTTTTGCCTTTTCATAATCTCCAGACTGGTAAGTTCTATAAGCTTCTGTGTAAAAATCGTTTGGGTTAGAAGGTGTTGATGAGTTTCCGTTTACAAGAGATTGTAAATTTGGACTTTGGGGTTGATTGTTTATAATGGTTACACTACTGGACAGATGCTTAACTCCTGCTGATGGTCTTATAGCCGGGAGTGAACTTAAATTCTGAGGAGAACTTTGAGGTATGCCTTCTTCGTTTTCTGTGGAGTTTCCATTTAGATGTTTTGTAATATTATTGTAGGTAGACATACCAAGCTTTACCCTTAGTTTTGCCAAAGACTCGTCCAAAGAATCAAGTCTTCTATTTATTTCGTTTATCTGTTGTTGTTGGTACTGGTATTGTTGCTGGAGCTCTGTGATGGGGTTGGGTCCTTGCTGGGCGGGCTGAGCGCAAGAGGCCAATAGTACACCCCCTATTGCTACACTAAAAGCCAAAAACAATTTTCTTCTTAACATGATATTATTTTAACATATTCTTAAAAATGATTTAAGGTAAAATATAAGTATGGGATTTTCACTTTACAATACGCTTAGCGCTAAATTGGAAGAGTTTGTACCAATAAACCCTCCGCAGGTAAATATCTATACTTGCGGTGTGACGGTTTATGACGATTCGCATGTGGGGCATGGAAGAAGCCTCATAGTTTTTGATGCCTTTAGAAGATACTTAGAAAAACTGGGATACAGGGTAAAGTTTGTAAGAAACTTCACAGATATAGACGATAAGATTATAAACAAAGCCATTTCGGAGAACAAAGACTTTATGAGTATAGCCAACAGATACATAGCGAGCTATTACACAGATATGGAAACTATAAGTGTAAAACCAGCCAATGTAGAACCTCGGGTCACAGACCACATGCCAGAGATAATAGATATCATATCAAAGCTCATAGAGCTTGGAAAAGCCTATGAGAATGAAGGAGATGTGTATTTTTCCATAGAAAGCTTCAAAGAGTACGGCAAGCTGTCCAAAAGAAGCCCAGAAGAGCTTGAAGCTGGAGCCCGTATAGAACCCTCTGACAAAAAGAGAAACCCATTGGATTTTGCCTTGTGGAAAGCCTCAAAGTCTCACGAACCCTCTTGGGAATCTCCTTGGTCTTACGGAAGACCCGGCTGGCACACCGAATGTGTGGCGATGATTTTTAAACATCTCGGAGAATCTATAGATATACACGCTGGGGGGATAGACCTTGTGTTTCCTCATCATGAAAACGAGATAGCTCAAGCCGAGAGCATAAGCGGGAAGCCCTTTGCAAGATATTGGATGCATAATGGTCTTGTGACGGTGGGCGGTAAAAAGATGTCAAAGTCTCTTGGAAACTTTGTGACCTTAAAAGAGATATATCAGAAGTATCATCCAGATGTTTTGAGGCTTTTAGTATTCCTCACTCATTATAGGAGCCCTTTAGACTTTTCTTTTGAAAAGATGGAAGAGACTAAAAGAGCTTATGAGAGGATAAAAAGTGCTATAGAGGATATAGATGCTTT
This sequence comes from uncultured Aquificaceae bacterium, assembly GCA_964509905.1. Taxonomy (GTDB): domain Bacteria; phylum Aquificota; class Aquificia; order Aquificales; family Aquificaceae; genus Hydrogenobaculum. The sequence continues at coordinate 10,367 of CAZDZN010000021.1, forward strand.
AAAATCCATGGCAAAAGAAGCTTCGCCCATTTCAAATATAGATTTTTACGAACTTGAGAAAAAAACCCAAGAAGATTTTTACAAAGCCTTATCTGAGGATTTTAATACGGCATTGGCTATGTCTTACATATTTAATGCGGTGGGTGAGCTAAACCGTATAAAGACTGAGAGCCTAAAAGTCGGATACATAAATTCAAAAGAGCTTGAAGGATACGCATTTTTAGCAAACAGCCTAAAGCAACCTCTAAAAGACATCTTTGGACTTTTGGAAGAAAATACACTTAGCGCTACCCTAAAAACCTTAGAACCAGCCTCAGACATAAACATCTCAAAAGAATTTATAGAGATACTCATAAGAGCGAGGAGTTTATCAAAGGAAGAAAAAGCCTTCAAAGTGGCGGATTTTATAAGAGACGAGCTTCTTAAAGCCGGTATAAAATTAGAAGATTCCAAAACTGGTACTGTTTGGAAAAAGCTCTAATGCCTTTTTATATCAAGATAAGTAGATTTGCTATATCTTCTTTTGGATTGATGATGAGTATTGGGCTTTTGATATCTTATATATCGGCACTTAGATTATCAAGATATGTAGGCATCATAAAATCCCAG
>CAZDZN010000021.1:11067-11313 GCA_964509905.1 uncultured Aquificaceae bacterium
AAAACCACGATCAGATACCAGGTCTCATAGGTATATTTCAAATATGGAACGGCGGGCTTGATTACTACGGGACTATTATAGGGGCTATCGTAGGGGTGGTAGCGGTGGCTTGGTTTTACAATATTCCTATATTAAAAGCCTTAGACATAGCATCTATCATCGGGTCTTTGACTCTCGGGATTGGGTATATATCCGCTGGGCTTGTAGGATTTGGATTTGGAAGACCTGTACCAAAAGCCTCAGACA
>CAZDZN010000021.1:11394-21710 GCA_964509905.1 uncultured Aquificaceae bacterium
CACCGCCTTCTATTCCTTTTTATCCGGTGCAATTTATGTATGGAATTCTTTTTATCTTATCCAGCATAGGGTTTATAGCATATATAATAAAAAGGACGAACATATTTCCAGGTGAAGTGTTTTCTATATTTTTGATGGTCTATGGAATTATAAATATGATAGTGGGGTATTACAGCACAAGCCATCTTATATTAAGGCACGCAAGCATAGATCAGTTTTTTGGAGCGCTAAGTTTCTTAGTGGGCATAGCGATTTTATGGCTTTTAAAAACCGAAAAAACGAACACCTAATTTGCTATAATAGTTTTTATGTATTATAACGATTACGAGAAAGAATCAAAGCATAGAAACATCAAAAGACTTTTGGTATTAGGCGCAGTAGTTTTTATAGTGTATGCACTATTCCAATTATTTAGAGCTTGGCCAAAACCTACCTACATTTTAACTCTAAAAGATTCACAAATACCAGGTGCTTTCACGGTATCTTGGCCAAATGATATAAAATACGGAGTTATAGGAACACTTCAAGGTGGAATAATATCAAAAACCCCAGACCAAGGTCAATGGTCTTTGGCCAGTGTAGCTAAAGTGATGACAGCTTACGTGATACTAAAAGATCATCCTTTATCCATAGGTCAAGATGGGCCAAGTATTACAATAAACCAACAAGATGTGGAGGAGTATGAAACTTTTAAAAAAGATGGACAATCGGTGGTAAAAGTAAGCTTAGGAGAAAAACTCAGCGAAAGGCAACTCTTAGAAGGACTTTTAATACCCTCTGGCAACAACTTCGCTTATATATTGGCAAGGTGGGACGCTGGAAGTGTTAAAGCTTTTGTGGACAAGATGAATAAAACCGCCCATGAACTCGGCCTAAATGATACCCACTACGAAGACCCTTCTGGGGCAAGCGATTCTACCGTGAGTAGTTCAATAGATCAGTTTAGGCTCGCTAAAATTGTTATGCAAATCCCTACATTTAGACACACTGTGGCTATGCCTCAGGTAAGTCTGCCGGTGGCTGGTATCCAATACAATGTAAATTACGATCTCGGAAAAGATAGTATAGTGGGTATAAAAACTGGTTCATCTTTACCAGCAGGAGCCAATTTGGTTTTTGATTCGAAGCAAGGAAGCATAGATATACTTGGGGTTATATTGGGAGCTTCTGGAAAATCTCCTCTTACCACAGCTCTAAAAGATGCCATAACGCTCATAGATATGACAAAAACTCAACTGGGAGAGCAAGAAATTATCAAACAAAACCAACAGATAGGATATATAAAAGTCCCATGGCTAAAAGAATCCATACCCCTACTTGCTTCAAAAGATTTATCTGTTATCATATATCCTGGCATAAAGATAAGCTATAACCTAAGCCCTATAAAGGATGTAAAATTCCCTGTAAAAGCGGGCGAAGTTTTGGGGCTTTTGATAGTAAAAGCAGGAGGCAGTACCTACAATATACCTGTTGTATCTTCTGAAAACATAAAAGGATCTAATGTATCAGATAGATTTAAGAGGATATTATGAGAATACTTGTGGCGCTTTTAATATTGTTTAGCACGGGTTTTGCTTATGTAGGACAAGACTATGAGGATTTTATAAAAGACAACCCAGATGCAAAAATATTAAGTGTGGATAAAAAAGTGATCCCAAAAGCCCAAAAAGCTTTAGAGATTCAAAAAGATGGGTTTAACATATACACTCTTTTTGATAAGAAAAACATATGCTATGAAGAATACACGCTTCACAATAAAACCCTTCCAAATCCAAGTATTTTTATAAAAGATATTCAAAATGCAAAAGCAAAGCTATTGTTCAGAATTCCTCTACGCATGGCTTTGTGGGAATACGACGTAAATGGGTCTAAAATACTCTATCAAACATTTGGACTTCCTGGAGATCTTGGAGCAGACGCAAGACTAAAATGAGTTTAGATTATGTAAAGTTTATAGGCTTTTCAGAAAAAAAACTAAAAGCATTTTTGAATAATTCAAATTACATATTTTGGGATTGGATAAAAAATCTAAAAGATACTAAAGATTTAGAATACATAAAAATCTATTCAAAAGATGCGGTGCTCTTTGGTAAAGAGTTTGGAAGGATTCAAATATTTGTAAAGTTTAAAAATCTCTATAGAGGAATTATAACACTTCGCAAAAAAGCGGTAGCAATAGGGGTTTTTGCAATATCAGATGATATATACCAATTAAACGTAACGCAGTTTAGATATCCTCTTTTAGGAGAAACCGAAGAGATCGTGGCAGGGCTTATAGATTACAAAGATTCTGTAGAGCAAACCATCAAAAAAGAGCTTATAGAAGAGATTGGGTTAGAAAAAGATATGGAAATTTATAAAAACTTAGAACATGCGAAGCCTATCTTCATAAAGGGACTTTATCCAAGCATTGGAGATTCTTCTGAAATGCTTTATTTGTACGCTATTTTTTTAAAAGCCTCAAAACAAGAGATAGAAGATCTATGCAAAAAACAAGGCGGAAACAAAGAAGAAAAAGAGTATACAAAGGTAAGCTGTGTAAAAGGGATTGAAAATATATTAAATCACGATTATGTAGATGCGAAAGGTTTCATCATAAATCTTTGGCTAAAAAATTTGTACTTGGAGTTTAAAAACTCTTCATTTAAAAACTTTGAGGAATATATTTTAGATTATGTACAAAGAGACTGAAGAACTCATCAAAGTGGGCAAAGACCTTCATCAAAGAGGATGGCTTCCCGCCACCGGAGGAAATCTATCGGCAAAAGTAGAGGATAACCTCATATGTATAAGCGCATCTGGGACTCACAAGGGACATCTTAACTCAGAGGATTTTGTATTTGTGGATATGGATGGAAATGTAATAAAAGGAAATAAAAAACCTTCTGCGGAGACGTTGCTTCATATATTAGCTTACAAAAGATTTAACATCAAAAGTGTCCTTCACATTCATTCGGTAAACTCTACGCTTATATCAAGATTTTTTAGTGTAAGCGTTTATTTAGAAGGTTACGAGCTTTTAAAGGCTTTCGATAATATAGATACTCATGAATCTATCGTAGAAATACCTATATTTGACAATAATCAAGATATGATAGCACTTTACGAGAGGATAGAAAAAGAGCTAAAAGATGATGCTCCAGGATTTTTGCTTAGATCTCACGGGCTTTATGTTTGGGGCAGAAGCATTTTGGATGTTTATGTAAAACTTGAGGCTTTTGATTTTTTATTTGAGTGTGAGCTAAAGGCTATGAGTTTAAGGAGGTAAACTATGAGTTTCTTAGCCATTTACGATGAAGAAGGAAATCTTTTGGAGCTTATAAAAGATTACACGGTTGCATCAAAAGAGCTATCTAAATTAGGGGTGAGGTTTGAGCGTATAAGTGCCAATAAGGAGCTTTCTTTTGCAGCAGATCAAAAGGAGGTGATAAACGCATATAAAGAGTATATAGACGAGCTTACAAAAGAGTTTAATTTTAAATCTATGGATGTGGTGAGTCTTACTCCAGAAAATCCAAAAAATCAAGAGCTAAGAGAGCTTTTTACCAAAGAACATACACATTCAGATTTTGAGATAAGAATATTTGTGGATGGATCTGGTACGTTTTATCTTCATCCGGATGATAAGGTATATGTGGTGTTTTGCGAAAAAGGGGATTTTATAAGTGTGCCAGCTAAGGTAGAACATTGGTTTGACATGGGGTCAAAAGCTTTCTTTAAAGCCATAAGATTTTTCTCAATCCCAGATGGTTGGGTGGCAAAGCCCACTAACTCAAACCTTCCAAAAACAATACCAGATCACGATAAGATAAAGAATTTAGCATGAAAGCCATTTTAACTGACATAGAAGGAACTACCTCTTCCATATCCTATGTAAAAGATGTGATGTTTAAATACTCTCAAGATAAGTTAAGAGATTTTCTTTTTAAGAACTTTGAAAAAAAAGAGATAAAAAACATATTAGATAGATTATATAAAAGTATTGATAAAAATGCGGATTTAGAAAAAGCCATAAATATTTTTTCAGACCTTATAGAAAAAGATATAAAAGATCCGCTGTTAAAAGAGCTTCAAGGACACATCTGGGAAGAGGGATTTTTAAGTGGAGAGTTAAAAGGGCATATCTACGAAGATGCTTATAGGATTTTAAAAGATTTAAAAGAAAATGGATTTAAAATATATGTGTATTCATCTGGTTCTATAAAAGCCCAAAAACTTTTTTTCTCTCACACAGATTATGGGAATATAACATATCTATTTGATGAGTTTTTTGATACTTCTATAGGTTCCAAAAAAGATTCGAAATCTTATATGAATATATCAAAGATAACAAATATACATCCCGATGAGTTTTTGTTTTTATCAGATGTGGAGGATGAGCTAAAGGCCGCCAAAGAGGCTGGCATGAACGCTATCTTGGTATCAAGGTACAATAATTTGTCTAATTTTTATAAAAGCATAAAAACTTTTGATGAGATTTTATCGTGACCTACAAGCCTTTTGATATCACTCTAAGAGAAATCATAAGATTAGAAACGATGACGGGTTTTTTTACAATTTTACGCGCCCCACCAACTAAGTTTTTAGATCCGACTTTACCCACCACGATAGAAAAAGTCATAGACACCATATTTGAGACAGAGGACAATGAGATCATACACATAGAATTCCAATCCACAAACGATACCAGTATGGTGTATAGGATAAACTTATACTATGCTTTTATAAAAGCCAAATACCAAGACAAAAGGATAACTCAATATGTGATATACATCGGCTCTGAGCGTTGCTCGATGAAAAACACAATTCAAGAGAAAGATTTCATATATTCTTACTGCCTTATAGACATAAGAGAGTTTAACTGTGATATCATAATAGCAGGCCTTTGCAATATAAAGGATATAGATGCCTTTGTAAAAAGATATTTAGAAGTATATGAGGGTTTATCCAATGAGGAAAAGGCACTATTCTTAACTCAATCATTGACACTTTATGAGTTAAGAGTTAATTTAAAAGTAAAGCTAGTAAAGGAGGTAAAGTCTATGAGTATCACATTACCAGAAACAATATTAGAGGAAAACCCTATCTTAAGCCAAGCCTTTGAAAAAGGGATAAAAGAAGGGATAAAAGAGGGGATAAAAGAAGGGATAGAAAGAGGAATTCTTGAAGATGCCAAAAACTCTATTGTTGATATTTTAGAAGTAAGGTTTGGGGTTGAGAATTTGGCTAACATAAAAAGTGATCTTGATAAGATAAAAGATCCAGAAAAACTAAGAGAGATAAGGAAGAAGACACTACTTATAAATTCTTTAGAAGAGTTTAGACTGGTTTTAAAAGTTTTATAAAGGAGCATGTTTATGATTTTAGAGCAAGTAGATGTAAAAGAACTTCTTCAGGAAAAAGCAGGATATATACTATCTGTTTTGATGGGCAACGGTGGAGAGTACGCTGAGATATTTTATGAGAGATCAAATATAGAACGTATCGTGTTTGAAAACAACAAAGTGGATAAGATAGAGCAAGGAGAAGATATAGGAGTTGGTCTTAGGCTCATAAAAGATTTTAAAGTATGCTATGGATATTCCACTGAGTTTGATTTTGAAAGTCTTATGGAATTAGCCAAGACCATATCAAACGCCTCCTCTCAAGGACCTATCAAGATGGGTAAATCTTACGACAAAGCCTACATGCCCATAGACATAGACCCTTTCGGTATAAGCTTATCGGAGAAGATAGAACTATTGAAAAAATCAAACGATGTTGCAAGGTCTTTTGGAGACATCATAAAACAAGTGAGTGCAGTGATCCTTGATAAAAAAAGAGAAATCATGGTAATAAACTCTTATGGAGAGCATGTAGAGGATGTGCAAACGAGAACCGTATTTTATACAGAAGTAGTAGCTTACAAAGATGGAGTCCTCCAAAGAGGATATGAGTCTGTAGGAGGAAATATAGGTTTTGAGCTTTTTAAACAAAAAGATCCTCAGGAGATAGCCAAAGTATCAGCCCAAAGAGCTATTATGCTTCTCAATGCCAAACCAGCTCCAGCTGGATCTTTTACCATAGTGATGTCTGCTGAAGCAGGCGGTACGATGGTGCACGAAGCCGTAGGGCATGGGCTTGAAGCGGATTTAGTTCAACAAGGACAATCTGTATACAAAGACAGAATCGGTCAAAAGGTAGCATCAGAATTAGTGAATGTGATAGATGATGCCACACTAAATGGAATGAACGGCTCTTTTAACTTTGACGATGAAGGGGCAAAAGCTCAAAATACAACACTTATAGAAAATGGATACTTGGTGGGATACATGTATGATAGGCTAAGAGCCATGAAGGATAATACTAAATCCACAGGCAACGGTAGACGTCAAAGTTATGCACATCCACCAGTGGTAAGAATGACAAATACCTTTATTAAAAGCGGCAAAACGAATCCTCAAGACATCATAAAAGACGCCAAAAAGGGAATATTGGTGAAAAAGATGGGAGGAGGTCAGGTAAATACCATCACGGGAGATTTTGTGTTTGACGTTATGGAAGGATATATCATAGAAAATGGTGAAATCACATATCCTATTAGAGGAGCAACACTCATAGGAAATGGGCCAAAGGCTTTAGAGGATATAGACGCAGTAGGATACGACGAAGGATGGGCAATTGGGACTTGCGGTAAAGACGGGCAAGGAGTACCAGTCACTGATGCTCAACCCACTGTTCGGATAAAATCCATGACCCTTGGTGGATGTGAGGTTTGTAGTGGATAAACTCATCAGGATCAAAACCCAGGAGTTAAACTTAAAACTTTTTGAGTTAAACGAGATAAAGTATGAGATAGAACTTCTGGAAAAAGAAAAATCCGAGATAGAAAATTCTATGAACACTCTAAATCACGATATAAGCTCCTACGAAGAGTATATCTCAAACTTGGTATCTTACCAGAGGTTAAACAAGCATCTTAAAGATGTAAATTCGAAGCTAAAAGAACTATACGATATAGAAAACGCGTTATCAGAACAAACAAAAGATATTATGAGAGATATAAAAGCCTTAGAGATTATAAAACACAATAGACACATTGAGCACGTGAAAAAAGAACTTTACAAAGAAGAACTAAACGCAAGTTTTTTCTATAATCTTAAGCATTTTTATATAGTACTTTTATTGTTTTTAGTTTTTAATATGAAAACCTTCGGAGCACCAGCTCTTTATAATAGTGCTTCAAATACCCTTGAGCAAAACATAAACGCTCAAAAGCAAGACTTGAACATACTTATAGATCAAAAGCTTCAAAATTTAGAACAGCAAAAAAAAGAACTTCAAGCCCTTATAAAACAAGAGCAAAAGCTAAAAAAAGAGCAAGAAAAGAAAAAAGAAGAAGAGATCAAAAAAAAGCAGGAGAAGGAGCAAGAGATTCAAAAATACATTCAAGTTATAGCGTCTTCTGATAGTGATCAAGCAGGAGCTATGCTAAATGATGTTGATCCTGAGATAGCAGCCAAGATCCTCGTAATGCTTCCCTCAAGAAAAGCTGGAAGCGTGTTATCCGCTATGGATCCTAAAAAAGCGGCGCTTGTGACTCAATATATCATCGCCCACAAAAAAGAGCTAAACGCTATGAAACAAGAGATAAATAAAACCAATAACCAGCCCGCATCAAGCAACCAAATCACTCCTCAAAACATCAATCCGCAAAATACCAATCAATCTCCACCACCTCCAGGATAATGTATGAAAACTCTTGACAGAAGCGTAGAAGAACTTTTAAAAAAGTATAAACCCTACGAAGAAGAAATATTAAAAGCAATCGATTTTATATATCAAAAGCATGAAAACCAAAAAAGAAAATCTGGAGAGCCCTATGTAATGCACCCCATAGAAGTGGCAAAGATTTTAGCTTCTATAGACATGGATTATCAAAGTATCGTAGCGGGGCTTTTGCACGATACGGTAGAAGACACAGATACCACTTTAGAGGAGATAAAAAAAGAGTTTGGAGGAGCAATTGCAAATTTGGTGGATGGACTTACGAAAATAGATAAATATAAATTCTCTTCTAAAGAACAAGCAAAAGCAGAGAATTATAGAAAGATGCTTTTTGCTATGTCAAAAGATGTAAGAGTGATAGTGATAAAGCTTGCTGATAGACTTCACAATATGAGGACCCTTGATTATCTTCCAGAACGTAAAAAATTAGAGATAGCCCAAGAAACGATAGATATATACGCTCCCATTGCCCATAGGCTTGGTATATGGAGTATAAAAAAAGAATTGGAAGACCTTTATTTTAAACACACCCATCCAAAAGAATACGAAAAAATAAAGGTTTTTATCCAAAAAATAAGCACCGAATCGGAAATGTATCTCAAAAAATACTTTGTACCTCGCATCGTAGAAGCCATAAACAAATTTTTCAAAGACAAAAAACCAAATTACAGCATACAGTATAGGCAAAAACACATATACAGCATATATCAAAAGATGAAACGAAAAAACCTAAACTTAGAGGATCTACAAGACATATTGGGTGTAAGAATAATACTTGAAGATACCACCCAGTGCTATACGGTGCTTGGGCTAGTGCACAGCATCTTTAGGCCAGTGCCGGGAAGCTTTGACGATTATATCTCTATGCCAAAACCCAATATGTATCAATCCCTTCATACTGCTGTAGAAGGCCCAAAAGGAAGGGTGGTGGAAGTCCAGATAAGAACCTATGAGATGCATGAAAGAGCAGAAAAGGGTATAGCAGCACATTGGTCTTACAAAGAAAACAACGCTTCAAAAGACAACTCAATCTTTGCATGGTTAAGAGATGTGGTAAATAACATCAAGACAAAAAATGCCTCTGAACTTATAGAAGCTGTAAAAGAAGAGCTTTTTGAAGATGAGGTGTTTGTGTTTACCCCAAAAGATGATGTGATAGTGCTTCCTAAAAAAGCCACAGTGCTTGATTTTGCATATTACATACATACAGATATAGGAAATCACTGCTATAGAGCCATAGTAAACAACAAAATAGTACCATTATCTTATGAGCTTCAAAGCGGAGATAAAGTGCAGATAATAACAAACCCTGCTCAAAGCCCAAAGATAGAATGGTTAAAAATAGCCACAACAAAAAAAGCTAAAGCTCGTATCAGGCTTTTCTTAAAAGCCAAAGAAAAAGAAAGTGCTATAGAAGAAGGCAAAAAAACACTTTTAAAGCTATCAGAACGTTTGAATGTAAGTTTTGAAGACATCATGAAGAAATTAAACTCGTCTTTTGGAATGGAAGAGCAGGAGATATTTGCCAGCATAGGTTTTGGCAAAGTCCCTATAAACAAAGTTATAAAACTATTCTCCAAAGAGAAAGAAGAAAAGCAAATAAAAACCAGTGAAAAAGAAGGTACACTTTCTTTAAACGACATATCAAATGTACTTTTTAGCGTGGCGAAATGCTGTGAACCTATACCTGGAGACTCGGTAAAAGGTATTATAACGAAAAACTTAGGAGTGGTAATACATCATGAAAAATGTCCAAACCTTCAATACGCTTTAAGAAATATCCCTCAAAAAGTTTTAAATATAAATTGGAAGTCTCAGGATAAGCTTTATAGCACCAAATTAAGAGTAAAGGCTATAGATAGACCTGGCATTTTATCCGAAGTGTCTTCAGCTTTTACAAAATCGAATATAAATATTTTAGAAGCTGCCACCAAAACAGACAATCTAAACATAGCAAACATGAATTTTAAAATACAAGTAAAAAGTACAAAAGATTTAGAAAAGGCGGTAGGACTTATAAAATCCATAGCTGGAGTGGAATCAGTAAAGAGGATCTTTGGATGAATTCATTGGATGTGGCAAAATCTTTAAACCTAATACACGAAGGGGCACCAAAAGATATAAAAGATGTATTTTTTGATTCCAGGGTACCCATAAAAGATGCTCTTTTCGTAGCTATAAAGGGTCAAAACACCGATGGGCATCTTTATATAAAAAACTTACTGGATAAAAACATAGCTGGGTTTGTAACCGCTGAGGATTTTAAATGCCCTATTTTGAAGGATAAGTTTTGTCTAAAAGCCAAAAACCCGGTAAAAACCCTTCAAGATATAGCAAGACTAAAAAGAGATAGGTTAAGAGCAAAGGTGATAGGGATATCGGGTTCTGCCGGTAAAACTACTACGAAAGAGCTTATCTCTCATGTGCTACCGGGAAAAGTCCATAAAACTTACAAAAATTTTAATTCTCAGATAGGACTTCCAAAAATCATCATATCAGCAGACGAAGATATAGATTACATGGTACTTGAGATGGGAGCCACTGCTGTT
>CAZDZN010000022.1:0-13594 GCA_964509905.1 uncultured Aquificaceae bacterium
GCTGGAGTGGATATTTGCCCCGCCACCGTGATTGGGGGAATATATATATTGTAAGAGCTTATGTAAGATTGACTTTGAGTAGGAGCATATACGATAGGTTGATTTGGCAATACTGTATAAGATTCACTATCTATAATTCTGGTTTTACCGTATTGTTGCAAAGCTTGCAAAAGACCGCTATAGCTTGTGGTGTTTATGGCTGCTTGTAAAAAAGAATTTGAAGATTGCGTTGTTGACATGGGTGTGTTTAAAGTCAAATTCAGGTCTTTTAAACGGTTGAATATAGCTGATACATTTATACCGGTAGAGTATTCATTGGACAGATTTATGGCTACTATGCTTATCCTTAATTTAATCGGTGTGGATAACTCTTTGTTTAATTTTTTTACCACGGATTTTACAGTTTTATAATCGTTTATAGAGCCAAAAAATGTAAGAAGACCAGTATTTGGATCATAGGAGATTTTAGATTTTGGGTCTTGGAGTAAAGGTTTTATTAGGTTTTGAATATTTTGGGCAAGGCTTTCCGAAAAGTTAAAACTGGAGCTACTCATATTTGACCCAGTGCTTTGCATAGGATTTTGAGTGATGGTACCAAGCATACCGCCCCCAGATGTAGTGTTGACTACATTTTGCCCAAATGTAGTATTATAATTATAAGTCTTCTGTGTGGTCATCGGTATATTTATTTGAAATATGGCGCTTATATATCTTCTTACTATTATCTTGCCATCTTTTACTTTGTAATAAAGGTTGTTGTAAGTGCAGAAACTATCCAATATGCTTTTTAATGTACCTTGACCAAAAAAGCTTACCTTATCTTGCACATTATCTTTTAACTCTATTGGTACTTGAGCTATGCCAGATAGATAAGATAATACTTGAGATATAGGCACATCTTTTACATTTAATGTAACTGGTTTTAACAAGAAAGCGTTTTGAGGACTTACTATAAACCCTGGTAATGTAATTGTTTTTTGGCTTTTAGGAGGAGCTGCATAATTTCCTATAAGACCATTGGTGTTGTATTGAGGAATTGCTTGAGGTATTTGGTTCGTGTTTTGTACTGGTTTTATAGGCAATGGCAATCCAAAAGATATGTATATAAATATCGTTAGAAAAGCCAAAAACTTTTTCATTTGCATTTCCCCTCTTTTAGCGTTTTATCTAAAATGCTGTATCCTTTATAACCTGTTCTTAGGTTTAATATGTGAAGCCAATAATATTTATTACCCTCCAATCCACATGGAGTAAGACATTGCAATCTATCTCCTTTATAAGACGCTCCTATTGCCACAGATTTAGCCGAAGGATATTTGTGTATGTAAGATACTCCTCCCTCTACACAAAAATAAACATTCTCAGGACCATTTTTAATTATTTGTTTAGGAGTGCTCGTGCTGACCTTGCCAAATCCCAATTTTCCGTGAGCATGAGTGTTTTCTATTACAAGTCCTTTTAAACTGTTTTCTAATTTTATTTCTTTTATCTCTTTTTCTAAATTTGAAACTTTCTGGGACAATGTATCCTGCTCGGTTTGAAGCTTCGAGACGTTTTTATCTAAGATATCTACTTTATTGGATTGCTCTTTAACTTTCTTGTTCAAATTTATCACCTTTTTTATGACTCCTGCTTGAGATTCTATAACATCTTTAAAAGATATCTTGGGCGAGTACCCATTCCCCTGAGCTTTTGCTATAAAACAAAAACTTACCAAAGATAAAAGTATATATCTTATTTTGCCCATGTTTTAGCTTGATTTATCAAATTTTGATAGCTTGGTGGCATTGAAACTGAAGTATTTTGGGTCTTGGATGGTTTTTGATTTTCAGCTTTAAGTTGGTTTTCTATTTGCGCTAATTTTTCATAGGTTTTTTCTTGCTGATGCTCAAGATTTGCCATAGCTTGTTTTAGCTGCTTTACTTCTTCGTTTAAATCCACCACTTTTTTTACCACGCCTACTTGAGATTCCACGATATCCTTAAAAGATATCTTTGGTGCATATTCATTTTCTTGGGCTTTTGCGATAAAACAAAAACCTAATAAAAGCAATAAAACATACTTTACTTTGCCCATAGCTTTGACCTCTCTATAAGATTTTGATAGGTTTGTGGAACCATTATAACATTTGTATGGTTCGCACCGTAAATATTTTGTACCTCATCTTTTGCTCCCACTTGTTTTAGACCCGTTATTACTATGGTTATATCGTGTATAAGAGGATATTTGTTAACATGAGGATTTGTTATCTTATTAGCCTCTTCTAAGGCTTTTTCCATAAAAAATAATGTTTTATCAAGATGAGTTTTGCCGTATTCTAAATCATACTCTACACAGGGGTTTATGACAGCTTCTGCAGTTTTATACTCTACCCATATTACTCCTTTTGCCCCTTGTTTTTGAAGAAGTTCTTTTGTATGATTAGCATCTTCTTGAGAATCAAACACTCCAAATACCACATCACCTATACCATCCAAAGGCGTCAATCCATCTCTCATAGCCAAAAACTTATAATAGCCCATGACATAAGAAGACAGATCAGAAGAGTCCATATAAACCCACCACCCAGAAGGTATCACATAGGAACCACAAAAATGTTCTCTTTTTCTCATCTGCCATCCTAAGAAAAAACCTTTTTTAAAAGTGTCCATACTCACCTTGTCTAACGCTCCCAAATCAATGGCGTGAGCGCTACATACGAAAAATAATATACTTAAAGCAAATTTCCATAAGCTTTTCATTAATATATATTATCGCATATACTGAGAAAGTTTTCAGTGTATAATATTGTTATGACATATTTGCATGCTAAAAGCTATAAAACTAATAGCATAACGGGATCTATAGGATTTTCCATAGTAGAACTATTATTGGTACTTACCATAGTAAGTATATTCTTAGGAGCTGTATTTATAGGATATCGCACGATAAATGCAAGAAGCAAAGAACAAGAGTATATTTATCAAGGGAGAAGTTTTGTAACGGGTTTAAAAGATTATTACAATGTCTTGGGCGGGGCTTATCCGCAAGTTAGTTGTACAGACGGAAATTCTTGGTCAAGCTTAAACGGAGCGCAAGGGACTTGTGATTGGAACTCACATCCACCTTCATCACCAGCTAATTGCTGTGCTTTGATGCATTTTATAGGTCCTTGGGCGCTTACATGGAGCTATATAGCTTCTAATAGCTCTTTTACCATAATAACTCCATCAAATATATCAAATGAATATACTCAGGCTGTGGCAAATGGATTTAATTCTCTTGGACTTGGTTGTACCATAAGCTCTTACACGGGGGATTTCTCTTATATCACGTGTACTGCAAACAATATCCCAACTACTATTGTTGCGCTATCTCAGTAAATTTTGCTATACTTGCCACAAATAAATCGGATATTGTCTCAAGCAAAGATATTAGCTCGTAATCTTTTAGATCCTGTGTTTGGCTTTTAGACATATCAAACACAATTACCCCGTAAATCTCGCCTTTATAAATAAGCGGTATGTAAAGATAAGGCTCTTCTGAAAATGTCTGGGTGGAAAATCCAGCGGGTTTTTTGTTTTCTATACACCAATATACTATGGTGAGGGTTTTATCTATTATATTCATGCCTTTTGTGGTAGCCTCTAATCTTGCATTATCGCCATCTTTTAAAAATATCGCCACGTCATTCACAAACATCTTTATGTATCTTATAATAATAGAGATACACTCTTCTTTGGATTTTGATCTTAAAAGCTTTTTACTGAGCTCAAAAAGAGCGTTGCTTTTAACTTCGCTACTTTTAAGAATTTTGATATTATCTCTTAGTTTTATAGACAATAAATTTATAGCCACCACTATAATAGCAAATAAAGTGTAAGATGAAAAGTAATTCAAATCAGATACCGCAAAACTATAATAAGGAGGGACAAAGAAGTAATCAAAAATCAATATACTCAATATAGTGATAAATGTTGTGGTATATATATCAAGAAATACGGCACTAACGCTCAAAGCGGACAAAAAGAAAAACGCCAAGTTTAACTGATTTAAGTAAATTCTAAATTCAAGACCTATAAATGTAGCCAAAAACAAAGCAAACAAACCTATGAATATATTGTATATTTTTGGTAGCGATAAGGATCTAAAGGAGGTTTTATTTTTTACAAATTTTGTATTCTCTGGTATAGGAGGGCTCAACATAATTATGTCCACATACTTTGTGTTCTGGGCTAATTTCCTTAGTATAGAAGGTCTAAATCTATTAAATTTTAAAGGTTTACCTATCACTACTTTGTTTATATTATGGCTTTTGATATACCTTACCATACCTTCCACGATATCTTCATCTTTTATCCAGGCTATCTCAGCTCCCAAACTCTTGGCAAGCTCTAAGGCCTTTTTGAGTAATTCAAGCTCTTCTAAAGTCAGATATGCGTGTTTTTCGGTTTCTACATAAAGAGCTGTCCAATCCGCATCTATCTCATGAGCTATCCTATAAGCTGCTCTTACAAGATGCTCCGCAAAAGGACTTGCGTAAACTCCCACCAGAAGTTTTTCTTTTACACTCCATGGCCCAGCTATAGCGTGTTCTCTCATATATGTGTTTAATTTTTGATTTAACTTATCTGCAGCTATTCTCATGGATATTTCTCTTAGGGCTATTATATTGCCAGGCCTAAAATATTTTTTTATAGCTTCTTGAGCTAAATCCGGCACATATACTTTTCCAGCTTTTAACCTTTCTAAAAGCTCTTCGGGGGGTAAATCTATAAGCTTTATCTCATCTGCATTCTTTACAAATTCATCTGGCACTGTCTCGGTAATCCTTACTCCTGTTATCTGATAAACTATGTCTTTCAAGCTTTCCATATGCTGTATATTCATGGCTGTCCAGACATCTATTCCAGCATTAAGCACTTCCTCTACATCTTGGTACCTTTTTTTATTTCTAAATCTGGACGGATTTGAATGAGGAAGCTCGTCTATCACACATATTTGAGGATGTATATTTAATACCTCATCTAAGTTTACCTCTTTTAACTTTATACCTTTGTAATCTATCTCCAAAGGAGATATCATGTCGAGTCCTTCTAATAAGCTTTCAGTTTCTTTTCTGCCATGGGTTTCTATGAAACCTATTTTTATATCAACACCTTCTTTTTTCTTAGTATGGGCATCGTTTAGCATCGCATAGGTTTTACCCACACCCGGCATAGCTCCAAGATATATGGTAAGCTTTCCTCTCTTTTGTTTGAGTTCGTTGGCTATTTCTAATAAGCTTTCTGGGAGCGGTCTTTCTTCATCCATTTTAAAAGCTCCAAATTTAATCTTACTACATTAACCCTTGATTCCCCAAATACAAAAAACTCTCTTGGTTTAGCTACTTTGTATATGAGTTTTATAAGCTTTTCATAAGAAATACCAGAATACTTTGATACCCTTTGAGCTTGTAGCACAGCGTTTTCTACAGATATATAAGGCTCTAAGCCACTTCCAGAGCCCATTACCATATCAGAAGGATAAGGTCCGTTTAGGTCATAGGATTTTAATATGTTTATTCTATCTTCTATCTCTTTTATAAGTTTTTTGTTAGTGGGGCCTAAGTTTGAACCCCCAGAAGCCATTGGATCGCAGGGATAATCAGAGGTGGCCGAAGGCCTAAACCAGAAAAACTTGGGGTTGTTTATAGGTTGGCATATAAGCTTTGATGCAATTGGTTTGCCCTGATATGTAATCAGACTTCCATTGGCTTTTGAAGAAAAAAATATTTGAGATAATACAGTTATTAAAAGCGGATAAACAAAACCAAGAATAACCCAAAAGATTATAAAGAGAATAGCCGTGTTTTTAACAATTTTTGTATTCATATATCATCCCACAAATACCATGCCGAGTAGATATATGATATATATCCCAACAAACGGGAATATCACTCCACCAATTCCATATATGCTTAGATTTCTCACAAGAAGGGTCTCGGCATTCATAGGTCTATATTTAACCCCTTTTAGAGCAAGGGGTATGAGCATGGGTATAACTATTGCGTTAAATATAACCGCTGAGAGGATTGCCAAGTAAGGATTTTCCAAGTTCAATATATTTAGTATGTTTAACTCAGGATAGCTCTTGGATACCGCTGCTGGTATTATTACAAAATACTTGGCTATGTCGTTTGCTATGCTAAAAGTAGTAATAGCACCTCTGGTAATGAGTATCTCCTTCCCAACTTCCACCACTGTAATTAGTTTTGATGGGTCGTTGTCTAAATCTATTATGTTTGCCGCATCTTTTGCCGCTTGGGTACCAGAGTTCATAGCCACTGCTACATCCGCTTGGGCTAAGGCTGGGGCATCGTTGGTCCCATCTCCGGTCATCGCCACCATATAACCTTCCTCTTGGTATTTTTTTATAAGCCGTAACTTATCTTCTGGTTTTGCCTCTGCCAAGAAATCATCCACCCCTGCTTCCGCAGCAATAGTGGCTGCTGTAAGAGGATTATCTCCGGTAATCATGATAGTTTTTATGCCGGCTTTTCTTAGTTCTTGAAATTTTTCTTTTACACCTGGCTTTATAATATCTTTTAGATAGATAGCTCCGTATATCTTATTATCTTTTACCACCACAAGAGGAGTGCCACCTTCTTTGGCTATACTAGAGGTTATTTTTTGAATGTCTCCTGGTATTGTTCCGTTTTTGGCTTTTACATAAGACATCATAGCATCTAATGCCCCTTTTCTATAAACACCATCTTTTGTATCTATGCCGCTCATCCTGTTTGAAGCACTAAACTCCACCAATTCGTACTCTTTTGGATCTTGTATATCTAATTTATAATTTTCTTTTATAAACTTTATAATACTTTTACCCTCAGCAGTGCTATCCCCCAAAGAAGCCATGTAAGAGACTTTTGCAAGTTCTTTCTCGTCCACCCCTTTTACTGGTATTAGCTTGCTAGCCTGCCTATCCCCGTAGGTGATGGTGCCGGTCTTATCTAATAGTAATACATTTACATCACCAGCCGCTTCTATGGCTTTCCCAGAAAGAGCTATTATGTTTTTCTTAAACAGTCTATCCATCCCCGCAATACCTATAGCTGGTAGGAGCGCTGCTATGGTGGTTGGTGCTAAGCATACGAAGAGAGATATAAGTATCACTATGGATACTACTTCTCCTTTAGAGCTTGATAATACGCTATAATAAGAAAGCGCTCTAAAATTAAACACCACTACTATAAATACAACAGTAAGAGATATTATGAGTATATCAAGGGCAATCTCGTTTGGGGTTTTGCGTCTTTTCGCTCCTTCCACTAGTGATATCATTTTGTCTATGAAGGTTTCTCCAGGATTTACACTTGCTATGGCCACGGCTCTTCCAGATACCACCTTAGTGCCTGCTACTACCGAAGATTTATCAGTACCAGCTTCCCTTATCACCGGGGCTGACTCACCGGTGACCGCAGATTCGTTTATAAGGAGTACTCCATCCACCAACTCTGCATCAATCGGAATTATATCGTCTTTTTCCAGCAAAAAGTAATCTCCTTTTCTTAGTTCTGAGGCTGGTATGCTTCTAAAATCCTTTGAGGTTTTGTTTTCAAGCTTTTTGGCAAAAAGATTTGACTTTGACTCTCTTAGAGATTTGGCTCTTGCTTTACCCCGAGATTCTGCTATTGATTCGGCAAAGTTTGAAAAAAGGACAGTAAACCAAAGCCATAAGCTTATATTTGCTGTAAACCATACATCGGATTTTTTTGTTAAAAGCCCATATACAAAATCTATTGTAGTAATTATGCCGCCTATTTCCACAAGCAGCATAACAGGATTTCTCAAAAGTTCTAAGGGGTTTAATTTTTTGAAAGAGTTTAAAAATGCTTCTTTTAATATATTTTTATCAAATAAGCTTAACTCTTTTTTCTTCATAGACTTACTCCGTGAAGCATGAGCATCTCTTCTAATATGGGGCCAAGGGAAAAGGCTGGCAAAAATGTAAGAGCCCCCACTATAAATATTATAAAAACAAGCCACATGCCAAAAACCAATGTATGTGTAGGTAGAGTTCCGGGGCTTGGAGGAATGTGTTTTTTGAGCACCAAAGACCCAGCCATATAAAGAGTAGCTCCGATGGGTAAAAATCTTCCAAGAATCATAGCAATAGATGTGGTAATGTTATAGAAAACCGTATTGGCATTAAGACCTGCAAAGGCACTTCCGTTATTGTTTGCAGTAGAGATAAAAGCGTACAAGATTTCACTGAGTCCGTGGGGTCCTGGATTTTCAATAGAAGATATACCAGTTTTTGTATAAAGTGCCAAAGATACAAACAACAGCGATACCACCCCGGATGTAAGTATGATAATAACCGCTGACCACATCTCTCTTGCCTCTATTTTTTTATTTAGATATTCCGGTGTCCTTCCTATCATAAGCCCTGCTACAAATACCGCCACTATCACCATCCCTATCATGCCATACAAACCAGAGCCAACCCCTCCAAATATAATCTCACCAAGAGCCATCAAAGTCATAGGGATAAGTCCGCCAATAGGGGTGAGTGAATCGTGCATTGCATTTACAGCACCACATGAAGTAGCGGTGGTAATGCTTGAAAATAGGGTAGTACCCCCAAGTCCAAATCTTAGTTCTTTACCTATAAGATAAGGTCCTTCTACTCCAAGTTTTTTAATCATAGGATTTCCAAGATATTCGAAATAATACTGGATTCCTAAAAATCCCAAAAGTACAAAAAGCATAACGGTGTATAAAAACCATCCTTGTCTTTTGTCTTTTATCATATAGCCGAATGTAAAGACCAAAGAAGCTGGTATTAAAATTATCAAAAAAGCTTCAAAAAAATTTGATAGGGCTGTGGGATTTTCAAAAGGATGAGCAGAATTCGCGTTAAAAAATCCACCTCCATTGGTACCAAGAAGCTTTATAGCCTCTTGGGAAGCTACGGGACCCATGGGCAATGTCTGATGAGTTATAATTTTAGAGCCTTCTTTAAAAGGACTCATAAGGTATATCTCTTTGTAATGGGATAGATTTTGAATAACTCCTTGGGATACCAAAAACAAAGCGCTTACAATAGACAAAGGTAGCAGTATATAGATGATTGACCTACTAACATCTACATAGAAGTTTCCTATCTCTACGGTGTTTTTTCTAGCAAATCCTCTTATAAGTGCTATAGCCACCACCATACCGCTCGCAGCGGATAAAAAGTTTTGTAAGGCAAGTCCAGTCATTTGAGAAAAGTAAGTGGCTTGGGTTTCTCCCGCATAAGCTTGCCAATTTGTGTTGGTGATAAAGCTAACAGCTGTGTTAAGTGCTAAATCCCAGCTCATATTTGGAATGTTGTTTTGATTTAGCGGTAAGTATTTTTGAAATAAAAGCGTAAAAAACAATACCAAAAATCCAATAAAGTTAAACATTAAAAGTGCATAAAGATACTCTTTCCAATTCATTTGTTTTGATTTATCTATACCAAGGATTTTATAAATTGCATTCTCCAATATCTCTACAGGTTTTAACCACTTATATGTGTTGTTTTCTTCGTATATATTCGCCATATATTTGCCCAACATAGGAGATATTAGTGTTAGGAGTCCAAAGAAAGTCAAGATTTCCAAAGAGTTAAAAAATGTTTTCATGCTCTACCTCATTATAAAACCTAAACCTTTAGCGTACCATATTAAAGGATGTTTTTCTATGATATATATATTATTCAGTCTTATCTAAACTTTCTGCTAAAAGACGCGCTTATACTATTTGCATCAAGAAGTGTGATAAAATCAACACAGC
Organism: uncultured Aquificaceae bacterium; assembly: GCA_964509905.1. GTDB lineage: Bacteria > Aquificota > Aquificia > Aquificales > Aquificaceae > Hydrogenobaculum. The sequence continues at coordinate 9,789 of CAZDZN010000022.1, forward strand.
GAAAATCCTTATCGTAAGCTGGTTCTCCACATATACTAGCCCCCGCTTTTAAATAAGCATGTATCAAAGAAGGTACAAAAGATTTTAAACTATCTAAGTTTATATCCACAGCTCCTAAGCTTTTCATATATTTGTTTAGATTTTTTATGCGGTAATTTTCCAGTGGTGTGGTTATAGGGCTTTCGAATTGTTTGAGATATTTATAAGCTAAGGTTATGTCCATTATATTGTCTGTTTGAATACTGGCGCATCCGAATACATACTTAGCTTCTGTAAGTTTTGCATACTGAGAAATACCTTTCCAAAGAAGCGTTATGATAGTGCCATTTCTATAGTCCTTGTGTACGCTCGCCCTTCCTATCTCAAGTTTCGTAGCTTTTAAAAGCTTAATACCAGATATATCAAACTCTGTTTGAGAGTAAAATCTATCACTAAAAGTGGAGGAAATTACTCTATATGTACCCACTACGATTTTGGTTTTGTTGTCTATTATGATAATATGATCTGCAATGAAGTCGAATTTATCTACATCAAGTCTTATAAATTTATTTTTATTTAAAAGTTCTTTGTAAAATATATTATACCTTAGCTCTAAGGCTTTTTTTAGCTCTTGGGTACTGTCCACGGTTTTTACCGTGAAGTGTCCTATGCTTATGCTAAACCTTAATTTCGGTCTAAAAGTTTTTAAACGTAACCCGTAGGTCTTCTTAGATATTGCTCCTATCATAAACACCCTCCTAATAGAGCTCTATAATAACTCTTTCGAAATCAAACTTTTCCTTCAACTCACGCTTTATATCCCTTATCCTTTCTCTTACACTTTTAAGTGGTATATTCTCAAATTTCTCTAAATCCTGTTCTCTTAATCTTGCATACATGATGTTTTTGCCTGGTACTAAGCTCCAAACATGGATAGATTTTATCATTACCTCTGGAAAATGCATCTTTATAAAATGCTCTAATTCTTCTAAATTTATGTGTTCTGGGGAAGACTCCATCAATATGTCTATAGATTTTGATAAAACCTTGTATATAGGATAGATAACGCTAAGCCCAACTAATATACTCATAATAGGATCAAATATATAGTTGTGAGTTAATTCTATAAGTATGGATGAAGCTATAACTCCCACTGAGCTAAGACCATCCATCAATACCCTTAAAAACGCTCCCGCTATGTTTAAGCTATGCTTTGAACCAAAGTAAAGTATAACTATACCCACTATGTTTACTAAAAGCCCTAAGATAGATATCCAAAATACACCACCAGCGTTTACATATTCTGGGTGAAGTAGTCTCTTAAAAGCATGTATAAATATCATAATTAGGAAGAATCCGGCGGTGATACCATTAAAAAGAGCGGACAGTATCTCTACTCTGTAATATCCGAAAGTCCTTTTTTGGTTTGCAGGTTTTTTGGCTAAATACATGGCAAATATAGCTAATGCTTGCCCGGATAGGTCCATAAACATATAAACTGCATCGGATAAGAGTGCTAAACTATTAAAAACATACCCATAGTATACTTCCAGTAGAAAATCTAAAAATGTAATGATAAATACAAAGTAAAGCCCCCTTCCCAAGTTCTTTTCATTCATATCAAACCTTCGGTGTAAGCGAATACAAAGCTGATAATATAGTGGAGCCGTTGTTTATCATCACAGAAAACGCAGGATTTCCGCTTCCGATTAGGCTTATCGCCATACCCAATGTATTTATACCAAAGTTGAATTTTATGTTGTTGCTTACTACCCTCATGGTATCTTTTGAAAGTTTTATAGCTTTGTAAATTAGGTTTAAATCTTCCCTTACAAGCACCACATCCGCCACATCTATAGCTACCTGAGAGCCATCTCCCATGGCTATACCTACATTTGCTGCGGATAATGCCACAGAATCGTTTACTCCATCTCCTACCATCGCCACATGATACCCTTGTTTTTTAAGTTCTTCCACATGCTTTGCCTTTTCCTCAGGGGATACTCTTGCCCTAAACTCTTCTATACCGACTTCGTAGGCTATCGCTTGGGCTACTTCCTCGTTGTCTCCTGTTAGCATCACTATTTTTATACCCATATTTCTTAGCTTTGCTATTACTTCTTTCGCTTCCTCTCTTATGGTATCTTTAAAAGCTATAAGACCTATGATTTTTTTGTCTTTTGCTAAATAAAGCACCGTCTTACCTTCGTAGTGTTTTTTCCTCACAATCTCTTTTACCTGTTTTGAAGTGGGAATTTTGTTGTTTGCCATATATCTTGAAGAGCCAAGTTTGAACTCCTCTCCGTGAAGCTTAGCGGATATGCCAAGTCCTATATCGTAGTCAGAATCCTCCCTTTCGTATAGTTCTAAATTTTTCTCTTTAGATAAGTTCACTATGGCTTCCGCAATCGGATGTTTTAGTCTTTGCTCTAAGGATGCTGCTATTTTTAATATTTCTTCTTCTGATATGTCTTCCAAAGGAATTATATCTGTAATAACTGGTTCTCCTTTGGTGATGGTACCGGTTTTATCCACCACTATGGCGTTTATCTTAGATAGATCTTCCAATGACCTTCCACCTTTTATAAGTACTCCGTGTTTTGAAGCTTTTGATATAGAAGAGGCAATGGCAATAGGTATAGAAACCCTCAGATTAGTATTATAATCTATGGTGAGAATGCTTGAAGTTTTTACTATATTTCTGGTGATAAGTTGATTGGCAAGGCCTATGGATAATATTGGAAGCACCGTAGCGTCGGCTATTTTATTGAATCTATCGTAAAGCATAGGCTTTTGATCCATGTAAGATTCCACCATGTAAGCTATTTTGGATATTACGGTATCTGTGCCTTTTTGTTCTACTTTTATGTAGATTTTACCATCCACTATGTTTGTACCTGCATAAACTTTTGAGTTTATCTCTTTTAACACTGGCTTATCTTCACCGGTTAAAACTGATTCGTTTACCACCGCCTTACCATCAACTACAATTCCGTCCACCGGTATTCTACCACCCGGATATACCACCACTATATCCCCTTCGTTTATCTCTTCAATGGGTAGTTCTATCTTAGTGCCATCTTTTTCTATATAAGCGGTTTCTCCGTCCACACTAAGAAGGTCTTCTATGGAAGCCTTGGCTTTTTGATTTAACTTATCTTCAAGATAATCTCCAAGCCCTATAAAAAAGTTCATGGTGTTAGCGGAAAGTAGCATATTTCTTTGGATAGTGATACCAAGAGCCAATGAGTCTAAGAGCTGATAAGAGAGTTTGCCTTTTAGAAGTTTTTTACCGGCACTTTTAAAAGAATTCAAAGACCCAAATACTGCCAGGGCTTTTACAAAAGGATTTGCAGGAGCTAAAAAAGACAATATTCCTCCCACAGCTCCTACATACATTCTTAGCTTAGAAGATTCTTCTTCTTTTTGCTCTTTTTTAGGCTTATAGGATTTTAAAACCCCAAGTATCACATTCACTGGTGTAGAACTAATAAGCTCTATAAACTCCTCTATACATATTTTATTTGGGTCATACTCTATGGATAGGCTGCCGGTGGTTTTGTTTAGCTTTACGTCTGTAATGCCGTCTTGAGATTTTATGAAGCTTTCTATTACATCTTTTGATACATCTATATACTTAAGATAAAACGAATTTACTCTAATACGACCGTAAGTCTTGTGCTTTATCTCAAAACTTTTCATGATTGTTCTGGTGCTTGTAATGTTTTTTGGTTTAGTCTGTTCATGAGCTCGTTTATTTCATCTTGTACTCTTAAAAGCTCTTGATGTTCTGATATTTTATGTATCATATAAAAACCAAATACTCC
>CAZDZN010000022.1:13685-16640 GCA_964509905.1 uncultured Aquificaceae bacterium
TATCTCCTAATTTTGACCACATAATAACCTCCTTATAAAGATGATTTTAATTTTTCTAAAAGCTCTTGCTGTTTTTGTAAAAGAGTTATTTTTAACTCTATCTCCTTTTTGAGCTCAGACCTCGCTTCGTGGACAACGTCCTCCATTACCTCTTTTTTAGCTTCCACGGAAGCACCAAGCCACTGGCCGAAGGATATACCTTCTTTGGTTAGACCTACCAAAACAGGCTTGAATTCTTCCATAGCCTTGCCTAATACATACAACATCGCTACACTTCCAAGACCCCAAGTAAAGTATCTCCTGGAGAAACAGCCAAATAGATTTTCAAACATATATACCTCCTATAAAAAGTTTATTACAAATCTGTTGAAAAGCACATTTACCCATAAAAATCTTAAAGTTCCTATCCTAAAGCCGAAATCTATTGTGTATAAGAAAAACTTTAAAACATCAGATTTTATTGTCCTTGATATAAAAGGATGCAAATCTGTAATACAAACGGTCTCACCAAGAGGCTTTAGTTCTTGAGATTCAAGATATTCTTGAAATTTGTCTATGGGCAATATTTCATTTGATTCGACTTTTATACTTTTGGTCTTATAGTTTATATTTATACTTTCTTCTCCAAAAAGTTCTTTTAACATTTTTATAAAATCTTGATTGTAAATCACATCACCCTTTATCCTTATCCTATGATGAGAAAACGATATATCTTCAACTTTCATATGAAATAGCTAATGGCTCCCAACCCTATCTTATCCAAAATCACATCTTTTACTAAACTAAACGCTACCCCCTCTAATCCCCCTCCGACATTTAATATCAGCTGAGCTGCAAATAAAAAATTTACACTATCTGATTTATTTATCACCGAAAAGCCGTTTTCTTTTAGTGCTCTTTTTATATTTCGTAGCACTTCTTCTGTGTGTATTATAGTAATGCTGCTTGTATATGGATTTGAAGAAACCACAGTATCTTTCAATGTATTTTTTAAAAGCTCAAAAACACTTTTATGATATGCTTTGTGCGTTTTCAATCTAATCCTGCCATTCTTTGCGCTTACAATCTCTACGTTTTTCATGTAGTCAAGTATAGAATAGTTTTGTTAATATTCTGTTAATTTTTTAGCTTTAATATATGATATAGATTATTAATATTTTATAAATATATTTTATTACGGGACATAGCCTCGCCGTCTCATCAAATAAAATAGAATATCCAAAAATTTCAACTTAACAGCCTAATAGGAAAAGTTTACAACTTGCTTTAAAAAATTGTAGGTATTCTTATAAACAAAGGTTTAATTTCAAAACTTTCACTAAATTTAGTAGTTTATAAATGGAAGCTTCGGTAGCTTTTTTAGTTTCACCAATTTAAAGTGCATACCCCAAATTTTTTTAAGATAATGTCCTAATATAGGCATAGGCAGAAACATCGCTTTTTTATCGGTTCTATACACAAGGCTCGCTCCTTTGCTACCCATATCCATAAGGCATATTATAGCCATGTGTTCTTTGTAGGATTTTGAGCTGCCACTTTCTTTGCCTTCTTTTAAAGCGATATTAAAAGCACAAATACGAGCCATAGCTTCCGCCAAATGCCCTTGCTTTGCCTTCCAATCCGGTCCTTCCAAAGCCGCTGAGTCTCCTATGGCATAAACATAATCAAAATCAATAACCTTCGTGGTGTCGTCTATTTTTATGAATCCCGCTTCGTTTTTGGGTAAATCTGAATCTTTTAAAGCACTATGTCCATTCGTGGCTGGTATAAAAGCTATCACATCGACCTCTATTTTCTCATCATCTTCTAATATAATGCCATTCTTTTGAAATTCCTTTATCTTTTTACCGGTTTTTATCTTAATGCCTAATTTTTTAAGCATATCCATGGCACTGTTGAAGGCCTTTTCTCCAAGTCTAATGCCTGGTTTATCCATCGGTGCAAAAAATGTAATCTCAAAATTATCTCTTAAATTTAAGCCTCTTAAATAATCGTCTATATTTAATAAAAGCTCGAATGCTGGACCTCCTCTTACACCAGATGGATCTTTGGGATTTCCACCAAAGCCTATGGCGATTTTACCATGTCCTCTCAATACGAGTTTTTGCAAAGCTTCTTTTAACTCTACGGCTTGAGTGGGTTCTGAACATATAGAATATGCATTTTCCATACCTTTGGGATTGAACTTAGATCCACCCATTGCTATCACCAGATAATCAAAATCCTTTAAAACTCCGCTGTTTTTCAGCACCACCTCTTTATCTTTGGCTTTTATAGATAAAACCTCGTCTTGGATAAATCTAAATCCGTGCTTTAACACTAAGTGCTCTAAATCTAATTTTATATCAGAAAATTTTATTCTTTCTACTGGTATCCATATAGCTAAAGGATATATGTAATAATAACTTCTATTTGATATGAGCGTTACATCAAATCCATATTCAGATAAAATGGATGCTGCTTCTACTCCTGCTATACCACCGCCTAATACCGCTATCTTCTTCATAAGGGTTAATATTAACTTACTTGTATTATTTTTCTATGTTAAAAGCCATAAAATTAAGGAATAGCTTTACCTTATAATAGAGGTTGTGAATTTTAAAAACACTTTTTTGATAAACCTTGGTTTTTTGGTTTTCAGGATAATGTATGTGTTGTTTTATCCAATATCTTTAGACCCCGAAGAAGCTCAGTATTGGGACTGGGCAAGGCATATAGATTTTAGCTATTACTCCAAGCCTCCTCTGGTGGCTTATCTAAACTTCGTCTCTATGCATTTGTTGGGTATAAACAATTTAGCGGTAAGAATATTTCCTATCTTGTTTGCTTTTATATTGCTCAACTTTTCTTATTTTTTTGCAAAAAAAATATACGGTAACAAAGTAGCCTTTTGGTCTTCGGTGATACCAAATATCGCTATAGGTTTTAACATAAACGCAATACTCATGACTACAG
>CAZDZN010000022.1:16650-20689 GCA_964509905.1 uncultured Aquificaceae bacterium
TTTTTTATTTTTTTGGGGGCTTAGCGTTATAGCGATGTATGAAGCGATACATAAAAATAGGCTTAGAGATTACATATACCTTGGTATTTTTGCAGGGCTTGATTTTTTAGCAAAATACACCGCCGTGTTTCTCGTTTTAGGCTTTTTGTATGCTTATGTTTATAGAAGACATATACTAAAAACCTTTAAGCCTTATCTATCTGTAATAATAGCCACAGCAATAGGTATTCAAGTAATTATATGGAATATGTTCCATCATTTTGATGGTTTTAAGCATATAGGAGCGTTGGCGGGAGTAGAGGACGATGCCCATGTGAAAATTTTAAGAGTAATAGGCTTTTTCGGGGCTCAAGCTGGGGTTTTATCGGTGGTATGGTTTTTCGTTCTTTTATACGCTTATTTTAAAAGCCTAAAAACAAGGGATATAAGAGATATGTATTTTGTGTATCTATCACTTCCAATTATCATATTTTTTGCAATACTCTCTATAAACACAAATGTACAGGCAAACTGGCCTGATTTTGCCTATTATGCGGGGGTTATCTTGATATCGAGATATTTTGAGGCTTTTAGAAAAAAAATACTTTATATAGGTTTTTCAATGATAATTACTATTATCGTGATGTTTACTCCAATTCTTGATCTGATAGGTCTTGGCCATGTCTTAAAACCCATCCATGATCCTACAAAGTTCTTAGTGGGGTGGAATAAATTGGGTGCTTTTGTATCGAAATTTTACAAACCAGGGGATATGGTGTTTAGCGATTATTATCAGATAGCTGGAGAGCTTGCTTTTTATATGAAAGGCCATCCGGAGGTGTTTTGCATAAACTTGGGCACCAGAATGAACGAGTTTTATATATGGCAAAATGAGATGAAACATTATATAGGGCATAATGGTATATTTGTAAGCGTGCATCCCATTGATAATAGAGTATTAGCAGGATTTGAGAAAGTGCTTTATCATACTACATATACTACATACTGGCGTGGAAAACCGATAGAGACTTACTATATATATGTATTAAAATCATACAACGGACATATAAAGCAGATGAAAACCAGTAATTATTAGAACTTATAAAAACGATGAAAAAATAAGAAAATTAGTTTATAATATTTTCATTATGAACGTAGAAATTGAAAAAGAGGATAAGCTGATAGAGGTTGCGGATTTTTTTAAGGCACTTGGCCATCCGGTAAGATTAAAGATAATAGAGCTCTTAATTGAGCATAAGCAATGCGTTAAAAACTTAGGAGATGTAATAGGCATACCTCAACCAAATATATCTCAGCATCTTTCTATACTGCGTTCTAAAGGTATTGTAGGTTGGAAAAGAGAGGGTTCTATAATATGTTATTATATAAAAGATTTAAGAGCAGTGGAAGTTTACAATATGCTATTTAAGGAGGTTTAATATGGCAGGAAATGTTATTGAGCTTACAGATGCAAACTGGGAAAGTGAAGTTATAAGCTCACAGCTCCCTGTGGTGGTGGATTTTTGGGCACCTTGGTGTGGTCCTTGTAGAATAATAGGTCCTGTAGTGGAAAAGTTAGCCGGTGAGTTTAGCGGACAGATAAAGGTGGGTAAATTAAATACCGATGAAAATCCAGGCGTTTCCATGAAATATGGTATAAGAGCTATTCCTACTATCATGATGTTTAAAAGTGGTGAAGTGGTTGATACCAGAGTTGGCGTGCAACCAGAAGATAGTCTTAGGAAGATGATAAAAAATAATATATGATAAATATTCACATATTGTATGATTCTGTGATAATAGGCGGTGGTCCAGCGGGTTTAACCGCTGGTATTTACTGTGCAAGGGCCAAGATGAATACACTACTTTTTGAAAGATCTTCTCTTGGAGGCCAAATTGCTATAACTGATTTAGTGGAAAATTATCCTGGCTTTCCAGAAGGAATAAGTGGAAAAGAAATTACCAACAAATTTAAAGCTCAGGCGGAAAGATTTGGCCTTAAAATACATAGGAAAGCTGTTTTGTCTGTAGAAAACAAAGATAATATTAAAATTGTTAAAACAGAAGATTGTCTTGAAATAAAAACCAAAACCCTTATTCTTACTATGGGTGCACGTGTGAGAACGCTGGACGTACCTGGTGAAAAAGAGTTTTTGAATAGGGGTGTGTCGTATTGTGCTACTTGTGATGGAGCACTTTTTGAAGATATGCCTATCGCTGTGATAGGAGGTGGGGATTCGGCAGTTCAGGAGGCTATATTTTTAACAAGATTTGCCTCAAAGGTCTATCTTATACACAGAAGGGATGAGCTTAGAGCCAAAAAGTATTTACAAGATAGATTATTTTCTAATGCCAAAATCGAATTTATGCCAAATAAAGTAGTGAAAGCTATACAAGGAGCCGATTTTGTAAATTCTATACTCTTGGAAGATACCAAAACCCATGTATATTCTACTTTATCTGTAGATGGAGTATTTATTTTTATAGGTATGATACCTGCCACTGATATAGTAAAAGATTTGGTAGAATTGGATGAGTACGGTTATATAAAAGTAAATTCAAATATGGAAACCTCTGTGCCGGGTATATTTGCTGCTGGGGATTGTAGGAGTGGTCAGACTGGTCAGGTGGTAGTGGCCGCAGGAGAAGGATGTATCGCTGCAATGTCTGCTGAAAAATATATTCAAAATACCGATTAATAATTAATGAGTTCTTTAGAACAAGCAGTAAATATATGGTATAGCAGCTCAAATACAACCAACATAATAATAGTTTTATGGATTTTATTGGTTACCATATTTTTATTTTTCTTAGTACCTTATGCTATAGCTGAGACAAGAAAGCAAAACACAATAAAGCAAGAGTTTTTTAGAAAAGCAGAAGAATATGGACTTTCAGAATTAGAATCAAATTTGTTATGGAAGTACTCAAAAGATTATAGATGGAATATAGCTCTTATTTTTAACAACAAAAAGGTTTTTGAGATAATAGCTTTAAATATATTGAAAAAAGACACAACTTTTGTCGATGTAATAGACGATTTAAGGCATAAGCTTGGATTTGACAATATACCTTGGTTTTTACCTGTTTCCACTACAAAAGATATAGAGCTTTATCAAAGCGGTAAGATCAAATTTAATGAAAGACAGTATGAAGCAGTGGTATGGGACAAAGATGAAAAATACCTATATATAGCTCTTTATAATGTACAAAGCTCTCCTATAAAAGTTGGAAATATTATCACATTTAGTTTTATAACTAAAGACTATGTAAAAACATCATTTTCTTCGAAAGTTGTGGAGATTCTGGAAGATGCTGGTAGGATTATATGTAAACTTGAGCACACCGATAAAGTGAGCAGAGAACCTGTAAGAGAAGCTGTAAGAATCGAGCTTAGTTTGAAAGCCTATGTTTATATACCGTCTTATGAGGAATTAAAAACTTATGAAGAGGAAGAAATACTTCCAGAGCCAGAAGAAGATAAGCTTGTGGGAGTAATCATAAGAGATTTGAGCGTTGGAGGATCAAGATTTTGTACGGGAGTATCTTTGCCTATTGATATAGAATCAAAAATATTTATAAAGTTCCAACTCTACGATAAAGATTTTATGCTTTATGGTATTATTAAAAATAAGTTTGATGTGGTAGACCACGTTTGTTATGGTGCTCAGTTTGAGCGTGTTACAAAAGACCAAGAGGCTTTTATAAGGAGTTATATAGTGGAACAACAAAGACTTTTAATAAAAACTCAACAGTACCTTTGTTTAACATTATCAGACTTTTAATAAAAACTTATAAATTTGGTGAACTATGAGTCATGTGCTTTTAATAGGGCTTGGAAATATGGGTACAAAGTATCTAAATGTGCTTTCTAAATTGACTTCGGATATTATGCTTTGTGATGTAGACATAGTTAAAATAAAAGAAAAATCTTATCCTTATGTTTGCGATATAGGTGAGATAAATAAGCCGATATCAAAGGCAATTATAGCTATTGACCCATCTAAACATGTGCAAGTGGCTTCGAAGCTTTTAAATATGGGATCGGATGGTCTCATAG
>CAZDZN010000023.1:0-20007 GCA_964509905.1 uncultured Aquificaceae bacterium
CTCTGATAGATGTGTAATTATCACTGTGGGAATGTCCACCACCATATAGCCTTGTTTTGTAGCTTTTGATTTTTGTTCTTGGGTTATCCAAAAAGCCGATAAACCGAATGATGGGTCTTTGGTGGGTCTTCCTTCTGTGAGCTTTTCTTTTACATTTCCAAGGTCAATAGCTAACAAAAACCCCGGCATTACATCGTAAGAGCTCTCTTCCACTCCTCTTACAAGGACCCTATATTGATTTGGAGGAAGTTTCATGTTATCTCTTATATGTACAAGGGGAATGATAACTCCATAATCAGCTGCTACTTGCTTTCTTATAGTTTTTATCCGGTTTGTGAGATCACCTCCTTGAGCCTCATCCACATAGGGGATAAGCCCGTATCCTATCTCCAAAGTTATAGGGTCTGGCTGAGGAAGGTAATCTTCTTCTTTCTGAGCTTGCTGGGTTGTCTTTTGAGTCTTTTCTGCTTCAAGAGCTTTTTGAACTTCCATAGCCTTTTGAGTTTTCATGTTTTGCTGTATATAATAATAGAGCCCACCCAGAGCTAAACCCATTACGAAAAAAGGTATTTTGGGAAGTCCTGGCATGATACCTATTGTGCCAAGAGCTATTGCCCCAAAAAGAAGCACCCTTGGATCTTTTGTGAGCTGCGTATATATAGCAGAGCTCAACTCTTCTTCTTTTGTGGAAGATTTTGTAGTGAGTATACCAGCAGATACCGATAAAATAAGGGCTGGGATTTGAGAGACGAGGCCTTCTCCTACGGTAAGGAGTGTATAGTTCTTGATAGCTTCTTGGAAATCCATTCCTTTTATCACAATACCTACTACAAGCCCACCTACTATGCTTAAAAATAATATGATGATAGCTGCCATTACATCCCCTCTTATGAATTTAGAAGCACCGTCCATAGATCCGTAAAATGACGCCTCTTTTTCAAGATCTTTTCTTCGCTGCCTTGCTTCTTGTTCGTTTATGAGCCCTGCGTTTAGATCTGCGTCTATGCTCATCTGCTTACCAGGCATAGCGTCCAGAGTAAACCTCGCCGCCACTTCCGATACCCTTTCGGCTCCTTTGGTAATTACCACAAAGTTTATAACAATAAATATTAAAAATATGATTAAACCTACGACTACATCTCCACCTACCACAAACTTACCAAAAGCTTCTATGATGTGCCCAGCTGCGGATGGCCCTTCGTTTCCATACAGGAGTATCCTACGAGCTGCTGCTATGTTGAGAGATAATCTTAAAAGCGTCCCTATGAGAAGTATCGAAGGAAAAGAAGATAGTTCCAAAGGGGATTTTACATTTAACACCAAAATAAGTATCACCAGAGCAAAGCTTATGGCAAAAGCCAGCAATATATCTAATAAAAATGCGGGCAATGGTATTAAAATAGCTGCTAATATAATACCAAAAAATACTATTACAAAGCTTTGCTGCATCAGGCTATTTTAAACCCCACGATAACTCCGGCTAAAAACACTATCAGCGATAAGTTCTTAAAAGCTATAAAACTTGATAAACTAAACTTATCAGGATGCTCTTGTATTTGGCTTTTAGCAAAACTTACGATATCTGTAATATACTTATAAAACATAATATTGTGAGCCCCCGGCAAAAAATATCCTACCACAATAAGTGTGATTAATATTAAAACAATCAAAGACGTGATTTTGTCTATAAGATATCCTACCACCACACCGCTCAAAAATACACCTATTAGTAATTTCATAGCTTATTATAAGTTTTGCAAATATCGTTTAACACACATATGCTGCACTTTGGGACTTTTGCAACGCATATTTCTTTCCCGTGTCTTAATAAAAGCAAATAAAATTTTGTCCAATGTTCTTTTTCTATAATGGATTTTAGATTATCTGTAGTCTTATCTGGATCTTTTTCTTCATCAAGACCAAGTCTATTCACTATCCTATGTACATGCCTATCCACCGCAATAGCTGGGATTTTAAAGGCGTTTGCCAATACCATGTTTGCAGTTTTTTTACCAACTCCTGGCAAAGACATAAGTTCTTCTTCACTTGCTGGCACATCTCCGTTGTATTTATTTACAAGCATAGTTGATATCTCTTTTATCGCTTGGGCCTTTTTATTGTAGAAGCTAACGGACTTTATAGCGTCTTTTATATTCTCTAAGGGTGCTTCTTTGAAATCACCTGGGTTTTTGAATTTCGAAAAAAGGCCTTTTCTAATTTTATTCACTTTTTCATCTTTTTCTTGGGCTGCTAAAACCGTTTCTATCAAAAGCTCAAAAGGACTATCAAACTCAAGGTCTATAGAAGGGTTTTTGTATACTTTTGATAATCTCTCATAGACTTCTTTCGCAAAACTCTTTTTATCCATAAGATTATTATACAAGTTTTTTGGATTTTAGGGTTAAATATAATTATTTTTATCAATATAGTTTCTAATGTTTTCTTGATTATTTTCGGGTGTAAAGCAAGGTGTTTTTGATATATTGCAAACTTACATATAAAACCACGGTTTGTTGTTTAATATCTTATTTAGTTCCTCGTTGCATAAAAATCCGTTCTCTTCTTCTATTATCACAAAAACATTTTTTCGTTTTATCTATAACTGTTAAGAGTTGTAAAATCTCACGGCCTCTTCTTTATCGCTAAAATGATATTTCTCACCTTTTATCTCTTGGTAATTTTCGTGTCCTTTTCCGGCTATTACCACGCTGTCTCCTTCTTTTGCTATATCAAGAGCTAAGGCAATGGCTTTTTTTCTGTCTGGTTCTATCATTGGTGATGTATTTTCAATACCTTGAAGTATGTCTTTTATAATATCCATCGGCTCTTCGAAACGGGGATTATCTGATGTAATAATAGTAATATCTGATAGTGTGCTGGCAATTTTGCCCATTATTGGTCTTTTTGATTTATCGCGGTTTCCCCCTGCTCCAAATACGCATATTACCCTACCTTTTGTAATTTCTTTTGTGGTTTTTAAAAGCTTTTCAAGTGCATCTGGAGTATGAGCATAATCAATTATTACCTTCACTCCACCTTTTTCTATCACATCAAACCTTCCGTTTATAGCTTTTAAAGAAAGAAGCCCTCTTTGAATATCATCTTCGCTAAATCCCATATACAAAGACAGCAATATACCAGCTCCCATGTTGTAGGCTTGAAAACCTCCCATCAGATTTGTTTTAAATTTATAGTTTTTATTCTTATAGTAAAAGCTCAAAACTTTTTTCTCTTGGTCAAAATGATCTATCCTAAGATCGGCATCTTTTGAATATCCATAAGTTAGAGCTCGCGATTTAAATTCATCGTATAGCCTTTTTCCATAATCATCGTCTATATTTATAATACCAACTTCATATTCATAATCTTTAAAAAGCCTCCTCTTGGCTTGAAAGTATGATTCCATATCCTTGTGATAGTCAAGATGGTCTTGAGTGAGGTTTGTAAAAATACTGGCAAAAAACTTTGTAGGATAAACTCTTAATTGATCTAAAGCATGAGATGAAACCTCAGCACTCACAAATCCACACCCTTTTTCGTAGGCTTTTGACAAAAGACTAAACCAAGTTTTAACCCCCGGGGTGGTATTAGGAGCTTCTATCAGCTCATTATCGATTTTATAATACATCGTGCCGAATATAGCACCTTTTTGTTTTTGGGAGAGTATAGCATGGATTATGTGTGTGGTACTGGTTTTTCCATTGGTGCCGGTCACCCCTATAACCTTTAGTTTTTCATCTGGATTATCAAAATGTCTTTTTATGCACTCTCCAAATGCTTTTTTGGAATCTTGTACTATTATTATGTTTTTTGCTTCTAAAACAGGCCTTTGGGCTACTATATAAGGGGCTTTTTTGTCAAGGGCTTCAGAGATAAAATCGTGTCCATCTTTTGATGCACCTTTTATGGCAAAAAATATTGTGTTTTCATCCACTTCTTTTGAATTATCGGTGATGTTATACTTCTTGCAGTCTAAATTCATCGTAAGGATTAAAGTATTTAGATATATGTTTTTGTGGGATGTCTTCGTCTACTTTTACAAAATAAAGACAGTTTGTGGTACATTTGGTCACACAGGATGGAAGTAAATCTTTTTCAAGCCTATTTATACAAAAATCACATTTTACCACTTTTTCAGTCTCTGGATTAAAACTAATCGCTCCGTATGGGCAAGCTATTATACAGGCTTTACAACCGATACACAGATTTTCTCTTACATATACAATACCGTCTTGCCTTTTTGTCATAGCAGAGGTAGGACATGCATAAACGCAGGGAGCTATGTCGCAATGAAAACAGTTCATGGGCATGAAATAAGATATAGGGTTTTCTTCAAAATGTTCAAATCTCAATACCTTCATAGGTCTTGGTCCCTCTTGAAAGAGAAGTTTTTCCTGTTTGCAGGCTACTTCGCAGGACATGCAACCTATACACCTATCTATATCCATCAGCATCACATACTTTTGATTTTTCATAATAACATGGCGGAGAGGACAGGATTTGAACCTGCGGTACGGTTTTAACCGTACAACGCCTTAGCAGGGCGCCGCCTTCGACCACTCGGCCACCTCTCCTTAGCTAAAATATTATACCATTAAAATATCTTATTTTTTATCTTTTTTGCAATAGAAAACACTGCATCCCAAAATAGATGTACGATATCCGCCATAACAGCTCCTATGAAAAACCATATCACATCATCTTCTTTTAGTCTATTAAACACGTATTTTATATTAGTATTTAGGCTTTTAACAATATTATCTTCATGTAAAAAATTCAAGGACAAAATTATAAATATATATAAAATAACCCCTATAAAAACCGCATAAAAAAGCCTTGACAATGTCCCTACCAGCGGAAAATGAGAAAGCCCTCTGTGCTTGAATAGTTTTCTGTAAGGATGCCAAAAATGTCTAAAATACTTCCAGCGCTTAGAAGGATATGAGTGCTTTAAGTCTATATCAGGAGAGAGCAAAATTGTGGAAATCGTATAAGCACTGGCAAAGTATAAAAAATATTCATGTGGTACACCGTATAAAAATACCGGCAGACTCATCATATTTAAAAAATCGTGGGTCTTACCAGAAGCCATAAGTTTACGCTATAATTTATCACGCCATTCAGTTTAAAACGCCATCTACGAGGTTTATCCCGTAGGAGTCTATGGTATATACAGCTTTTATGTGCTGTCCTAATTTTATAGATGAATAAAGCTCTTCATCAAAACAGTTTAATTCAATCCTTTTATTGTTTTTAGTGCTGATAGATTCTATCTTTACGCCATATCCTTTATATGTGATGTTTGTAATAACTATGTCTTCTGAGATAAACACCGGTTCAGGGTTTAGTTCTCCATAAGGGGATAACTTTTCTATTATTTTAATAATATTTTTATCAACCTTTGAAAGAGGGAGCTCTATATCCACCTCCATTGCTTTTTCTATTTCAAAAGATTCGTTTTTTAAAAGTTCGTTTACTTTTATCTTAAAATCCTCAAAATACTCTTTTTTCATTGTAATTCCAGCCGCCCCCGCGTGCCCTCCCCATTTTATAAACATATCGCTTAGGTTTGATAAAAGCTTGTGTACATCAAGCCCTTCTACAGATCTTATCGAGCCCGTTGCATATTGGTTGTTTATATAAAAAACACCAGCTGGTTTTTTTAACTTGTGGGATAATCTTCCGGCCACGATCCCGAGCACTCCGTGATGCCAACTATTTTTTCCAAGCACTATGAAATTATCTGTATTTAAATTTGCAAGCTCATAAGCCTCTTTAAATATATTGTTTGATATTTTTTTACGCTCTTTATTTATATTGTTTAAATCTGTAGCTAAGACTTTTGCTCTTTCTTGATTTTGTTCAGATAATAAATTCATAGCCAATATGGGTTTTCTTATACGCCCAGCGGCATTTATTCTTGGTGCTATGAAAAAACCTATATCTTTTGCATTTATATCTCTTTTGTCTTTGTTGTCCATCTTCGCTATATAATCCACAAGCGCTTTCATTCCAGCTTTTCCCATATAGCTTGCATCATCCCAAGACATGTCTTTTATTTTGTTTATCAGTTCAAGCCCTTTGGATATGAGTGTCCTATTTAGATACGTAATGGGCATTACATCTGCTACCGTGCCTATTGCTACCAAATCAAGGTATTTTTTAATATCTATACCAGCATTTAAAGCTTTTCTCAAAGCTCCAGTCATGTAAAAAGAGAGAGTTGCTGTGCATACACCTTTTAGATTGTTGTCAGATAAATTCGGATTTACGACAACAGCTTTTGGAAGATCGGACTTGTGGTTTATCTTATGATGATCTAACACTATTACATCTAAACCGTATTTTTCTTTAGCATAATCTATTTCTTCTTTTGCAGTGGTGCCGTTGTCCAGTGTAATCACCACATCCGCGTAGTGAGAAAACAAATCCATAAGCTCTTTGGAAAGCCCGTATCCAGAGTGCCTGTTGGGAAGTACCGGTACTACATTTGCTCCAATTTGTTTTAAAAAATCGTACATAATGGTAGTAGAAGTTACTCCGTCTACATCATAATCTCCGTATAGGATTATCCTTTTTTTCTCTCTCATAGCTTTTATTATCTTATTTACCGCCAAATCTATATTTGGTAAAAGCTCAAAACTGGGGATGTTTTTAAGTTTTACATCCAATTCTTCTAATGTTATGTTTCTAACACTGAGAAGCGTGGCAAATATCAAATCGTAAAAATCGTATCGATTATCATCTTTTGGAATTTCTGCTTTTATGTGTATTTTTTTTCCGCAGATACTTATCATGATTTTTTATAAAGATTGTATATGGCGCTAAAATCCATATACTCCAATCCGGATTTTATACCAAGCCCATATGTTTCTTTCACAGCTCCCAGACTAAAAGAAAAAAGCCCAAAATCTTTTAGTATATCTTGAGCGTAATGAAGGTCTTTGTATATGGCTTTTACAGAAAACTGAGCCGAAAAATCTTCAGATAAGAGTTTTTGTTTTTTAACGTTCAAAATGTATGAGTTTCCAGCCCCAAACTCTAAAACTTTTATCAGTTGCTCTTTTGAGATGCCTACTCCCTCACCTATGGCTACAGCTTGAGCTATAGCATCCATAAAAGATCCAAGCACGATGTTGTTTATGAGTTTTCCAAGAGTACCATTTGGCACATCTCCTAAGCATATCCTTTCTTTTGTGAAAAGCTTTAAAACTTCTTCTACTTTTTTAAATATGTCCTCATCCCCGCCTATAAGCATTATAAGCTCACCTTTTGAAGCTGGAACTATAGAACCAAGCACTGGAGCATCAAGATAATGTGCCCTCAAAGATTTTAGATTTTCATAAGTTTCTTTTGTATAGGCATAATGATTTGTGGTCATGTCTATGATGATTTTACCCTTTATGTCTCCTTTCACAAGACCATGATCTCCAAATATCACCTCTTTTGAGGCTACTGAGTCGAATACGTTTATAAATACGATATCCACCTCTTTTAAGAGTTCATAAGGATAATTTACCGCTTCAAAGCCCTTTGTCTTGGATTTTGTCCTATTGTAGGCTAAAATCTCCACACCTTGAGAGGCTATTCTATTTGCTATGGCTGAACCAAGATTACCAAAACCTATAAACCCTACTTTCATACCAATAGTGTATCAATTTTTAGGCTTTTTTGCAAGAGGATGTATTGTACCCTACTCAAAAAATGTTATAATTTAAATCGTTTTTTCTTGTACAAATCATATGAAATGCCTGCAAAAAGACTATAAAAGATGTTTTTTATCTGATAAGATTTTTGATTAAAGGACTCTCATCTTGCTTATTTTATCATGCCAAAGCTATAAAATGTACTAAAAATTGTTCAAAGTTTAATTTAGTGCTAAAATATATATAATGAGTTATGTTCCTTTTGCCAGAAAGTATAGACCGAAAAACTTCAAAGAGCTTATAGGTCAGGAGATACCCGCCACGATCCTAAAAAATGCGTTTTTGTATAATAAAATCCATCATGCTTACATATTTGCTGGACACAAAGGCACAGGGAAGACCACCACCGCAAGGAATTTCGCCAAAGTATTAAACTGTCAAAACCCACAGGAGGGAGAGCCCTGCAACGAATGCCAAAACTGCAAAGCCATAGATAAGGGAAGCTTTATAGACCTCATAGAGATGGATGCAGCCTCCAACAGAGGTATAGATGAGATAAGAGCTATAAAAGAAGGAGCTGGATATATGCCCATGCAAGGGCGCTACAAAGTTTACATTGTAGATGAAGCTCACATGCTCACCAAGGAGGCTTTTAACGCCCTTTTAAAAATATTAGAAGAACCACCACCTTCTTTGATATTCATACTTTGCACCACAGAGTTTGACAAGATTATACCCACCATCCAGTCTCGTTGTCAAAAACTTATCTTCTCAAAAGCCTCAAAACAAAACATAAAAAAATATCTATCTTATATAGCTTCTTCTGAAAATATAGAAATAGAGGACGAAGCCCTTGATATATTATCGGAGCTTTCGGATGATTCCATGAGAGACGGGGCAAGTTTGCTTGATCAGTTAAACACATTCTCAAACGGAGCTATAGATGTAAACACTATAAGGGCTGTATTTGGACCGGTGGATAGAGCTTCTGTAAGGGAGTTTTTGGAGCTTTTAATAAACTCCGATACCAAAAAAGCTATGGACATGCTAAACACTATAAACGAAAAAGGTTACAACTTAAGGCTATTCTGGGAGAGCCTTTATAAGGAAGTAAAAAACATACTAAAAGCCTTTGCTACCAAAGAATATCCAGATGAGTTTTACAAGAGTATGAGCCAAAAACCCTTGGAGGTGTTTTTATTCTTAGAAGATGTTATAAACCAAGGCTTTGCCGGTATGTATCAAAAAGACCCGCTATTGGCCATTGAGATAAGCATACTAAAAGCCTCTCTCATAAAAGATTTTATACCAATCTCTGATATACTATCTCAAAAAAAAAGTCTGATTGATATAGAAGACAAAAGACCATCCGTTGAGGATAAAAAAGAAGGCGAATATCCCGAGGAGGTAGAAAATATTTTAAATACTTTTAAACCTGCTAAGATAATCCACTATGAGAAAAAGTGAAGACAAGGTGGTAATTTATCTTGAAAAAGAAGGGGAGCTTCTACTCTTAGACGCTATTATAACAGGTGCTCCAAACAGAATAGGGCTTACCCGCACCAGGCCATATGACAAAAAGACACTTGAAATTTTAACTACCGAGTATCAAATTGATGAGTTGGTAGAGTTTGTTAAAAGCCTTGAAAAGTATTTTAGCATAAAAGGTGTGGAGCTATTATGAAAGTGCTTATAGTGGATGACGAGGCTTCCATTAGAGAGTCCATATCGGCTGTGTTAAAGGATGAAGAGATAGACACAAAAACCGCCAAATCCTTGGAAGAGGCCAAAAAGTTTATATCAAAAGAGTATTTCCCCATCATCATACTCGATATCTGGCTTGAAGATGGCTCTGGTATTGATTTTATAGATACCATAAAAGATCTATCCCCGGATTCTGCCATAATCATGATAACAGGGCATGGAGGGATTGAGCTTGCGGTAAAATCCATAAAAAAAGGAGCTTTTGATTTTATAGAAAAACCTTTATCTATCGATAAGCTTTTAAATGTTATAGAAAAAGCTCACGAAGAGCATATAAAAAATAAGATAAGCTATATCAAAAAAGAAGATGAAATCATAGGAGAATCCCAAGCTATAAAAAATCTAAAAGAGCATATAAAAAAGATAGCCCGCTCTAATGCCAATGTGGTGATATTTGGAGAAAACGGTACTGGCAAAGAGCTTGTGGCAAAGAGCATCCACAACCTATCTTTAAGAAAAGACAAACCCTTTGTGGATATAAACTGCGCTGCATTACCCGATGAGCTCATAGAGTCTGAGCTCTTTGGATATGAAAAAGGAGCATTCACCGGGGCTAACACCAGAAAAGCTGGAAAACTTGAAATCGCCAACGAAGGGACAATTTTTTTAGATGAGATAGGGGATATGAGCCTAAAAGCCCAAGCCAAACTCCTTAGAGCTATAGAAACCAAGAGTTTTACGCGCCTTGGAGGGCTTCAAAAAATAGATGTGGATGTTAGGTTTATCTGTGCTTCTAACAAAGACCTAAAAAAATTGATAGAAGAAAATGAGTTTAGAGAAGACCTTTATTATAGGCTTGCGGTGATAACCTTGGAAGTCCCACCTTTAAGAGAACGAGCTCAAGACATCATCATACTTGCGGAGTATTTTTTAAATAAATTTTGCCAAGAAAACAAAACTAAACCCAAAAAACTATCCGAAGAGGCTAAAGAGGTACTCTTAAATTATGAGTGGCCGGGTAATGTGAGAGAGCTAAAAAACCTCATGGAGCGCCTCAGCATTGTGGTGGACTCTGATATCATACAAGAACATCATTTGGGACTTACCAAAAAAGAGTCTTTGGATTTTAAAAGCGCAAAACAAGAATTTGAAAAAAACTTTATACTGAAAAAACTTGCCCAGTACAACTACAATGTCAAGCAAACCGCTCAGGCGATAGGTATGGATTTTACAAATCTTTATCGTAAGATAAAAGCCTACAACATCAAAATAGAGGAAACTTATGAATAAGCAAAAAGACATGCTAAAAAGGACTTTGGAAAAAGAGATAGCCAATATCCTTATCAAAGACATTGAGAACATACCATCTTTTATCACACTAAGAGGTGTGTTGCTCTCAGAAGATGGCAAAAACGCATTGGTATCCATAAGCGTGTTAGATGCTTCAAAGGAAGAGGCGGTGCTAAAACGCCTTCAAAGTGCAAAAGATTACATAAGACATCTTTTGTTTAAGCGTATAAAAGCCAAAAACTTACCAAGACTTGATTTTGTAATCACCAAGGAGTCCTGATTTTGGAGCGATTCGACGCTATTGTGGTGGGCGGTGGTCCTGCTGGGGCTGGGGCGGCATACGAGCTTGCAAGTGCCGGAGCAAAAGTCCTCATCTTAGAAAAATCCAAATACCCAAGACCAAAGCTCTGCGCTGGTTGTATATCAAAACGCTCCTTGGTGAGTTTTCCAGCTTTTAATATAAAAAACTCCATAAGAGGCGGGATACTTGGATACAAAGGTCAAGAGTTTGTAGAAAAAAAAACCGATGAATGTGCGGTGATAGTGGATAGAGAAGAGTTTGATTATGAGCTTATATTAAAAGCCCAAGAAAAAGAGGCAATGCTCGTAGAAAATATGAAAGTAAAGCATATAGAGCTAACCCCTACCATCAGGCGGGTTGTTACAGAAAATGGGGTTTTCGAAGGAGATTATATAGTAGGGGCTGATGGATATAATTCGGTGGTGAGAAAAAGTATAGCTTGCAAAAGTGCATCCAGAAGGTTTTTTATATCTATGGAAGCAAGGATTCCAAAAAGTGCGCTTAAAGATTTTCCAGAAGATGAGGTGCTTATAGACATAGGTATAGTAAAAAAAGGATACGGATGGTACTTCCCCCAAGGAGAATTTATCACAGTGGGGATTGCCAGCGCCGAAAAAGAAGATATTTTAAACATATTTAAAGATTATACAAAAAACCACAAAAAATTCCCAACAGACATTTCAAAATACCAGATAAAATCTTGGTTTATACCCTTTATCTCAAAAGCCAGAGACCTAAGGCTTGGAAAAGATAGAGTTTTCTTAACCGGCGATGCAGGGTCTATAGTGGACCCGCTTTTAGGAGAGGGCATAAGGTATGCATATTTAAGCGGGTCTTTTGCAGGAAGGGCAATAAAACTTGCCAAAAAAGATGCAAATACTTTGTATGAGAGATTTGTGCAAAATGCAATACTCCAAGACCTCGTATATGCAGGCAAGATTGCATCCATCGTTTACAACATCCAACACATAGCGTTTAAGCTCTCCCAAGACAGAGCGCTTTTTATGTTTTTTGAGCTTTTAAAAGGAGAAAAAACCTATAAAGATTTATACAGATGGGGTTGGATGGAACTATTTAAAAACATACCAGAGGTTTTAAAGACACTTTTAAAAAGATAAAAATATGATATAATATCTCATACTTGTGAGGAGGTGTTTATGGGGAAAGACAATGTATTGTTGGGGATTGTAGTAATACTTTTTTTAAGCTCTCTGGCTGGGACTTTTTTAAAAAATATCGTTTTTGATTTAGGGCTCGTTTTGGTAGATGTATTTTGTTTTGGTATATTTATATGGCTTTTCTTAAAAGACGAAGCTATCCAAGAGATACCTGCTCAAGAGTGTAAAGATGAGGAGATTATAAAAAGTTTTAAGCTTATAATGCCGAATGTATCCCAAGAAGTTTATGACTGTGCAAGGGTTGAAATTTCAACCTTAGAGGCGGAGTCCAACGCAAAATCCTTGCAAGATTCTATATCTGCTATAGCAAACGCGGAAGAGGAGTTTAGTGCTACGATGAAAGATATAGCCTCTTCGGTGATGGATACAAAATCTTTGCAGGATAAACTAAGTACCACCATAGAGCAAAAGGTAAAAGAGATAGAGGATTCAAAAAAGCTGATAGAAGATTCAAAATCGGTGTATTCTGAAGTGAGTAAGTCTATATTGGACCTCACACAAAAATCAAAAGGCATAGAGTCCATCGTATCTACGATATTATCCATAACCGAGCAGATAAACTTGTTAGCTCTAAACGCAGCCATAGAAGCAGCAAGAGCTGGAGAAGTAGGAAGAGGTTTTGCGGTGGTAGCGGACGAGGTGAAAAAACTTGCCGAACGCACATCCAGAAGTGCCCAAGAGATATCTACCACCCTAAACGACATGGTAAAAGCCACATCCGATGCGTCTTATAAAACCCAAAGTATGAACAGCATTATTAAGAATATAGAGGAGTTTTACGAAGAGATAAATACATACTTTAAAGATATAAAGCAAAATTCAAAAGAAGTGACGGATTTGGTGGACAGACAAACCACCGCCATAGAAGAGCAATCCCAAGCCATACACCAGATATCAGAAAACGTGGTAAACTTCAAAAATGGTTTTGAGGCTTTTATGAATATAATAAACGCGATTACGGGATATACAAGAGAGCTATACAAAGATTCGCTGGAAGTTTGGAATACCGTTTATAGTATGGAAGATAAAGACATTTATGTAGAAACTCTCAAAAAGATAGTAGACCATGCCATTTATATGCATAACTTGGTCTTGGTGCTTACCGGTAAATCCGATTGGAAGCCAGCAGATCATACAAGTTGCAATCTTGGTAAATGGTATTACGCTCAAACCAAAGAAGATATAAAAGCCAAATACGGTGAAAAAGCATACGAGGCTTTTGTAAATATAGAAGCTCCTCATATAGAACTTCATAAAGTAGGTAAAGAATCTTACGATTATTATACAAACAAAGATACGGAGAATGCTTTGAAAAAATCTTACGAACTTGCCCAAAAATCAGAAAATACTGTAAAAGCTATACTAGACTTTGCAAAAATATTGCCAAAAAACGGAGTGTAAAGCCTTCATCATATTTTCATATAGCATTGCTTATATTTTATATTAAAGTGTTAGGAGGTGTGATATGAAGTTGCTATACATTTTTATAAATTTAGTATTTATAAATATTAGTTTTGGGATTACTATAGGAGATGAGTTTCAAAACATAGGAAATGCTATATCAAATTTAGGTTCGGCTTTAAACGGCACGACTCAGACAAGCCAAACTTCCCAGTGTAATGCACCACCCGGTTGGACAAAAGGCAACAAAAGAGGATTTGTAAATGGTTTGCCTCCTGGGCTTGCCAAAAAAGGACTTGTGGCAAACAACAACTGTGAAAACTTAAATTACATCAAGCGCTAAACATCACTCCCTCTCACGATAGGGTACCTCCAGCCTATGCCAAAAGCCCTTTCGTGGAGCTTTGGTCCTATGGGAGCTTGGCGTCTTTTGTATTGGGCTTTTAAAAGCATATCATAGATTTTTTTTGTGATCTCTTTGTCAAAAGGTATGTCCTCTATATCCTTATATTCTTCTATTAAAAGCCATAAAATTTTATCAAGGATTTCATAAGGAGGGAGCAAATCCTGATCTTTTTGATTAGGACGAAGCTCGGCTGAGGGTGGTTTTTGGATAATATTTTTAGGAATTATTTCTTTTTCTTTGTTTATAAAATTTGCAAGCTCATAAATTTCTGTTTTATAAAGGTCTTTTATGGGAGCAAATCCACCTGCCATATCCCCGTATATGGTAGTATATCCTACTGCTGATTCTGATTTGTTGGAAGTGGAGAGCACTACCATATTTTCTTTGTTTGATATGTAAAATAAAATATTTGCCCTAATACGTGCTTGGATATTCTCATCCGCTACATCGAAGTTTTGATAACCCATTATATCTTCATAGACTTTCCTTATCTCTTCAATTGGTATGACTTTTAACTCTACACCGAGATTATCACAAAGAGCTTTTGCATCTGTGTAAGATTCTTCCTTGTTAAATGTTGTGGGCATATAGATAGCTTTTATGTTATCTTTACCCAAAGCTAAACTTCCAAGATATAGCACTATGCCTGAGTCAATACCCCCCGATAACCCCAAAATAGCTTTTTTAAACCCTTGCTTGTAAAAATAATCTTTTATAGATAATATAATAGCACTTATAAGCTCTTCTTCTTTTGATACACTTTTGTAATTTATTAGTGTAGGATAAGAGTTATCTTTTCCCAAATATATTTTCACACTTGAGGGCTTTGGATGGGATAGCTCTACCCATCTCATATCAGTGCGTCTTTTTATGTGAGATAAATTTATGTCAATGCCTACATTTAAAGTATCTTCTTCAAAGGCTTTGGCTTTTGCGATTATATTACCTTTTGGGTCTATTACGATGCTTTCACCATTGAAAACAAGTTCGTCGTTTGCTCCTGCCAAGTTTACATATGCTATAAAGCACATGTTATCCATAGCCCTTGCTTTTAAAAACGTCTCTTTAAAAGATTGTTTATTTAAACTATATGGAGATGCATTTACGTTTACTATGAGTTCTGCACCATTTAAAGCGTCTTCTCTTTCGGTACCATCTGGATACCAGATATCCTCACAGATGGAAAACCCTGTCCTTACATCGTTTATGTCTATCATTAAATCCCCTGAGCCACTCTTGAAATATCTTTTCTCATCAAACACATTGTAATTTGGTAAAAACTTTTTATCGTAAAAGCCCAAAACTTCTCCCTTATAAATAACCGCCAAAGAATTATAAATAGCGCTTTCTTCTCTTACAAACCCTACCACGATAAGGCTATCCACATCTTTTGAAAAATCCATAAGTTTTTCAAGATAGATTTTGTTTAAGTTTATAAACTTTGAACTATAAATCATATCATAGGGCATGTATCCACACAAAGAGAGTTCTGGGAACACTATCAAATGCGCATTTTTAGCCTTTAATATAAAATCAGAGATTTTATCAAGATTGTATTTAAAATTTCCCACTACCGGGTTTATTTGGCACAAGCTTATATTAAGATTTTTCATCTTGCTCCTCCTTATATATAGTAACTACATTTTTTGTGGTGCGCTTTGAGATATAAAGGGCTTCGTCAGCTTTTTTGAGAGCAGAGTCTATATCATCTTCTTCTTTTATTTGATAAAGTCCGCCGCTGCAGGTGCATTTTATGGTGATATCGTTTAAAGTGTGAGTGGAGGCTTCGAAGTCCTGTCTTATTTTATCAGTCACTTTAAAAGCATTATTTATGTCAGTGTTGTAAAACAACACCGCAAACTCTTCTCCGCCTATTCTTGCAGGTATATCTGATTTTCTTATAGAGTTTACTATGGTTTTGGCAAAGTCTTTTATCACTACATCCCCCATATCGTGTCCATAAGTGTCATTTACTCTTTTAAAGTTATCTATGTCATACATTGCTATACATATAGGCGTATTTGTCCGTTTGACTTGTTCTATGATAATTTTTGCCTCCTCAAAGAAAAATCTTCTGTTGTATATACCGGTTAACGGGTCTTTGTAAGCCATATCCTTGAACTTTTCTTTGTCTTTTTCAAGTTCTGCTACGAGGGATTTTATTTCAAGTGCCATCATATATGTGATTTTTTTCAACTTTGAGATTTCGCTCAGTTTTGCAATGTCCTTTTCCAATATAGGATCTTTTTCCACTTCTTCTAAATGCAAAAAGTCTTTGTCTTTTAGTTTTAAAGCTACCTTTAAGAGGCTATTTATCTCTTTTATAATCTTTGATATTATAAAGATCATAATAAAAAGAAGTATGGATGTAAAAACTGTGCCATAAGCAGTGAGGATTAAAAACTGCCTGTGTTCTTGGGTGTATATCCAACTTATATTTTTTATGAGATAGATATTTCCAAGTTCTATGCCGGAGGTGTTTATTATAGGTATCTCCATTATAAGGTAATACTCATCGCCTAAATTTTCCACTTTGTAAGATACTATGTTAGTTTTTCTTGAATATAAGAATATACTAAGGGCATTATCATCTTCATAAGAATCTATAATAAATTTTTTTGTAATGGTTTTTCCACCCACATAGTTATCCCAAAAGCTTTGTTCTGGATATAATTTCTTTATTACATCTGTATGAAGCACAACCACCCAGTCCACATCCTCAAGCTTTGAAAGGTAATTGAGGGGCTTATAAGTGTATATTCCTATATAATCACAATTGTTATTTACATTTTTATATACTCCTAAGCTCAAGTATTTACCCAATATAAAATCGTGGTTTTTTTCATTGCAAAGATTTTGGTTTTGGGCTTTTGATACGATGTCTGGAGAGTAAAGGTTGTTCCTTAAGATATCTTCGTATTCGTCCATTGTGGCCTTATATATTTTGTATGTATCGTAATACTCTTTCATAACTCTTGCATTTATCTCTTTTTTTGTTATTATTTTATTTCCTAAAAGCACAGATACATAGGATAATAAAGATATTATGCTTATATAAATAGCTACTTTTTTAACGAGGCTCATTAATATTAAAGTATATGTTTGATAGGTCTTTTTCTATCCCAAAATAATCTCCGTAAACCACTTTTATGATATTACCATTTGGGTCCAATAGATAAGAGGTGGGAAGCCCCGTGATATTGAATTTACTACCCAGTCCTGGTGAATGCATAGCTATGTCAAAAGTATATGGTTTATCTTTTAAAAAGTCATTCAATGCGCCTTGATTATCATCCATGCTTATGGCAAGAATTCTAAACCCGTATGGAGAAAATTTCAAATAAGCTTGTTCAAACAGAGGAAGCTCCGCTTTGCAAGGGGGACACCAAGAGGCAAAAAAGTTTACTAGCGTGTAATGGCCTCTAAAATCACTTATGCTTATAGTTCTGTTTACAGGTTTTCCGTTCTCATACATCAAATTTACCTTAAAGTAAGGCATAGGGCTTGTGTGTTTGTAAGTGACTGCCTTTGCAGAGTCATTATCGTAAAATCCGTAATAAGCAGCTATTATAAGAAGTACCAAAGCTAATATGTAAGCTACTCTTTTCCTCATAGCAGGTCCCTAAAGAAATCCTTTATCTTTTGGAAGATACCGCCTTTTCTTGGTATCCTTATATCTTGTCTTGCAGGCTGACGTTGAGGAGTAGTTGGTATGTAGTTTATCTCTTTTGCGTTTTGGGCTATTTTTATAATTCCACATACAGCTGCATACGAGGGATCTTGAAGCTTTTCTTTTAATCCAGTGATACTTAGCGGATATCCTACCCGCACTGCCATATCAAGGTAATGTTCCATAAAATCTTTTATGCCGTTTAATTTAGCACTACCTCCAGTTATTACAGCACCGGCGTTTATATTTTCAAGACGCATATTTGAGGTGTTTATACGCTCTATGATTTTATCCATTATCTCTTCTAATCTTATCTGTATTACTTCCGCTAATTGTTTTCTTGGTATCATTGCCTCTTTTTCTTCTCCGCGTGGTTTTATCTTCACTTTTTCTATTTCATCCACAAGCTCTACCAAAGCCATACCACTTTCTATTTTGATGCGCTCAGCTTCTTCTGTGGATATTTTCATAAAATGAGCTATGTCTCTGGTGATGTGATGTCCTCCAAGAGGCACCGTACCAGATACCGCTGGTTGGCCATTTAAATAAAGTACGAAGTTTGTAATAGAATGCCCTATGTCTATTAAAAGTACCCCTTCCAACTTCTCTTCTTCCGTGAGCACCGCTTCTGCGGATGCAAGCCCGCTAAATACCTTTCCTAAAAGCTTAAAACCTGCCACTCCTACTGTTCTTTCTACATTTCTAAGAAGTGATACTCCTGCTTTTATAATGTGCACATCGCATTCTAATCTTGAGCCAGCCAAACCTACTGGGTCTAGAATCCCTTCTTGATCATCTAAGATATAATTTCTTGGTATAGTATGAAGTATCTCATAAGATTCTTCTTTGGCTTTTGCTACGGCTCTTTCCAAAAGTCTTTCTACGATAGTCTCATCTACATCCGAAGGCTGAGGTGATATGCTTATGGTATCTCTTTCGTTTTGGCTTTTTATATGTACTCCAGATACAGATATAAATATAGAGTCAAGTCTATGACCAGACATTTCTTCTGCCTCTCTCAGGGCTTTTTGAATGGCTTTTGAAGCCAAATCGAGTTTTGTAACAGAACCTTTGTCTATGCCCTGAGATTTTGATTCTCCTATACCTACTATGTGTGTATCCCCGTAAGCATCCACTTCCGCCACCAAGGCCACTATCTTGCTAGTACCTATATCCAAGCCAACTATTGACTTCACTTTTTTATCCTCTTAACATATTTTCCCATACTAAATATTATACAGAAAAAATCAAAATTTATCAAATATATTATCATTCTTCTTCCAATCTTATCAAAATTGCCTTTTTTTGCACTACAGACATTTTTTCTATCTCATCTATGGCCATCTTTATATCTTTTTCATAGGCTTTGTGCGTTAGGATAACCAACGGCACTATGGAGCTGTTTTCTTTTTTAGCCATCTTGCACACCATCTCTTTTTGAAGGACTGATGCTATGCTTATATTGTATTTTGCAAATACGTTGGTGATAGATGCCAAGACTCCTATTCTATCCACCACTTCAAACCTTACGTAGTACCTCGTGTAGAAGTTTTTGTTTAGTTTTAAGCTTTTATCAAAATTCAAAAAATTTTTTTTGCCATGTTTTGCTATATCTATGATATCTGATACCACCGCTGAAGCTGTGGGTTTAGACCCAGCTCCTTTGCCGTATAGCATAGTTTTTCCTACAAAATCCCCTTCTATGAGGATCGCATTGTAGACTCCCGAGATTTTTGATAGCTGTTCTTGGTTGTTTATAAAAGCTGGATGCACTCTTATTTCTATCTCCCTATTTGTATTTTTTGCCACCGCCAAAAGCTTTATTGTATATCCCAGCTCTTTGCCAAGCTCCACATCCAAAAGGTCTATGTTTGATATACCTTCTATGTAAATATCGTTAAAATCCACATATCCTCCATAGGCTATGGAGCTTAAAATGGCTATCTTGTGTGCTGCGTCTATACCTTCTATGTCAAAAGTTGGATCTTGCTCGGCATATCCTAAATCTTTGGCTTCTTTTAGTGCCTCTTCAAAAGATTTTCCTTCATCCAACATGCTGGTGAGTATGTAGTTTGTAGTGCCGTTTAGTATTCCATGGATATAGTTTATCTTGTTAGCCACAAGCCCTTCTTTTAGGGCTTTTATGACGGGAATTCCTCCTCCCACTGAAGCTTCAAACTCAATGCTTATACCATTCTCTTTAGCTTTTTTAAAAATCTCTTTTCCATGTAAAGCTAAAAGGTGCTTGTTTGCACTCACCACATGCCTTTTCTTATCTATCGCCTGTTCTATAAGTTCTTTAGCAAAATTTATCCCGCCTATTAACTCCACCACGATATCAGATTTTTCTATTAGCTCTTCTTTTGATCTTACCCTTAGGTTTTGATCTATCTTAAAGGGACGCTCTCTCC
>CAZDZN010000024.1:0-6117 GCA_964509905.1 uncultured Aquificaceae bacterium
ACTACAGAACCCATACTTCCACCTATAAAAGAAAAATCCATTACACTTAAAATCACAGCTTTCTCAGCTAATCTTCCATCAAATACAGTAATAGCCTCGGATATGTTTGAAGCCTCTTTTAAAGTCTTTAACCGGTCTTTGTACTTTTTTGTATCTTTAAAATTTAAAAAATCGGTGGGTAAGATGTATTCAAAAAGCACCGTTTGATTGTAATCTAGCAACATGTTTGCCCATAGGTATGGGTTCATCTGATGATGATGTCCGCATTTTGGACACACGTAGAAGTTTGCCTCAAGCTCTTGGGCAAGTATAATATTTTTACACTCTTCACATTTTGTCCAGAGGTTTTCTTTTTTTTCTTTTTTTCTAAAAAAATCAAGTATACTCATAACTCTATGTTGTCTATAAGCCTCGTAGAGCCTATTTTTACCGCTAATAATACCCTATCACCTTTATCTGGGATGGATTTCTCTTCTAAGCCATCTTTATCCACTATCTTTATATAATCCACACTATCCACATCAAGCTCTTTCATCATATCATTTATTATAATATAGGAATCTCTTATACCCTCATCAAAAAGTTTTTTGGCTTTTAATAAAGACTTGTATACAGAGCTTGCTCTTTTTCTATCCGAAACGCTAAGATATGTATTACGAGAGCTCATAGCAAGCCCATCTTGTTCTCTTTTTGTGGGCACTGGGATTATCTCTATGTCAAAGTTTAAGTCTTTTACCATCTTTTGAATAATCTTTAACTGCTGATAATCCTTTTCTCCGAAAAATGCTTTATCTGGGTTTATGATGTTAAATAGCTTTGCCACTACAGTGCATACTCCGTCAAAATGCTCAGGTCTAAACACCCCTTCTAATATATTTGCCATGGATCCTATGTTTATGCTTGTGGAAAAGCCTTTTGGATAAATAACTTCCACCGTTGGTATAAAAAGAGCGTCAATGCCATTTTCCAAAAGGAGTTTTTTGTCTTTTTCGGTATCTCTTGGATATCTGTTGTAATCTTCATTTGGACCAAATTGTTTTGGATTTACAAATATGCTCACTATCGTGATATTGCAAAGGTCTTTTGAACTCTTTACCAAAGATATGTGCCCTTCGTGAAGATATCCCATCGTAGGCACAAAACCAATCGTTTTGCCCTCTTTTTTCTGGCTTTTAATAAAAGCTCTTATACAATCTATGTTTTCACAGATTATCATAAAATCATTATATATAAAAATATCAATAAGCTCCTTCTTTTTTTAGCACCACCCTTATAGTTTTAAAAAGTATAACGATGTCAAGCCACAAAGACCAGTTTATCACATACCAAGTATCAAGCTTCACCCTATCCTCAAAAGATAGCTCGTTTCTACCGCTCACTTGCCAAAGCCCTGTGATGCCGGGTCTTGTAAGAAGTATGTATTCTTTGTAAGCGCCTATGTCCGCTTCTTCTGAGGGTAAATAAGGCCTTGGTCCTATCAGACTCATGTCCCCCAATATTACATTGAATATCTGAGGAAGCTCGTCTAAGGATGTTTTTCTTAAAAATTTACCTATCTTTGTGATTCGAGGATCATCTTTTTTTAGCTTTTTGTAAGTTTGCCATTCTACGAGCACCTCTTGGTTTTTCTCTAAATAATCTTTCAATATCTTTTCGTTGTCTACATACATCGTCCTGAACTTTATACATTTAAACAATTTTCCGTCTTTACCCAGCCTATCTTGTATAAAAAATACCGGTCCTTTGGAATCTATTTTTATAAGAAAAGCCAAAATACCTATGAAGACAAGTAAAAACGGCAACAAAACAACAGACAGCACGATGTCAAATACTCGCTTTATAACTTGATTTAAAAACGATTCTAAGTTGTTTGTGATTTTTATTAAAAAAAGTTGTTCGGTGAAAAGATAGTAAAGCTCGCTGTTTAATAGGCCTATGCCTTTTAAATCCGGTACTATGTATATATGCTTTGCATATCTGTGTATTTTGTTTGAAATATCTGCTATTCTTTCTTTGGGAGCTGATGGCATAGATATGATTGCATACTTTATATTTTCTACATGGAATATGTCTTCTGTACTTCCTAAAATTGGTAGCTCTTCGTCTTTTACTTTTACAACACCTTTTTTAAAATCATCCAAAAAACCCTTTATACGATATCCAAGATGTTCATTTTCTAAAATCCCCTTTGCCACGCCCACCCCAGATTGGCCCGCTCCTATGATGATTATATCCTCTTTATAGATGCCTAATCTATTTAACAATTTTTTTCCTAAAAGCCTAAAAATAGGGAATATAAACACCGCATAAATACAGAGTATCACAAACATAAGCCTTGACATCTGGTTTGAACTCTTGCTAAGGGTAAGCACCGCCAACACAAACACCGCCGATAAAAAAATAGCTTTTATAAGCTCTTTCGCCTCATCCCAAAATATAAGCCTTTTAGTATATAGCTTTTGATACCATATAAAAAATAAAAACACCAACGGTATCCACCAAAACTTTAAAAAGTGATAAAAGCTAAAACTAAACACAACCGATTTTATAAACAACTTACCTAAGGCCTTTCTCGTAATAAAAGCCAAAAGCAAAGACAGATAAAAAGCCAGCGTGTCAAAAAGCAACAAAAAACATACGCTTAAAACCCTTTTCATCAAATCAAAAACCCGCTGGCGCTGGGTCTATACTGCAAAGCTAAGCTTACATGCTCTGGTTTTATGAGCTCAGAGGCACTCATATCCGCTATGGTGCGAGATACTTTTAAAAGCCTTGTGTAAGAGCGCCCGGTTAGGTTTAGGGTATTTATGGCTCCTTTCAATATCTTCTTAGCTCCTTCATCTAGTATGCAATACATGTCTATCTCTTGATCGCTCATGTGGGTGTTAAAGCGTGTTTTTGAGTGTTTGAAGCGTTTTTGCATCATATCAAAAGCCCTAAATACCATATCTTTTAGCTCTTGTGAGGATGTCTCTTTTTTTCTATTTATAAGCTCTTCGTCTTTTAAAGCCTCCACCGCCACAAAGAGATCTATCCTGTCCAAAAGAGGACCAGAGAGTTTTGATTGGTATTGCTTTATCTGATGAATAGTGCATGTGCAAGCTTTTAGGTTGCTCTTATAATATCCACAAGGACAGGGGTTCATAGCCCCCACTAGCAAAAACTCAGATGGAAACTTCACGCTCTTGCGATGGTCACCTCTTTATCTTCTATGGGTTGTCTTAGGGCTTCTAAGACTTTTTTATTAAACTCTGGCATCTCGTCTAAAAACAGCACCCCCTTGTGAGCTAATGATACCGCCCCTGGTCTTGGAAAAGTTCCACCTCCTATGATAGCTGCCTCAGAAGCGCTTCTATGAGGAGATGAAAAGGGTCTTTGTTTTATAAGGGCTCCTTTTAAAAGCCCCGATACGCTGTATATTTTTGATACCTCTAAGGATTCTCTTTCATCAAGCTCTGGCATAATGCTTGGAAGCCTCTTGGCGAGCATAGATTTTCCACTACCCGGAGGCCCTATAAAAAGCATATTGTGAAAACCAGCAGCTGCGATAGCGCAGGCTTTTTTAGCCATCGTTTGACCTATTATATCTATCATGTCAAGGTGTTCTTTGATTATCTTTTCTTCCTTTGGTTTTACAGCTTTTAACAAGATATCCCCATTTATAAAGTTTATAAGCTCTGATATATCTTTTGGAGAATATATGTTTATATCTTCTAAAAACGCCACCTCTTGGGCGTTTTGCTCTGGGACTACGATGTTTTTAACACCTAACTCTCTCAAACTTAGCACCATGGGAAGCACGCCGTTTATAGGTTTTATCACCCCGTCTAGAGAAAGCTCTCCCAAAAATGCGAAATCTTTAAGACGCTCTTGGTTTAAAACCCCCATGTAAGCCAGTATTCCCACCCCTATGGGAAGGTCGTAAAATGTCCCTTGTTTTTTTATATTTGAAGGGGATAAGTTTACCGTAATACGCTTTGGAGGGAAGTTTAGGCCTTTGTTTACGAGAGCGGACCTTACCCGTTCTTTGGACTCTTTGATGGCGGAATCCGGAAGTCCCACGATTGTGAAGTTTGGAAGGCCGTTAGAGATATCAAGCTCCACATTTATCTTTATCCCTTCTATACCAAGAATACCTGCGCTGGTGATTTCAAAATACATCTTCTCTTAAAGTGTCATCTTCTTCCAAGTACTCACCACTTTGGACTTCAAGCATTTCAAGGTCAATAAGCCCAGGGTTTTCTATGTAATGCCAAGTGGATTTTGGCACAAAAAAACTCTCGTTCTCATGATAAAATTTTTCTACACTATCTATTATCACCCTGGCAGTGCCCTTTAATACTATCCAGTGCTCAGTTCTATGATGATGCATCTGTTTTGATATGTGTTTTTTGGATTTTAGCAAAAGTTTCCTGATTTTAAAGTTGGTCCCTTCTTCTAAAAGCACATAAAACCCGTAGGGTTTGTAAGATATCAAAGACTCATCCACTCTTTTATCGGCTTTTGCTTTTAGTGTGTCCACGATTTTCTTTACATCCTGAGAGCGATTTTTATCAAGCACAAGGGTCACATCTTCGGTATCTATTATCATTGCGTTTTCTATACCAATTGTCCCTACGAGTCTTTTGTTTGAGATGATGAGGTTGTTTTTAGAATCTACATTGATATAAGAATCCCCTATTTTTGCGTTTTGATATTCATCTTTTGGAAGCTCATTATAAACCGCAAGCCAAGAGCCCACATCAGACCACTCTATGTCAAGCTTAGCACAAGCCCCCATGCTTGTATGTTCCATAATGGCGTAATCAAAGGATATGTTTTTGGCTTTTGAAAATACATCCTCACCATCAGTAGTAGCTATGTCATAGAGGGTTTTGTCTATTTTCTCAAACTCTTTTAAAAGCACCTCTTTCCCCATGAAAAACATACCGCTGTTCCAAAGATAATTTTTTGAAGATATATACTCTTTGGCAAGCTCTTCGCTTGGTTTTTCTACAAACTTATCTATCTTATAAACATCTTCGCCCAAAAGCTCCCCTAGTTTTATATATCCATAGCCAGTTTCCGGGTATGTGGGATTTATACCGAATGTGAGAATGTGATCTTTTGTGAAAGGATATACTTTTTTTATAAAAGCCCTAAAACGCTCATTTTCTTTTATGATGTGGTCCGATGGTATTACGAGTATCGAGCTTTTATTATCAACATACCTTGCACCGAGAGCGATGGCTGGGGCTGTGTTTTTTGAAGAGGGCTCTGTGATTATCTTTGCATCAATATCTATCTCTTGAAGGTGGTTTTCCACAATCCAGTAGTACTTGGCAGAGGTAATCACCACTATGTCTTTTGCTATATCTTTTATCCTTAAAACCGCCTCTTGAAAAAGTGAATATTCAGAGAAAAGCCTCAAAAATTGCTTAGGGTAGTTTGAGCGAGAGAGGGGCCATAGCCTCGTGCCAGACCCTCCACATAGTATAATAGCTGATACGTCCATATTTAAGTGGTGGAGCCTTCTTCGTCAAGGTATAGATCTTCGTCTTTTATAACGCCGTTCCATCTGGAAAATCCCGGAAGAGCCTCTATCCTATACCAAGCTGAGCGATACCATATACCCTCTGGGTCTTTTTTCACCGGTGCCACTTCGTAGGCTTTGGTTTTTTCGTGATAATCCCAAGTGATATAGCTGTTAAAATCTTGTATGATATCGGTAATCACCACCCCTATCTCACCGGTGAGTATTTTTTGAAACTCACGCCATCTGTACACAGAGGAATCCCTCAAAGTGAGCCCGAAATATCCCACCGCCCCTTCATCTTTTAAAAGGGATATACCCCTTTTTATAAAAGCACTAAACGCAGCTATAGTCTCTGGTGGATCTGTGATAAAGACATCAAATTTTCCCAACATATCCTCTGATAGAGGTTGTCTTAAATCCCATACAAAGGCTCTGGCATTTTTAATACCGAGGCGCTCAAATATCTCGTTGTCAAAATCTATGGAGCGTTTGTCTATGTCTATGATAGTTACCGAATTTGCCTTTCTTGAAAGAGCTATACCAAGTCCAGTGAGGTCATCTTCCGCCCCCATAACCACAATGTCTTTTCCTTGAAGGTCTCC
>CAZDZN010000024.1:6127-19268 GCA_964509905.1 uncultured Aquificaceae bacterium
AAAAAGCACTCTGCTTATGGTGGTCTCTGGGGTTACCGAGCCTTGGTCGTAGTCTTGGATGGCCTTTGGCCTATTTTTGGTCTCTTGCAAAAACTCCCTATAAAGTTCTATATCAAGGTAAAAGGGTATTCCTCTTCCTTCACAGGCTTGGCACTTGTACTCTTTTCTTGGGTGGATGTTGTACTCTTTTACCAGATCAAGACCTTTTTGGGTAAGTCTTATGTCTTGGTTTTGGTCTATGAAGGCGTATCCATCCTCTAAAAGCGTATTTACAATCCCTGCGGCTGCTGGTACCGGCAAATCTGCATAGTCCACTATGCTCCAAAAATTACCCGTTACCAAAAGCCCAGACAACACCATCTCTATGTTTTTTTTATAAAGTTTAACACCGCCTTTCTCTTGGGCTTTTTTTGAAAGCTCCACAATCTTATTCAACGTACTCAAGACATCACCTCCAATAAATTAGTCCTTCTATTATATCATAAATAGTAGTAAGGAAACTTAGAAAATTACTTTGTAAAATATATTTCTACAATATCAAAGATTTTTTTACTTTTCACAAAATCATTGACAAGTAAATATGTTATATTATTATTTTAAATTAGATTTTATTTGGAGGTTTTTATGGGTAATAGTGGCGCTAATACACAAGAGTATCAAGGTAAATCTGCAGTTCAAACTCAAGTAGACCATGGCAGACTTGCTTGCCAATCTTATACTTATAAACTGGAGAACGTGGCGTATCCAGAGATTTTAAATCTATACATAAAAGCCAAAAATAATTACTGGGTACCAGAAGAATACGATTTGGCTTCAGATAAGCACGAGTTTTACGAAAAACTAAACGATACAGAGAGACACTATATGCTTTACACTGTCGGGTTTTTCTCCTCCGCCGAAGGATGGGTAGGTCAAAACATACTAGAGATATCCAAAAGACTTAGAAACACAGAGACTCGCATGTTTTTAGGATACCAACTTATGGAGGAGATGAAACATATAGATACCTTCAGATACATAATGGATGGGCTTGGATTAAATCCTTCTGATGTTTATGGAATGCACGAAAATATAAAAGCAATAAAAAGAAAAGCGGACTTTGAAATATCTCGTGCCATGAACTTGTGCGAAGATCCATCTGAAGAAAACCTTATAGAGGATATATTTGTCTATTATGCTATACTTGAAGGGCTTTTCTTCTTTAGTGGTTTTGTAACACCACTGGCTTTTGGAAGAAGAGGTGTACTAAAGAATACCGCAGCGCTGGTAAGATGGATTCTAAAAGACGAAACGAGGCATTTGGCTTTTGGCATATATCTTTTAAATGAACTATTAAAAGATAAAAGCAGAAATGATTATAGAAATAAATTCAAAGCCCTTATGGAAGAAGCTGTGGATATAGAGACAGAATATGCTTCTGTGGCGATGCCCGAAAAAATAATAGGCCTTTCTTTTGAAACATATACTTCTTATGTAAGATACTTAGCTGATCGCCGTATGAGGTCTCTTGGTTTTGAAGCGATATATGGACAAAAGAACCCTATGAAATGGCTTACCACTCAAACTGATTTACCAGACCTCACCAACTTCTTTGAGGCTAAAGTGGACTACTGATAAATGGAAAATATCTATTTGCAACTCAAGATAAAGGAGCTTATAGACAGAAGGAAAGAGCTGCTTCTAAAATTATCCGAAAAAGATATCATACTTCTTAGTGCTAAAGAGATTGTGGAGATAAATAAAGCTGTTATATTCGAAAGCAATGGAATTTTTGGCATAAGTGATAAAAACTTGGTAGAATCCTCTGCTGGTGCTGTTTTAAACGCTTATCATTATAAAAACGAGAAAGACATAAGACATCTTGGACTTATTCTTTTTAGTAGAATCATAAAAAACCGCCCATTCACAGATGGAAACAAAAGGACAGCCTGCATATCCCTCGATCTATTTTTAGATAAAATAACATCCAAAATTACATATCTGATGATAAACTATATATATGTACTATTGGACTTGCAAAAGGGGATTTGGATGAGGAAGAGGCTTATGAGCTTTTATTTGAAAAGCACGAGACCATTCTGGGGAGCTTAATATGATAAGAAACCTTCTTACGAATATATATATCACATCGAGGCTTTTGGTAAGCATGGGTGCTGTAGCATCAGCGTTTTATGTAAACTCGCTACATATAAGAGCCATAATCATAAGTTTTACATTTTTATACTTCAGTTTGGCGCTTTTGTCTTATTATAAGTTAAAGCTTGGACACTATATAAACAAATATCTCGATGTAATTTATTTTGCTGGATTTTTCTCATTTGCCAACCCATATACATATCCTCTTTCTACAGTAAGTGTAACTCTTTTATCTCCAAGGCAGGCAAGATCTTCTTTCGTACTTACATTGGAGTCTTTAGTTTTTGATATATATAAAGTCCATCAGGACATACCTTTTATGATATTTTTAGGAAGTTTACAGATAGGGATTTTAACAGCTTCAATGTGTCCAGATATAATCTCTGCTCTTAAGAAAGAACGCCACAAGATAGTCAATTTAAGGATAGCTTACAAGGATATGTTAAGGCATTTAGACAGCTGGGAAAAAAGTCAAAGGCAATCTGCAGATATAAAATTTTTACTCCAAAAAGCCTTAGAAACCAAGGATTTAGAAGGATTGCTTGAATCTATAAAAGAACGGCTTGACATAAATGATATAAAGATCATGAAGGTAGATAAAAACCTTCCTTATGATATCAAAAGAGATTATAAAAATGGAAATTTATATATTACTATACCTAAAGAAGGTTTTAGTTTGACAGCAGAGATTGAGCTTCTAAATCCTATAGATCTTTACAATGGAAATCTGATATTAACCCTTGAATATCTTTTGGGAATATGTAGCTTTTATTACATGGATGAAGCAAAAGAAAAAACATTAAGTTTGATAAAGCACGAGGTGGCATGAATCGAAGAAGGAAAACTAGAGAGATATCTTTAGGACACATAAAAATAGGAGGGTCAACCCCTGTAGTAGTTCAATCCATGACTTCCACAAAAACCCATGATTTAGAGTCAACATTATCTCAGATAGATAGGTTGACAAAAGCGGGCTGTGAAGCTATAAGAGTAGCAATACCAGCCAAAGAAGATGCAGATGCTTTAAAAGATATTATAAAATATAGCACAGTGCCTATAATAGCAGATATTCACTTTGTGCCGTATATGGCATTTCTATCCATGGAAGCAGGGGTTCACGGCATACGTATAAATCCTGGTAACATAAACAAAAAAGAAATAGTAAGAGATATAATTTTAGAGGCTAAAAGCCGAAATACTTGTGTAAGACTAGGCGTAAACTCTGGATCTTTAGAGAAAAAATTATTAGAAAAATATGGGTATCCCACATCAGAAGCTTTGGCAGAAAGTGCCTTAAATTGGTCTGAATATTTTGAATCTTTGGGATTTTACAATTTTAAAGTATCTATAAAAGGATCTGATGTGATTCAAAATACTTTAGCTAATGAAATTTTTGCCTCAAAAACGGATATACCGATTCATATAGGTATTACAGAAGCTGGCATTGACACCCAAGGCACGGTAAAATCTTCAGTAGGACTTGGAATACTCCTTTATAAAGGAATAGGGGATACAATAAGGGTATCTCTAACAGATGAACCAGAAAAAGAAGTAGAAGTAGCTTATGAGATTCTAAAAAGCTTGGGACTTAAGAAAAAAGGTATAGATATAGTGTCTTGCCCTACCTGCGGGCGTATAGAGGTGGACTTACCAAAGGTGGTTAGGCAAGTACAAGAAGCTTTAAAGTATGTAGATTTACCCATAAAGATAGCCATAATGGGGTGTGCGGTAAACGCTATAGGAGAAGCATCTCATGCAGATGTGGGACTTGCTTGCATGAAAGGTGGTGCACTTTTGTTCAAAGATGGTAAAATACTCAAAAAAGTATCTGATGAGAAAATGGTGTCCGAGCTTTTAGAAACAATAGAGAAATATTTTCAGGAGGCATAAACATGATAGAGAATTTGCAAGACAGGATCTTGGAAGATGCCAAAGAAAAGGGTATCGATGTGATAATTTATCTCACAAGAGGCAACAGGATTATTGGTAAAGTCTTGGAGCAAGATAGATATACAGTGCTTGTACAGACCGACACAGGTAACAATCTCATATACAAACATGCCATAAGTACAGTAGTGATAGAGGAAGCTCAGCAAAGTTGATGAAAGCCATATCTGTAGGATTGCAATCAAAAGGTCAGAGCAGGAAGGATGTTTTAGAGTCTTTGGAAGAGCTTGAAGGTTTAATAGAAGCTATAGGAAGTAAAAACATAGGTTATCTTATTAAAAGAAGAGACACACCAGAACCTTCTACGCTGGTAGGTGCATCTTATCTAACCCTAATAAGACAGCTTATAGAAGGGACCAATGCTGATTGTGTGGTGTTTGATGAGTTTTTAAGTCCATCTCAAGTAAGGAACATAGAATCTATATTAGGCGTGCAGGCGATAGATAGAGCCAATATAGTTTTTGAGATTTTTATGAAGAGAGCTAAAACCGAAGAGGCTAAGCTACAAGTAGAACTGGCAAAATTAACCTACGAACTTCCGAGATTGTATGGGGTTGGAGAAAAGCTCTCACGCCAAAGCGGTAAGATGGGCTCAAAAGGGCCTGGAGAACAAATGGTGGAGATAAAAAGAAGAGCCATCCAAAAGCGCATTCACAAGATAAAAGAGGAGATAGAACAAATCAAAAAACACCATAAAGAACAGCGAAAAAACAGATTAAAATCTCACCATTTAAAGGTTGCTTTGGTGGGTTATACCAATGCTGGCAAATCTTCTTTGATGAATGCTCTTACTAAGAAAAATGTTTTTGTGAGTGATATGCTTTTTGCCACTCTTGATACGAAAGTGGGCTCAAGTTTTGTGGACGGGCAAAAGATATTTATTACAGACACCGTAGGTTTTATAGACAGATTACCCCCAGAACTCGTGGAGTCTTTTAAAACCACGTTAGAAGAAGTAATATTGGCAGATTTACTTCTTTTTATAGTAGATGTGTCCGATAAAAAATGGATACATAAAGTATCCACAGTATTAAAGATTTTAGAAGATATAGGAGCTTACGATAAGCCTATATTGTATGTATTTAACAAAATAGACAAGCTCGTAGTATCAAAAGAGGAACTAAATATTTTTGAAGAGGATTTTTTCTTCGAAAAGCCTTTTGTTTTGGTTTCAGCAGAGAAAGATTGGAACATAGACATTTTGCTTGAGCGCATCAAATCATACTCAAAACCTTATATGGGCTTAGGTTATACTTATGCATAATTTGGAGTTTCAACAGCGCACTATAGATAGTATATTTTTAGAAGTCTTGGATGATTTATCCAAGAAAGAAGTACTTCTTATGATACTTTGTTATATGCAACTAGTTAGAAGGGAGAATACTTTTGAAGTACCGTTGTCTGATCTTATAAGATGTTCTGAAAAGCCTTACAAACACATAAAAGGGGATTGGCGGGATATCATGATGGAGCTTGATATATTCTACATAATAGATGATGATAGAATGTACGAAGGCAAAGATATATTTAAAGTTCAAAATATCTCTCAATCGTTTGTAAGCATAGCCAACATATATAAACCGGATTTTCAAAACATATCTACCACTATAGCCAAATACTGGAATATAGTAAGTAAATTAGCATCCTTCAACGATGGAAATCCTATAGAAAAAAAAATATCCACGGTAGTGCTCCTTTTTAATGAACAACTTTACAAAGAGTGCATACTGTACTCAAATATGTTAAGGGAAAGGGCACTTTCTTTTACAGAAAATATGTTTTTCGACGCCATCATAGACGTTTCT
The DNA here is from genome assembly GCA_964509905.1 of uncultured Aquificaceae bacterium. Classification (GTDB taxonomy): domain Bacteria; phylum Aquificota; class Aquificia; order Aquificales; family Aquificaceae; genus Hydrogenobaculum. Next base: position 12,016 of record CAZDZN010000024.1, read on the forward strand.
TTTTGTATGGAATTTTACCAGAAAGATTTATTAGATAGAGCAAAAGATTATTGTAGAAGCTCTATTGATAAGCTAAGTGAGATAAACAATTTCTATGAACTAAATTTAAAAGATTTTATAAAACAACTTGATGTATTTTTTAAAAAACCTCAGAAATCTCAAAAATTTATCCCCAAGATACATACAAACAGGCAGATAAAGAAAAAAAATTTTTTCTCAAATCTAATAAACAAAATAAAAAAAATATTCACATAAGTGTTATAATAAGCTGATGGTTTACAAAGATTTTTTGAATTTAAAATTATCCGAGATGGGTATTGGCACATACATGGGGGAAGTGGATGAGGCTACCGACAAAGCTTATGAAGAGGCGATAACGTACGGTCACGATTTAGGCATAAATGTAGTGGATACAGCCATAAACTATAGATATATGAAAAGTGAAAGAGCTATAGGCAAGGTTTTAAATAATGTAAAAAGAGAAGAGCTCGTAATTTCAACGAAAGGAGGTTATGTACCTTACGACATCGAAAGCGCTATTGACCCAAAAGACTACTTTTACGATGTGTTTGTGTATCCCGGCATCATAGACGAACAAAAACTCACTCAAAACTGGCATTACATGGATAGAAAGTTTATAGATTGGTCTTTTAATAAAAGCTTACAAAACTTAAATACAGATTACATGGACATATATTTTCTTCACAACATAGAAGAACAACTTCTTACAAACTCCAAAGAAGATTTTTTTAAAAATATAAAATCTTGTTTTGAGCTTTTAGAAGAAAAAGTACAGGATAAGAAGTTAAGATACTATGGGGTGGCCACTTGGGGCGCTTTTAGGATATCAAGAACAGCTAAACAACACATTGACCTTCAAGACCTTGTGAACATAGCAAACTCCATCTCAAAAGATCATCATTTTAAATTCATCCAGCTTCCCTTCAATATAGGCATGTCTGAGGCTTTTACTTCAAAAAATCAGCTGGTAAGTGACGAATACAAAAGTATTTTAGAAGCAACTCAAGATCTGGGAATTTATGTGTACACCAGCGCATCCATATACCAATCTCAGGTGATAGGGCGCATCCCAGAAGAGCTAAAAGAGTACTTTGGACTTGACAAAGATGTACATGTAGCACTCCAGTTTGTAAGAAGTGCCACCGGAGTAGGTACCATGCTCGTAGGCACCAAAAACAAGGATCACCTAAAAGAAAACATAGAGATAGAAAACTTAGCCCCCATGAGCTTTCAAAAGTATATAAATTTATTTAGTATGTATAGAAGATAACAAATGAAAAACTGCTTAAGATAGTTGACGATTTAAAAAAGAATAAACAGCAGCCTTATTTATTGAACGAAACCTATCCAAAAAAAATATGCCAGATATGTTGTAGAGCTTTAAAAAGATATAATCGTAGTGTTTAATCCATAGCTTCGGCGGCAGTGACAATGTCTATAAGCTCGGCAGTAATCGATTCTTGACGGGCTTTGTTGAAGATGAGCGTCCATTTTTTAATGAGATCCGAGGCGTTTCTTGTGGCATTGTCCATAGCTACCATCCTGGCAAAATGCTCTGCGGCGTTGGATTCGAGCATAGCTCTATAAAGCTGATAGTTTATATAAATATTAACAATGCCGTCTATTATATCTGACTCGTCACCTTCTATGTTGTATAATGTGTTTGGATCAAGGGATTTTTCTTTGTCATCTAAGTACATATCTTCGTATTTTACAGGTAAAAATCTTCTTTCTTTAGTAGTATAGGTGGATTTGGTTATCATCTCGTTGTTAAAAAGCACTATAAGGTCTGTTTGCTCCTCTTTATAGCGGTTTATGAGTGTAGAGCCAAGCTCTCTTACCACATCAAAGTTTATCTCTTTTTTAAATACATCCTGATAAGAAGATACAATGTTGTATTTTCTCTTAGAATAATATTGATAAGCTTTTTTTCCTACGATGTGAAGATTTACCTTTTGCTCTTTACAAGATTTGATGTATTCATCCACTTTTTTTATCACATTTACATTAAAAGCCCCGGCCAAACCTCTGTCTGCGCTTATCACCACCAAATCCACCACTTTAAGGTCTCTTCTTCTAAACAGTGGGTGAGAGTAAGTATCTATATGTCTGAAAATGTGAGCCATCATCTCGTAGAGTCTATCAGAATATGGTCTTGCTCTAAATATACCCTCTTGAGCTTTCCTTAACTTTGCAGCAGATACCACTTTCATGGCACTAGTGATCCGCATCGTATTCTTAATACCAGCAATCTTGCTCTTTATATCCCTTGGCGATAACTTTGGCATATCTTCACTCCTTCTTATATTATATCACAAATCCTTTATCTTTATCTTATCTTTTACTCGCTTTAAAATCTTATCTTTTGATAACCTTATTTCTTTTGCTCCGCCTAAAAGCTTTAAAACCAGCTCTGTTTTAGCAAAGGTTTTGGTTTTAAACATCTTCTTTACAATGCGTCTTTGAATAGCTCTTTCTTGGGTTTTTAGGCTTTTAATATCAAAAGGGTCTATCTTTGAGAGTAACTCTTGTGTATATTTATCCAAAAATGCCTCTTCTTCTTGAAGTATCAAAACCTCCTGAAAAAGCGTATTTAAAAAATTTGAGTTTATGGATTTTAAAATAGGTATTACTTTGTGCCTTATAAGGTTTCTACTAAGTGTTTCATCATAGTTTGTATAGTCTTCTCTCCAAGAAAGACCTTGACTTATAGCAAATTCTTTTATTTGATCTTTGGTAGATAAGATAAGAGGCCTTATGATGTTGTTCTCAAAAGCCTTAAAACCAGATATACCTTTTAATCCTCCTCCTCTTGCAAGCCATAATATCACCGTTTCTGCCAAATCATCCAAATGATGAGCTGTGGCTATCTTATTAAATCTATGTTTTTTAGCAGTATTATTTAAAAATTCATATCTTTTTTTACGAGCGTTTTCTTCTATGTTTCCCTTTAAGGATTTTATATCGTAGCTTCCTACATATATTGGTATATTTAAAGATTTTGCAAGCTCTATACAAAAAGCTTCATCTTCTTTAGCATCCTCTCTTAGTTGGTGGTTAAAGTGTGCCAGAGCCATATTTATTTTTAGAGCACCTTTTAGTTTAAAAATAGCGTAAGAGAGCACCACAGAGTCTACTCCCCCGGAAAAGGCTATTAGGATTCTATCGCCCTCTTGAAAGAGATTAAAGCGGTTGTTTGCCTCCAATATTTTTCTATATATACTCAAGTTCTATCACCAAATATGTAACTGCCAATCCTTACTATAGTGGCTCCCTCTTCTATAGCTATGTCAAAATCATAAGACATGCCCATAGAAAGCTCGAGTAAATTTATATTAAACTCTTTTTCTAAGTCTTCTTTTAAATTTCTCAATTTCGCAAAGTATGGTCTTGTCTTTTCTTTATTTTCAAAAAAAGGAGGGATACACATAAGTCCTTTCAGATAAATGTTTTTCTTTGATAAGACATGCTCTGTGAGGGATTTTAAACACTCTTCTTTTATCCCAGATTTTGAAGATTCATCACCTATGTTTACTTCTATAAGTATGTCTATATTATCAAATCTCTTTGATATCTCATCTATAAGTGTGGTTCTATCCACCGAATGTATAAGTTTTACTTTATCTTTTAAATACCTAACCTTGTTTGTTTGAAGAGCCCCTATAAAATGCCACTCTATATTCAAATCCTTTAAAACTTCGTATTTTAATAAAAACTCTTGGACTTTGTTTTCTCCAAAAAGCTTTACCCCTGCCTCGTAAGCTTCTTTTATAGTATCTATCGGTACTGTTTTCGTCACTCCCAAAAGCCTGATACTGGTGGGATCTCTTTTTACCTTTAAAGCAGATAAATTTATACGTTCTAATGCTTCTTTTATTCTATCAGATACCATGAAATATATTATATATTATTTTTCGCAAAAGCCCCGGCCAAGCCGGAGCTCAAAGGATAAGGTTTAAATTACTTCTTCTTGTGAGCTATTTTCTTGTGTAATTTCTTGTGCATTACTTTTTTGTGCAATTTCTTATGCACTACTCTTTTGTGGTGCACTGGTTTGTGCTTAGCTGCCATCACAACTGGTGATAGAGCAAACATACTTGCAAGTAGCATTGAAAGAACTTTTCTCATAGCTATTACCTCCTAAAAGTTTTGATATTTTTTAGTATAATCAAGAAAAGATGAAAATTTGATGAAAACTTATTGGCACTTACTACACTTTTTCTTAGTCTTTCGGCTTTTAAAAAGGTAAAGAATGCCTATTAAGAGAAGTCCTATTACAAAAGCCCAATCAAAAAACATGTAAAACAATCCCAATGTGATATATTACAAAAGCCACAAACCAGCCCAAAATAAAGCTGTAAGCTAAAAATATTAGGGCAAATTTTGTCCCAAATTCTGATTTTAGTATGGATACAGTGGCAATACAAGAGGTGTACAAAAGTATAAACACCATAAAAGACAAAGCTCCGTATGGACTTAAGCTTTTCCTTATTTCTTTTATCACATCCGAACTACTACTCTCTTGACTAAATACATTGGAAAAACCCAAAGATACAAAAGCCATTGCAGTGTTTTTAATAGCATCTTTTAAAGAAAATATCTGTTCTTTGAAAGTAGATTTTATGTGAAAATCGTTATAATTTTGAGAAGAGGATGCAGAGTATATAGTACCCATTGAGCTTATGATGATCTCACGAGCTAAAAAAGCGGGTACTAAGGAAGTGGTGGCTCTCCAATCATCTATTCCAATGGGTTTAAACACATACACCAAAGACCTCCCGACATCTCCTGCTATAGTATTTTTAATATTCGTATTGGGAGGGATGTTTAAGAATGCCCATACCACTACCGTTGAGGCAAATATAAAAGTCCCAGCTCTTTTTAAAAAAGATTTTAACTCCACAAAAGCTATATTTAGGACTATTTTTATAGGGGGTTTTCTGTATGGAGGTAGCTCCAATATCATGGGAAAATCCTCTTTTTTAGGAAGGATTTTGTTCATGGCAATGGCTGTAATAAGACTAAAAAATACCCCCAAAAGATATAAAAACGATATTATAGGGGCCGGGTTTTTAAAAAATATAGCCCCAAAAAAAGCAAATACCACAAAGCGGGCAGGGCAACTCATAAAAGGGATCATCGCCGCTACGATTAGTTTTGAGCGCTTTTCCTCTAAGACTTTTAAAGCCATGATAGCTGGAACATTGCAGCCAAACCCAAGCATAAGAGGAAGAAGACCCCTAGCATCTATGCCCAGCTTTGATACAAACCTATCAAATACTATGGGTACTCTTGGGAGATATCCGGAAAGCTCAAGTATAGAAAGTCCCACGAAAAGAGCTCCTACCAAAGGAGCAAAACTGATCACAAAGCCAACCCCGTCTAACACAGCACTGGCTAAAAAGCTTTTAAGTATATCTGGGACATTTGGCAAAAGCTTGTAAATCAAAGGATGCAAAAAACCAGATTCAAAATTCCCTATCCAGTTCGATAAGGGATAGCTTGCATCAAAAGCAAATTTAAAAAGTAAATACATAATTCCTATAAATATTAAAAGCCCAAAAACTGGATGAAGGACGAATTTATCGATAGCTTCTGTAAGGTCAATATCACTTCTGAAGCGCCTTTTTACCGCCTCCGAGCTTATAAAATGAGCTACCGCATACCTATCTTTTGTAAGGATATCGTAAATATTATCTTTCAAATCTTTTTCCAATTTCGATATAATGCTATTACAACAATCACAAGGGATCACCCTTTCCAACGCTTTTATAGCAAAAAATCTGAAAGGGATATCTGTAGGTACAGCACAGTTTGATATAATCTCTTGAATGGCGTTCTCTATAAATTCTGAATATCTTATAGGTTTTGGGATCTTTTTCCCACCATAAGCATTTATGATTTTTTCCAAAAGCTTTTCTTTTATATCTTCTTTCGTGCCTATGGCACTTATTGTATCCATCCCTACAAGGGAGGAGAATTTTTTTAAGTCTATATCAACTCCAAGCTTTAAAGCCTCATCCCACATGTTTAAGACTATCACCATAGGAATTTGAAGCTCCATGAGGTCTACGCTAAGCATCAAAGAACGCTCTAAGTTTGTGCTTTCTATGACATTAATAATGACATCTGGTTTTTCTTTTATAAGAAAATCCGTAGTGACTGCCACGTCTTCAGAGATATAGTCCAATGAATAAGCTCCTGGTAAATCTATTATGTGTATTTCATAATCCTTGTAAATGAAAAAAGCCTCAGTTTTTCTAACAGTCACACCAGGCCAATTGCCTACTTTTAAAGAAGTCCCAGCTATGTTGTTTATAATAGTAGATTTTCCCACATTGGGATTTCCCACAAAAGCCACTTCTATTTTTTTCATTCTACATCCAACTTTTCCGCTAAGCAGTTGCAGATGGATATCCTTGAGTTTTGAAGCTTTAGAATAGTATTTCTATCATCTTTTTTTAACACTTTCAATTTAGTACCAGGAACTATCCCCATACTAATTAACTTTCTCTTCCATCCCGGGTTTTCATTGTGTCCTTTTAGTATAAAACCTTTTACCGTAAACTCCCTGTCTTTATCCGCTTCAATCAATCTCATAGATTTCAATATAAAGTCTCAATATTATTTTGTGTATGATAAATCACATAAAAAGCCTATCAAACATAAAAGACCTCAATTTAAATTCCTTATCATATTTGGCTTTTAAAGAAAGAAGATTTTTTATCTGATCTTTATAAATATGATTAAATACATCTTTTGAAAGCCTCGCATCTTTTGCTAAGTATATAAGCCCGTTGTAAGATGCCACTATCTCATCAAACTCTTTTAAAAGCCCTAAAACTCTGACGCTTACTGCAAAATCAAGTGCCAGTGTAAATCCTTCTTTCATAAAAGAAAAAACCCTATTTTTTGCGCTTTTAAGTCTTTTTAGCACCACAAGATATGGGTATATCTTTGATTTATCTATTTTTTCAAATATCTCTAATATGGCTTCTTTTGGTCCTACAAACTGATATTGCAAAAAACCTCTTTTTCCGTAAAGTCTATTCCAGTTTTTTATATTATCCAACGGGAAAAAATAATCAAAATAATGAACTATAGATTCTCCTTTTGGCATTTTGGAAAAATAATGCATATTGTAGGCCATCATATCAATATCGTTTATCAAAAAATTTGGCATTACAAAAGGTATATCTATAATTTTTTTATCTTTAAAAATCCCGATACGA
>CAZDZN010000025.1:0-430 GCA_964509905.1 uncultured Aquificaceae bacterium
TTTATAAAAGCATCAGCTATTTCGAGGGCTTGTTCGCCGTAATCAGGCTGGGATATGTACATCGCATCTAAGTTTACTCCGAGCTTTACGGCATATTTTGGATCTAAGGCGTGCTCTGCATCTATAAAAAGAGCCACCCCACCTTCTTTTTGAGCTTCGGCTATGGCATACAAAGCCAAAGTTGTTTTACCAGCGGACTCTGGTCCAAATACCTCAATGATTTTACCTTTTGGAAGCCCTCCTATCCCGGTAGCTTTATCCACAGATAAAATACCAGTGGGTATTACATTTACACTTTGTTTTTCGTAAGCGGCTTTCATGGGCATCACGGAGCCCTTGCCGTATTTTTTTTCTACTTGGGTAAGCGTTGCTTCCAATGCTTTTTTCTTCTCAGCTTCCATATGTGCTCCTATATAATTTATGCATCTAC
>CAZDZN010000025.1:440-4441 GCA_964509905.1 uncultured Aquificaceae bacterium
TTTGGTACTTCAAACATATTCAGCCTTTTGGCTGGAGCGTTTAAAAGCACTTTCTCCACATCCAAAGACGATTCTTGTATATCCTCTCTCAAAGGCGTGGATTCGCTATAATCTTCTTCTAAAAGTTCTGGGTTTATCTCATTTAATTTATTTACAAAATCTAAAATACTTTTCATCTGAGAAGCAAAATACTCTACTTCCTCTTCTTTTAGCTCAAGACGAGCAAGTTTTGCTATTTTCACAATTTCTTCTTTATCAATCATAATAATATTATATCATGATTGGAATAGTTTTACATTATTTCATATAACAAACAGAGTCTAACAACTAATATCAGAAACTTGTACAAGTAAGGTATGGAGCTTACTGACTGGCAACTCTTATTTTGTTAGTCATAGTTCCTTAACCCGAGGAATAAATGAGTATGAAAAGAATATTTGTTTATCCTAAGGGATACTCTTTCCTGAGCTTTTCAGTCTTATAGTACTTTTATGAATTTTCGGCATATGTTCATATTTACAGAATCTTATTTGGCTTTTAGAAAAACTTATATAAATAGGGTGGTTTTTGGTTTATAATTATATACTAATATTTTTGGAGGTTTTTATTATGCTGCATGGGTTTTTTGATATCTTTACCGGTGCTTATGCTATTACTGCGTTTGCGGCTTATTTGCTTTATTTTACATTCATGAGACAAAAATCCGTTATGAACTTTGGGCTCATAAATCATCTTTTGAGTGTAGGATTTGTGATTCTATCGGTAATAAGTGGATTTGGTGCTCAAAGAATATCTTACATTATGGTTAAAGCTCCGTGGCTTTTCATATTTTTGCATAAGTGGATTGGTATATTTACAGCTCTTTATCTTATAGGCACTTTTATATTTATGTGGATAAAACAAGAGGATTTAGGAAGAATAAAGGGCATAGTTTTGTCGATGACGGGGTTGTTTTTCTGCCTTTTGACAGTCTTTTTGGGTCTTGATATTATATTTGATTTTGTTGCAAGATGATTTTATAATTTTATATTTAAATAAATGGGTATTTTAGAGCGTATAAACAATCCTTTGGATTTGAAAGATTTGCCAAATGAGGATATTGAGCTTTTAGCAAAAGAAGTTAGGGATTTTATAATAGATATTACTTCTAAAAACGGGGGACACGTAGCCCCTGGTCTTGGGGTGGTGGAGCTTACCATTGCACTTCTTAGAGTCTTTGACCCACCCAAAGATACCATAATTTGGGATATAGGACATCAAGCTTACCCATGGAAAATACTCACCGATAGAAAAGGGATTTTCCATACTCTAAGAAAAAAAGATGGAATTTCTGGATTTTTAAGAAGAGAAGAAAGTGTCTACGATGCTTTTGGAGCAGGGCATAGTTCTACATCGCTTTCTGCTGCAGAAGGCTTTAAAATAGCCAAGGAGCTTCTAAAAGACGATTCTTATACGGTGGTAGTCGTAGGGGACGGAGCAATGACCGCGGGAATGGTTTATGAAGCTCTAAATAATATAGGACATAGACATCACAATAGACTAATCATAATATTAAACGACAATGAAATGTCTATATCCAAAAATATAGGGGCTATATCTACTTATCTAAATAAGCTTATCACGGGTAAACACATGCAAGAAACAAGAAATAAAATGAAAAATATATTAGACAAGATGGGGTTTGTGCCAAAAAGATTTGTCAAACTCACTGAAGAATTTGTAAAAGGTTTTGCCACACCCGGAATTATATTTGAAGAGCTTGGTTTAAATTATGTAGGTATCATAGATGGACACGATGAAAAGGCTTTGGAAACTACATTAAAAAATGCAAAGCTCATGGAAGGACCTGTGCTAATTCACATAGTTACCAAAAAAGGTAAGGGCTATGAACCAGCGGAAAAAAACCCTATAAAATGGCATGGAGTAGCTCCCTACAAAAAAGAATCCGGTGAAGCCTCTAAGATGGCTGGAGGAAAATCTTGGACTCAATGTTTTTCAGAGGCTTTATTAGAATTAGCTAAAATCGACGAAAAAATAGTAGCAATCACTCCTGCTATGAAAGAAGGTTCAGGCCTTGTGGAGTTTGCTAAGCTTTATCCAGATAGATTTTTTGACACAGGGATAGCCGAGCAACATGCAGCTACTATGGCGGCTGGCATGGCAGCGGGCGATCTAAAACCAATACTTACATATTATTCTACTTTTATGCAAAGAGCATATGACCAGATAATACATGATATCGCTCTTCAAAATCTAAATGTGGTGTTTGCTGTAGATAGAGCTGGTCTTGTGGGAGAGGATGGTCCTACTCATCATGGAATTTTTGATATAGCGTTTTTAAGAGTCATTCCAAACATCTTTATAGCTACTCCAAAAGACGATTTAGAGCTATTGGATTTGCTTTATACCGGTGTAAATGTTCGCAAGCCTTTTGTGGTGAGAGATCCAAGAGGAGAAGCTATAATATCTTTAGAAAAAAGAGCTCCAGAACTTCTTAAAATAGGCTCTTGGGAAGTTGTAAAAGAGGGCAAGGATATAGCCATTTTGGCAAACAGCTATCTAATACAAGAGGCTCTTAAAGCTGTCGATGAGCTTATAGAGTATGGAATTGACTTACATGTGGTAAATGCAAGGTTTATAAAACCTCTTGACGAGAAGATGCTTCTTGAAATAGGCCAAAACTTTAATGATATCGTTACCATAGAAGATGGTGTCTTGGCGGGCGGTTTTGGTTCGGCTGTGCTGGAGTTTTTCAATGAACATGAAACAAAGATAAATATTTATAGTATAGGCATACCGGATAGGTTTGTAGAGCATGGGTCCCAAAAAGAGCTAAGAGAATATATAGGTCTCACAAAAGAAGGCATTGAGAATGTCATACTAAAAGCTAAAAAACTTTTACGAGTATAAAAGAGAGGTTATCTTCCAAGTTTTTTGAATTATTTAGTATTTGGTTTTTGATATCATCAATATCTTTACTTGACATATCCTTAAATATATCTTTTTGCTCACATATACCATCGGTGGCCAAGATAAATATATCATCTTTTTCTATGATTCCTTGTATTTTAAAGATATCCACATTCCAGTTCACTCCCAAAGCCTTTACATACTTTTTATGATTTTCTATCTTGGATTGATCAAAGCTAAGTTGAATTAATTTTTCATCTCTTATAAGAAATATCTTGGAATCTCCCACATGATATATGTAAAACTTAAGATTATCTAAATCTATTTTTAATACGCTAAGTGTGCTTCCGCATATAAGTCCATCATCATATCTACTTAGCCTATTTATAATTTGGCGATTTATCTCTTTGAATGCATTTTCTATATCATCTAAAAAGCTTGATAATATCTGTATGGCTATTTTGGCAGCCAGTTTCCCACTCCCTTTATCACCCATTCCATCAGCCACCGCAAAAATGTTATCTTTTATAAATATTTCATCGCTTTGATGAAGCTTATTTCCCATAAGTTTAGCGCATTCGTAGATGATATTCATCAAAATACCTCATGGGTTTTTAGATAATCTCTTAGCTCTATGGCGTTTTGAAATCTCTTGGCATAATCGCATTCTAAAAGTATCTTTAAAAACCCTTTTGCCTTAAAGGGTATGTCTTCTGATAGTCTGTAATCGCAGTTTTTATTTCTTTTTAGTTTTGGTATATCTGATTCAAACTCAAAAGGGTCTTTTTTGGTATACATGTAATGGAGCAGTGCCCCCATCGAAAAAATATCACTGGAAGGATATATCTCGTTTTTAAATATCTCTGGGGCTATGTATCCTACGGTTCCTTTTACCGATATTAACGATTGACCTTTTTTTGTTTTTAAAAGCCCAAAATCCCCAAGCTTCCAAACGATACCCTTTAAAACTTTTTTCCCAAATACATTATCTGGTTTTATATCGCTGTGTATATATCCCATCTGGTGCAAAAATGCAAGGCCATTGGTAATATCTATAAATATCTTTTTTATCTCTTCTTCGGCAAGATCTT
>CAZDZN010000025.1:4483-16672 GCA_964509905.1 uncultured Aquificaceae bacterium
TTTTGACATGTGTTCTTTTAAATTCCCACTGTCCATAAGCTCGTATATCACGTATAGCATTTTTTGTTCTTTTTTATAAAGATAGCTTATGAGAGATATGATATTAGGATGTCTTAATAGTATAAGAGATTGCACCTCTTTCCAAAGATACTCTACAGCATATTCATCTTTTGCTATTTTAAGAGCAAGCTCTTTCCATTTGTATTTGCCCCTTAGACCTTCTACTTTATACACGGTGCCAAATTCTCCCTCTCCAAGTATATCCACTATTCTATACATATCCAAAACGATATCGCCTATATTCATATGTAATACACCTTCTTTAAGTATAACCCGTGTGCTTTTGCCATTGCAAGAGAAATTTTTTTGGCTTTTAAAAAATCATAAATATCATCTATAGAATACTTTCCTTGGGCGTAGTGTAGCATAGTTCCTATGATGCGTCTTACCATATAGCGCAAAAATCTATTAGCAGTAATGGAGATTTCTATCATGGGATGGTTTATGTTAAGAGATATGTTTTCTACAAAACAAAATGTGTTTCCATCTTCTGGGTCTTTTGCAAAAGCTCTAAAATCTTTATAACCTAAAAAAAGATGGGATACGCTCATCATTTTATCTATATCTGTGGGCGTATATACAAGCATTGCCCTATCTTGGTAAAATGGTGGGTTTTTCTCATCAAAAAATAGTTTATAGATATAAGTTTTTTTAAAAGCATCAAAACGAGCGTTAAAATCCATATCTACTTCTTCTATATTGTGCACTTTTATATCTTTTGGAAGTGCACTGTTTAAGGCTTTTCGTAAAAATATAAGATCTTTGTCAAACTCCATCTTCACATTAAAGACGAATTCCAAAGCGTGCACTCCGGCGTCGGTTCTTGAACATCCTATGGCTCTTATGTTTTGCTTTATGGTTTTTTTCTTATTTACTATATAGTATAGCTTTTGCTCTACTTCGTTTTGAATGGTGGGGACATTTGGCTGATATTGCCAGCCACTATAGTTTGTCCCTAAAAAAGATATGGTAAATTTATAGTTTTTCAAACCGCTAAGGTATTTCCAAGATAAAGTTTTGTAATGTATTCCATCACCATGCGGTTGGTATTAAAATATGGAGCTAAGGTGGATACAGCCATCTTCATAACATTTACATATTTACCATAACTATTGTAGTAAGTGGGTAATATTATATATCTTAATTTGTTGTAAAGATCGTGTATTTCGTCCGGATCCCATTCGGGTTCTACTGCTATATCTTCCCAAGAGACTTTTTTGCCTATAGACCAACCGTTTACATTCTCCATACACCCTTCTATCCACCATCCATCCAATGCAGAAAAGCTTGGTACGCCGTTTAAAGAAGCTTTCATGCCGCTTGTACCTGAGGCTTCGAGAGGCCTTTGAGGAGTGTTTAGCCAGATATCCACCCCAGATACGATAATTTTTGCTTTATACATATCGTAGTTTTCTACAAAGGCTATCTTTATCTTATTGGTCTTTGATTTTATATAATCTTTTGCGTCAAATATTTCTTTTATGATTGTTTTACCGGCTCCGTCCAGCGGATGAGCTTTGCCACCGAATAGTATTTGAAGTCCGTTGAAATCCTCTGCTATATCTATAAGCCAATCAAGGTCTTTTAGTATCATCTGGTTTCTCTTATAAGCAGTCATACGTCTTGCCACACCTATGGTAAACCAATCTTTTGAAAAAGACGCATCTGTTTGAGAATTTACCAAATCTATAAGATCATCTTTGGCTTTTCTGTGGGCTTCTATAAAGTCCTGATCTGGTATGTTTATCACCTGCCTCAAAAGTGATGGATCCTCTTCCCAACCTCTTATGTGATCGGTATATAGTTTTTTATGATGAGGGGAAACCCATCTTATATGATGAACGCCATTTGTTACATACTCTAACTTATATCCTTCAAATATACCCTCAGAGACATACTTGTGCTTTTTGGATACTGCTGCCACCACCCTTGAGGCTTTTAAAGATACCCAGGATAGGTTAAACTCTTTCTCGTGATCAAAAAGAGGTTCTGTATCCATATCGGTTATATAATCTTTTAAATAATTTTTCACATCTTCTATTGGAAAAGCATCAAAGGCTGCTGCCACCGGCGTGTGTGTTACAAACACCACTCTGTTTTTCACTTTTTCTATGTCTTTTAAATCTTTTAAGAGCCCGATTGTCAAAAAAGCCGAATGGCTTTCATTTATGTGATAAACCATTATACGATAGTTTAAAGCTTTTAAAAGTTCGTACCCTCCTATACCAAATATGATTTCTTGAAGCATCCTATCTTTACCTTGAGCCAAATAAAGTCTGTCAAAGATTTGTCTTATCTCCACAGGGTTTTCTTTTAAATTTGTATCCAAAAAAAGCATAGGTACTACATGTCCAGATATTCCCATCATATCGTATTTCCAAGCGGTAATGTAGATGTCTTCCCCGTTTATCGATATTTTTATTTTAACGTCAAGAGGTTTTAAATACTTAGCTGGATCCCATGTTTGAGGAAAATCCGTTTGAACTCCATGAGTAGTAAGGTGTTGAGATGTATATCCTTTTCTCCAGAGTATACTGACACCTACAGAGGGTACTTTTAAATCTGCCAAACTTTGCAATGTATCTCCCGCCAAAACTCCCAATCCCCCGCTGTATGTAGGAATGTAGGGTTCTACACCGCATTCCATTACAAAATAAGCTATCATATCTTTATTTTACCATCCTTATTTTAATAATTTATTAAATTCTTCTTCCATGGCTTCTTTATTGTTTGCTATACCTGTTTCCACAGCACCGCCTGAGCCCACAAATGTAGGAGTGCCATTTACTCCTAAATTTTGCAAAAATTCTATATTCTTGTGTATCTTATCAACGCCTTCTTTACAAGGATTTTTCGGCACTGGAGCAGAATACATAAATTCAAGCATGCTATAACTCGCATTGTTTCCACATATAAGCTCGGCAGATTTTCTTATAGAACCTGGATGCAAAGACCCGTTTGGCGTTTGCACTGGATAAAGTACTACTTTTACCGCTATATGATTTTTCTTAGCCCATTCTCTGAGAGGTGTTTCTGCTTCGTGACAAAACGGACATTGAGGATCTGTGATAAAATATACATAATTTTTTGATCCCTTTTTGTTGTATACAAAATCTACATGAGATTCCAAATCTTTTAGCTCTTTTTTGGAAAGACTCTCGTATTTTGATAATTCTGGTGCCACCAAGGATTTATCCTTTACATCTATCACTTGACCTTGGATAATGTAATTTCCATCTTTGCTTATGAAAAAGTATTGGGCGTTTAAAGGGGAAAGCTTAAACACCACTTCACAAAAGCCGTTTAATCTCTTTGAAGGAGATATATTAACTATCTTCATAGTTTTTGGTAGGTTAAACTCTTTAAGGTTGTTTTCTAGCTTAGTCTTAGAAGGGCAAGAACTTGCATAAGACATAGCACTAATTATCATACCAAAAGCGCTAAAACCTATCGCCATTTTTTTATACATAAAAACCTCCAAACGTTTTTGATAATTATATCATGGGTTATATGAATATATTATGAAAATAAAAGGTGATTTTTCTCCAAAACCCTCAATACATCAGTGGGTTTTATATAATCAAGGCAAGCATAAGCCTTAGTTTTACACCTTTTTGGGTTTATAGAGCACGGATGACAATCAAGATGAGGTTCTAAGTAGCTTCCTTGCAATGGATAAAAACCATAAATAGATGATGTGGCACAGTATATAGACATGGCTTTTTTGCCAAAGGCGTTTGATATGTGAATTGCAGACGAGTCGTTTGCTATTACAAGCTCTGATAGACTTAAAATGGCTAAAAACTCTTTCAAAGAGGTCTTGCCTGAGAGATTGTAAACATTTTCTATATTGTTAAAAGCGTGTAAAACTTTGTCCGATAATATTACTATGGGTATATCTATAGATTTAGATAGCTCTAAAAAATATTCTTGTTTCCAGGTTTTTAAAAAAAAGTTTGAAGTAGGAGATATTACTAAAAATCTATCGGGAAGATTAAGCTTGTGCTTTGCTTGCTCTACAATTTCTTTTTCTATGTAAAGTTTCGGGGCTTTCGGGACGATGGATTTTGAGATGAGTTTTTCCAAAAGCTTAATATTTCTATATATCTCATGAACACTTGTTTTTTCATAATGCACCAAATCTGTATATAAAAACTTCCCTTCAGACCTATCAAAACCAATCTTTTTTTTGATGCCAGACATATAAAGGACTAAGGCACTTCTCAAAGACACATGCAAAGACAACACCGCGTCGTAGTGTTTTATTTGCTTTATTATATCCAAAGAGTTTTTTAGGCTTTTATCGTAAGGATGAATGTTTATAGGATATCCATAAAGAAGATCTTTTATAAAGGGCTTTCCAAGAAAACCTACATTAAAAGCCCCAAACTCTTCCAAAGCATTTTGTAAAAGAGACGTGGCCAACACCACATCCCCTAAATATGCACTTTGCCAAATAAGAACTTTCAATTAAAAGCTTATATTACTAATCTTCCAGGAGCTGTCTTCTTTTGAGACGGTAAATGTGATATCTCTTTCCATGCGTTCGTTGTCTTTGGTTTCTAATATTACCTTTACTTCGGAATCGGATATCTTGCTGACATTTTTTATCTTCCAGCTCTTTACAAAAGACATTTGACCTTCTAACGAAGCCCCTAAAGCTTCATAAGGTTTCATCTCCACCAAAGCTAACGGCATATTTAATTTTGCCTCTAAATTTTCTCTTAGGCTCGGGTCAAGCTTTCTTATGGCTTTCATCGGATGATGATCTTTTAAACTTTTCACGAAATTAGAGACTAAATCCCTTGATATTCCTTGAGGAGAAGACCCACATGCTCTAAAAAGCAAAAAGATAGCTCCAAGAGCTACTAAGCCTATAACGATTTTCTTTTTGGACATTGGTTTACCTCCTTTTATTAGAAAGATATTGATAGATGTTTTTTCCAGCTTCTCTACCTTCTCTTAAGGCTCTTACTACGGTATCGCCTCCATTTATCACATCTCCTGAAGCAAATATACCCTCTATAGAACACATATAGTTTTCACCTACTTCTAAAGTACCCCACTTTGTTGTTTTTAATCCTATATCCTCAAAAGCTATATGGTTTGGTTTTTGGCCTATAGCAAGGACTACTGAGTCGGCTTCTATGAAAAACTCTGAGTTCGGTATCTCTACAGGTCTCGGTCTGCCTGAAGAATCTGGTTCTCCCAGCTCCATTTTTACGCATTTCAGGCCTTTTACCGCACCGTCTTCATCTCCTATTATCTCTTTTGGTTGAGTTAACCAATGAATTATAGCACCTTCTTCTTCAATATGATCCCATTCTTCATCTCTGGCAGAAGAAGTCTCTCTGGTTCTTCTATATATCACATGGGTTTCCATGCCAAATCTTATGGCACTTATAGCGCAGTCCACCGCTGTGAAGCCCCCACCTATGATAGCTACTTTTTTAATCTCCGCCATGGGATATCCAAGAGCTATATTCATAAGAAACTCTATAGCAGAATAGACATTTGCTAAATTATCACCTTTTATACCCAAATTCCCGCGTCCTGCTCCTATGCCTAAGAAAACAGCGTTATAGTTATCTCTAAGCTCTTTTAAAGATATAGTCCTCCCTATCACAACACCAGTATTAAATTTAACACCCATCTTTTTAAGTTTATTTATTTCATACTCTAATATGCCTTTATCAAGCCTTGCGTTAGGTATGCCATAAAACATCACGCCACCTAGTTTTGATAAAGCCTCAAATACTTCCACATCGACACCCTTTTTAGCTAATTCATAAGCACATCCCAAAGACGCTGGGCCAGAGCCTACTATCGCCACTTTTAGATCTTTTTTTTGCTCTGTCTCTATATCTTGTTCTATACCGGATATCCTTACAAAATCTCCTACAAACTTCTCTAAAGCCCCTATGTTTACTGGGAGTCCCTTGTTTTTTTTGTTTCTTACAGTATCAAAGTGGAGTATGCAAGCTCCTTCACATTGGCGTTCCTGAGGGCACACTCTTCCGCAAATAGAAGGGAATATGTCAGTTTTGGTGATTATCTCATAAGCCTCTAAGATTTTTCCTTCGGCAATTTTGGATATGAACCCTGGTATATCTACATTTATAGGGCATCCTTTTATACATCTTTTCTCAGCATCTTTACAAAGTATGCAGCGCTTTGCTTCGTCTATAGCCAAGCTTATAGTATACCCAAGAGCGTATTCTTCAAAGGTTTTAATACGCTTTTGAACATCCATTAAGATTTCTGGATTTCTATCAAAATACCTAACCTTTTTCATATCAGCTCTTCCTGTTTTTTACAATGCTATGCTCCAAGGCTTCTTTTAATATTCGGTGCCTTCTTTCTAAGTCGTCAAAATCCACCTTGGAAGCATCAAGCCAAGGGCCTTCCACGCAGGGAAGCTTTAGATTGCCATCATAGTTTATCCTACAAGCAAGACAAAGCCCCACAGTGCATAGCGTGCGTGTGATGATGGCACTTATCACCAGCTTATCTTCATAAATATTAACTAACTCTCTCGCAATCCAATTAGAACCAGCGATTATTATTATATCGTAATCTTTCTTGTTTTTATCAAAAGCCTCAAACGATTCGTATTCATAAATATTATCAAAAACAGATGTAAAATCTTTCACATCGTATAATTTTATGTCATCGGTATTTATAAAAGCCAAATCCAAATTGTTTTTGCCCTTTAGGCGTTTGGCTATATTATATATTCCCCCAAAACCCCAGTTCATACTCACAGAGAGGATATTTTTATTTTCCAAAACTTCAAAGGGTTTGCCAGCTGGCCCTTCGATGTAGTGAACCCGGTGCCCCACTTTGATATTATCAAAAACATCCATTGTTATTGAATCTTCGGTTTTTTGAAGTAAAAATGTAGCACTTTTTTGTTCTTCATCAGTGTCCATCACAAAAAGAGGAAGCCTCTCTGGTTTTTCGGTGTATTGAAGTATAAAAAATTGTCCACTACGGGCCTTTGATAGATAAGTATTTCTTACTTTCACAAGTTTTAGACTTTTAGAAAGATCTTTTACATCCAAAATTTCATACATTCACAAAATCCCTGATATCGAATATTACAGTAGAACAGCAATTTGGAGAGATATTCGGCCTCATACCAAACTCCACACTTTGAGATACTATACCTTCTGCCGGAAAAGCTATGCCGTTTACCCCTGCTAACATGGCATATGTATCAAAAGCCAATCGATATTCTCCGGCTGGTCTTGCACATCCTATTATTATAGGATTTTCTGGCATCTTTTGTCTGGCGTAAAGTATCACTTCGGCAGATTCTTCCGCTGTGGGTGGTTTTATCAGCTGATATCTGGCGTTTCCGTAATAGGGCATCACCACCACCAATACCAACGCATCTGGGTTGTATTTTGATATAATATCCACCGCGTTAAACTCCCCTATGATCTTGCCGTAGTGAAGCCCTATGATGATATGAGGGACTATTTTGAGTCCTTGCTCTTTTAAAAGCCTCAAAGACTTATCGTAATCTTTTGTGCTCTTATGTGGGAGTTTGTAAACTTTGTGAATAGTCTCGTCTTCTCCGATGATATCCAAAAGCACCGCATCAACATCCGCCTCTTTTAAAATCTTAGCAAGTCTTTCATCTACAAGCCCCACATGAGTAGTCACTATTAATCCCAGTTCTTTTTTAGCGTAGATCATTGCATCTTTATAATCGTATAGTTCCACCACATTGTCTTTGTTGGAGCCTCCAGAAATGAGTATTCCGCCCACACCTGATTCTTTTAAATCTTCACATATTTTTACAAACTCTTCTGGTGAAGTTGCTGGTATCATGTGATGAAGTATCTTAGAGGCACAGTGATCGCACATAAGCTCACACTTTTTGCCAGTGATGGATATATCTACAAATCTTGGTTTTGAAGCACTTTTAAAGTCCTCTACCTCGTAATATTTAAACCCGGGCCCGTAAAAAAATATATCATCTCCAAAATGAGATTTTTTAACCTCTAATCCTGTTTTTAGCTTTTCCAAAAAAGATTCGTCAAAATCTATATCCACCATAAATCTACCTCAAAATGTGATAACTTGTGCATCCTTATCTATAAGTTCTAAAAGCTCTGGTCCTATAGCTAACACAGATACCCCTTTTTGCTCTATGTACTCCGCCTCTCCTAATTTTGTAGAGTTATTTACGCAAGCCATAGTGGTGATGCCTTTTTCCAATAGTTTATAAAATAAATCTTTTATATCTTCTCTTTCTTCAATTTGCCTTGGAACTTTTACCCCATCAGCCCAGAAAAAATACTTTACTTCAAAGCGCGGATCTTCTGAGGCTCTTAGGGCAAACCTCATGCTCATCTCTACCTTTAATGAGCTTGTATTTAAATCGGACATCAGAACGATAGCTAATTTCTTCATTCCAAAAGCCTCAAAACATTAATTTTTTAAATTTATGAAACCCCTACCAAAAAGGTAGGGTTAAGATTATATTAGGAGCAGGATATGCCTTTTTCTTTGGCTATAGCGCCTAACTTTTCCACGGCTTCTGGACCTTTTAACAACGAGGAAACCTCCGATGGATTTGATGGTTTCATTTTTGCTATCCAACCGGCCCCATATGGATCATCGTTTGCTAATGCTGGGTTCGTTTTCAAAGCGTCGTTTATTTCAGTTACTTCGCCGGTTAAAGGTGAAGGTACGGGACCTACCCATTTACCACTTTCTATAGTGGCCACAGATTTTCTTCTGTCCACAGTCTTACCCACTTTTTTTGGTGTATAAGCCACCAATCTACCAGCCATAGCTGCTGCCACAGAAGTTAAACCTACGGTATAAGTACCATCACCGTTGTCTTTGGCCCATGTGAAGGCGTTAGCCTCTGCGTCTACATCATAGAGTAAATCTTCTGGGACATTACACCCATTTACTACTGCCATATCTATACCTCCTTAAAATGTTTTTAGCTTTTAACATCAGAAAATTAAAACCTTATCAGCTTCCAAAGATTTTTGAGCAAACTCACCTGCTGGAACAACTTTGTCTATCAAACCTATAAGCTCATTTTCTTTTAAACCAGAAGAATCAATAGCCTGTTTACAAGAATAAAACTTAACTCCAGCCGCCTTTGCATCTCTCATAAATTCATACACGGATTTAGGCTTTTGACCCGATACACAAGAATCACCGCCTGGGTATATAGATTCAGGTACGCCTTTCCTGATAAGATTTGTGCCGTCCATATTGAAAAATATCTCCACCTCTGCGTCATTGGATGCCATCAAAGCTCCTATGAAGAATGGCGTAGCGCACCTGTGTGGTGTTTTTGGCCCGCTTGTCATCAGTATAAGTACCTTTTGCCCCGTAGGTTCCATCATGAATTTAGGACCTTTCTCACTTCTTCTTCAGTAGGTACACCCACAAAAGTGAGTTTACCGTCTACTATAGTAGACGGGACGCTTCTTACTATCAACTTTTTAGCCCAAACTCTTCCTTCTGGTTGAGCCACGTCTAAAACCTCATATTTGAATCCCAATTCTTGCTGAAGTTTTTGATAAAGAGCGTCCGCATCTGGGCATGTGGCACACCACTGAGATACTAAAAGAATCACATGTTTATCAGAAACCGCCATCTATGTGCACCTCATACATATTATATCTTCTCTATCTATGTACTCTTTCATTTGCTTTACAGCCTCTTCACCGATTACCAACTCTTTCAAATCTCTTTCTAAATTAATAGGTTTTAATGTTACTATCCAACCTCTACCATAGGGGTCATAATTTATTATATCAGCTTGCTCTAACAATTCTTCATTTCTTTTGACTACTTCACCTTCTACCACACAAGGTATAGGTCCTGCCCATTTTCCACTTTCTAAAGAGGCTACAGGCTTACCCTTTGGTATTTTTTTACCTACATCTTTTATTCGAATATGTAGAAGTTTACCGGATCTCGTTTGGCCTATATCAGTAAGACCATAGGTAACAGTACCATCTGGCTCTAATCTTATCCATACTTGGTTCTCTATGTCGTAATAAAGATCTTTTGGTATCAAACATCCATTATGTTCAAATATATTTTCATCAGTAGTCCCATGTAAATCCATAACCTTACACCTCTAACATTAAAAGCCCCCGGACTGGGGGCAAATATCAAGCTAAACCATATCTTTTTAATACTGGTAATGGATCAGATAAGTTGTCCTTTAATTTTACTTCTGAAGCACTCCTGCCAAATGCCAACCCTAAGAGTTGTGTAAAGTAAACTGCCGGCACATCCACATCTGGTACGCCTTTTAACATAAGCCTGTGCCTATACATCTCTACAGATGCGTGGCAAAGAGGGCATTCGGTAGCTATCACGTCGGCACCATTTCTTTTGGCATTTTGAAGTATCATCATCACGAATTTTTCTGATACAGCTTCGTCGGACAGGGAGTGAGGGCCACCACAACATTGAGTGTGCATCGGCTCAAAACTAACGGTAGTAGCTCCAGCAGCCTCCAAAAGTTTATCTTGGAAAAATGGATGTTCGTCATCGTCAGCTGTGGCTCTTCTCATAGGCCTATCTTTATCCAGTTCTTGGCCACCCAAATGAGAATAAGTTCTTGAATAGAAGTGAGGTCTCGTATAAAGACATCCATAGTAATTGGCTACTTTCAAACCCTTTAAAGATTTTTTGGTTTTTTCTTTTATCTTTTCAGGACCAGCTTCTTCATAAAGCCACTCTAATGCATGATATGTTTCTGGTACTGTATCTATGGGATCGACTCCGCCTTCTCTCAAAAGCGCATTAGTTTTTGTAAGTACAGAGTTATCAGAGGTTAAGAAGTACCAAGCTCTCTGTAAAGAGAAAGAACAACCATTGCAAGGAGCCACTATCACATCATGCCCTTGCTTTTTAGCCAAAGACATGTTCCTAGCATTCATAAGCATGGTACCCCAAAATGTTACATTTTTGGATTCCATAGCACCACAACAGTTGTAATCTTTTAGATAATCAAGCTCTAGGCCAAGCTCTTTAGCCACAAGCCTTAATGAAACATCATAAGCTCTTGCTGCTCCTTCTAACGAACAACCGGGATAGTAAGCTACAGTTTTACCTATAACACCCATTTAAGACCTCCTTTAATGAGTCATTATGCCTTCTTCTCTTATTACTCTCTCAAGAACCTGTTTAAATCTATTCCAGTTTTGAGTTCTAGGATGTATAAGCATATGTTTGGCATTTAATATCAAAAAGTCTATATTCATACCTTTTAAAGGCTTTATAGCTAAACTCTTAAGCCAATCTGGTAAACCACCAGCAAAAGGTATAGGTTTTTTAAGAATAGGATCTTTCATTACAGAATATCCTTGCTTTTCCATCCAACCAAATAAAAGCTCTCCATCTTCTATGCGTCCATACTCTATGACGCCTTCTGTGAAAAATTTGTCAAATTTTTTCGATGGATATTCTTCTATGAGACCTCTTTTTGCCATCTGGTTTACTATAACCTTTAAAACTTCTTCCACCAAAACGCCTTTCGGGCATCTGTGGGTGCATTTGTGGCAAGAGACACATCTCCATATAACATCAGCCCTTTTTTGTAGCTCATCCAACATCCCAAGCCTTGCAAGGTATATGAAATGTCTCGGGTTGTATTTTTCATCCCAGTAGTTGTGCACTGGACAGCTGGATGTGCAATAAGAGCATTGATAGCATTGGTTTATGGTTTTCCCTTGGGGATGGTTGATGATATCTTTCGCAAAATCTAGATCATAGTCATTTATAACCCTTGGAAGTATTATAAGGTTCCAATCCCCAGATGCATCCACACCGTCTATAACTATTCTATCCTTCTTTACTATGCGCTCTTGGTCTACAAGACCACGCTCATGAATAGCCATAACAACCTCCTAAATTAATAAGTAAAAGTAACTTCGTCTTCTCTTAAAACTCCTAAAAGACGCTTAGCTATAAAATCTGCAGGTGGGAAAAACCCTTTAGCGCTGTGCATGGTGGATAAAGTCATATAATCTACATAGGTGCCATATATCATAGCCAAAAAGATATCCACAAATAAAAATCCTCTAACTCTTACGCCAAATTCCAAGAGCTTTTCATACACCTGCACATAAGTTT
>CAZDZN010000025.1:16682-18979 GCA_964509905.1 uncultured Aquificaceae bacterium
AAGTAGAGCCATCCATTTCTCTACCATGTCCATTTACCGGAGCCTCTTCTTTTAAAAATACTATAGCACCGCTCTCAGATTCTGGGTCCCATATCCAAGATGTAAAGAGTATATAATCTTCTGGAAATGTAAAATGTAATATCTCAGCTGCAATATCTTTAGCGTTTTTTCTGCTAACGCCTCTTATGACATTTGCAAAAGCATTAACTCTTTGTTCCCAGTTTTCGGCTTTTCCGTAAAGTAAATCACTTATGGCTTTTTTGATATTGTTAAGCCCGGTTTCTTCTATTATTTTATGTCTAAACCGCTTAGCTGGATACATATGGTAAAACACATCCAATAAGGTATCTTTATCTAAAGAAGCTAATTTGTCTTTGGCAAAAGCGTCCTTAAAAAGATTGGATTTCTCCAAAACCCTTGAATAAAATTCTTGAGCTAACTCTTCACCGTCGCCCAATATCTTAATAAGATAATCTCTTATCAAAAAATCATCCAGAGGGGCTGATTTAAACCCCTCGTTTGGTACGATGTTGCTCATTATACGCTCACCTTAGCTCCTACATAAACTATTGCTTCGGCAGCAGCAGCTTCACCTTCTGACATAGAAGATTCTATATCTATCGGACCTTTACATGCGCCAGCTATAAATATGCCTTCTTTGTTAGATATGATGTTTGAGCCAGAAGATTCAGATGGTAATAAGAACTTATTGTCTGGGTCCTGGCTTAATCCGAGCATCTTAGCTACTTTCTTAGTACCATCGGAAGGTTCCATGCCGAGCACCAATACCACTAGATCCATGGGTACTTCAGATGGCCTTTGGACTATAGTATCTTCGTGTTTTACCACGAGCCTACCGTCTGATGGTCTGAAGGTAATTTCAGCGATTCTTCCTCTTACATATCTAACACCAGCTTTTTCTTGAGGAGCCCAATAAAATGGATATTCCCAAGTGCCATAAGTTCTTACATCCATATAGTAGCAAAACACATCTACATCTGGATAGTGTTCTCTTATTTCGGTGCCTTGAAGTCCAGACAATGCACATCCATATCTGCAACAATGCACATTGGAGACGCCAAGCTGTCTATCTCTGGAACCTACGCAAAATACAAAAGCAACACGCTTGGGTAATTGACCATTTGATGGTCTATAGAGCTTTCCCTGACGAGAAAACATCTGTTCAAGCTCGAGGTTTGTTATGACATCCGGAAATAGACCGTACCCAAGTTCACCTTTCCTCCTGGCATTAAAGTGCTGAAAACCGGTAGCTACTACGATAGCACCAGCTTCTACGGTTTCGCCGTTTGAAAGTTTTACCTTGTAATTCCCTGGTGTACCTTCGCAAGCCTCTACTTCTGTGCCTGTTTTTACCTTTACATTAGGGTTTTTGGTCACTTCGTCTATAGTAGGACCAAGAACTTGTGAAGGTTTTAACTTTCTAGGGACAAGGGTATGATAGTCTTCTAACATAGGTCTACCACCCAACTTTTGCTCTTTTTCCACTAAAACTGTAGATACACCTAACCTACCAAGAGTTTTAGCTGCGGATATACCAGCTGGCCCGCCACCTATCACCAATACACTCTTAGACATATATAACCTCCTAAAAAATTATCAAGATCTAAACAATACTTTATCTGCTGTAGCACTTGCTCTTGGCTTACCATCGGAGGTTCTGCTGTATGGTTCGTATAAGTCGTAAGTTTTGAAGAATTCTTGGAGTTCGTCGTGCTTACCAGCTTTATCAAGCTCATTAATATATTTGACGGTATCTTCCCACTCTTTCTTCAAGTCTTTCCAGTTGGTGATACCCATTTTTTCCAAGAGAGGTTCGTAAGATGAGCAGTTCCAGTATAGTTGTACTATCTTATAAGGATGAGCGCCACAGGCTAAAGCAGAAAACATAATATCTGACATAACCGCTACTGGATAATACATGTCATGGGCTTTGCCTATCCATTGGTTCTTTTCAAATGTGGTGGTACAACCGGTATCATGAGTTACTATGAGATCAGCTTTTGCATCTTCGTATACTACCTTCAACTTTCTGTTTATAGCAAATGACCTTGTGAATTCCCTCTCTGTAAGAATGTGCCTAAAACCAAATCCGCAGCAATCATACCAAGTGTAGTAATCAGCTACTATAGCGCCTAATTCTTTTACTACGGCTGTGGAAGCTGCTGGTCTTTGACCATTGTATATTTCTGGATCATAAACATAGTCATCCGCTATCATCTTCCATACGTGACAAGCGTTGAGGATAGCCACTCTTACGTTTGATACATCTATACCTT
>CAZDZN010000026.1:0-18911 GCA_964509905.1 uncultured Aquificaceae bacterium
TCTCTTCACTTATAATACCTTGCCTTGCAAGATGCATCTGGGTTTTATTTGGCCAATTACTTCTTAGGCTCCAATCGTGTCTCATAAAAGCCTCCAAAAAAATAAGATAACATAAATATTTGTTTTTGGTTAAAAAAGTCAATGGTTTTTAATCATTGTTTTGCGGATTTTAAAAGCATAAATTTTAAAATCTTTATTTATATTTTTTTGGCATCCCCAGCGGGATTCGAACCCGCGTCGCCGGCGTGAAAGGCCGGTGTCCTAGGCCAGGCTAGACGATGGGGACTGCCAACCAATTAGGCTATAAGTATAGCAAAAAAAATATGAGCTGTAAATGATATATATCAATAAAAGTATCCCACAGATATATAATACTTTATAGAAGACTGCACATTTGGGATTTTTGACAAAGGCTTTGCTATATCGAATCTCACAGGCCCCACAGGGGTATATACAAACACTCCCAAGCCTACATCTTTTTTAATCCTGTCGACTAATGTATTAAAAGAACTTGAAACATTGCCAAAATCTGAGAAGAGAGCCAAGTTAAAAGGTTTTTTTATAGGGAAATCTATTTCATTTCTTAAAAACCCATAATACTTGCCACCTTCCGGCGAACCTATATCTTCAAAGTTGTATCCCATCATGTCTTTTAATCCACCTAAGAAAAATCTTTGATATATATATCCATCGTTTTCCATGCCAAAACCAAATTTAAAAGAGTAAAATATGCTGTCTATTAGGTGTATAAGATAGTATGTGTTGATGTTAAAACTGTTGTATCCGGTTTTTAGACTTTTGGTAAATCTCACATCATCATAACCAAGCTTTGTAGGATTTACAGGTTTGTTTCTATAACTTCTTATGAGATCGAAGCTTATCGTCTGTTGTTTGGAATATCCATTGTCTTGGACAGGCCCATTGTAAACATAATCCCTGGTATTAGAATATCCTATGCTAAAAGTGTAATATCTTCCAATCCTTCTTCCTAAGCTTAGATTAATACCTTTCGAAATAAAATAATAACTGTTGTGTATTTCAAAATCTCTTTGGTAAAAGATGCTACCGAAATAGTTTTTTGAGAATAAAAATTTATCGTCTATACCAAGTTTGTAGGTGGTATTTAAGCTGGATATGTTGTAGTTGAAAATAGCTTGAGCAGGTGTGCCAAAAAGGTCAGACCATCCTAAGGCAGTGTTTAATATGAGTCTTTGTTCTGTGTTATAACCTATATTTACTCTGAAAAGCCCCCTCTTGGCTTCTTGGAGTTCTACCAATCTATCCACTTTATTATTCTTCTTGTCTAAAAATGTTTCTATATTAACAGCGCTAAATATAGAGCTCTCTTGTAAATTTGATATAGCTCGTTGCTCATCCTCGGCATTATAATATCTTCCCGCAGAAGCCATGTATTGTATGCTGTGCTCTAAAGCATGGCTGTATCCATAGATGACCGTATTCCCGTTTTCATATCTTTTGCCCAAATCTACATAGAATGTATATTCATAATGGTCTACGTTATCTTTTAAAGCTGTTACATTAGCTTTTGGATTTACTTTCACATCAAAATACCCATATCTTTTGGCTGTTGATATTATATCGTTTGTAATATCTTCTATTTGCTTTGCACTGTATTCTGTAGGTGTTTTATATTGCTTAAAAATATCTTTTATATGTTTGTCAGAAGTCCCTTTTAATAATAGTTTTGATAAAATTATTTTATATCCTTTGTTTAAGTTTATATATATATATCTGCCGTGTATCCAGGCTTTTTTGATATATCTATTCTATAAGAATATCCATATATATAGCCTTGAGATTTCAACTCTTTATGATATTTTTTTATAAGTTTTTTTAAGCTTATAAGATTTACATAACTATCGTGATATCTTTTTTTAATAAAAGCCTCAAGTGTGGGACAATTTGAAAATATGTTGCTTAATTTGTATCTGTCTCCTTCATCTATATAAAATACCGCTTTTGTATATTCACGGTTCGGTTTATAACTTATTTTCATGTCAAAATATCCATTGTCTTTATAAAAGCTTATAAGTCTATCCTCTGCATCTTTTAATGTAAAAATATCTATATCCTTTATATTGGCTATTTTTAACAGTGTTTTTTCATCAAAAGCTTTTTGACCTTTAAATATTATTATATTTTGAGGCTCTTCGTATACCTTGTAGTATAAATCCGCTACCCCACCTTTGCCAAGGGCCGCTTTTGAAAAAGATATAGGATACTCTAAAAAGTTAGATATATCATTTACAAAAACTCCTACAATGTGAAATATATTGTGTTTGATTTTTTGGGCACCAAGCACACTTAAAAATGGTTTGTTAGTGATGGCTGTTTTTATAGACTCTTGATATATAAATGCGTTTTCATTTTTATAATATCTTTTTAAAATCCCATAAACTTTGTTTATGTTTTTAATGTCCGCTATATCTCCAATAGGAAGTATTCCACCTCTAAATTTCTTACCATTTACATACACATCTTTTATAAAATACAAATCTCCTTCTTTTATATTTATATTCACATCCAGATATCCACCTTTCGCCTGCATAATTTTAGCTCTCACATTAGCCTTTAAAAAGCCGTTGTTTTTGTAAAATTGTGTTAAAAAATCTTCCACTGTCTTTTGTTTTTTTTCTATGGTACTTTTTATCGGCGTTCCTGGTCTTATGTTCGCTATAGGGATTAATTCATACCTACTGTAGAAATGATTACCTTTTATTTTTACAGATTTTATGATAGGATATCTTTCTATGTATATAATAGGATTATCTTTTTCAAATCCAAGCACTTTCACGTCTTTTATATAGGGAATGTTTCTTATAATTCCCACCATCCGATGCAAATTGTCTTTCGTTATAATCTTAGCAAAGTTGTTTTTAGAAAGAGGGTAGTTTGATTTTATAATGGCGTCTGCAAATCCTATTCTTAAAAGTACAAAAAAAGAAAACATCAGCAAAGTGTATTTCATATACCCATTATTTTAACAGATATCAGGGGTTTTAGGGTTTTTGATAGTATAATATTAGTCATTGCATAGTCTTATTTTAGATATTAATTTATAAAAGAAGTTAGTATAAGCTAACTCTATTTAAGCTAAGGAGGCTTGATTATGAAAACTCTTCAAATGTTAGAAGTCCCAATTGATGGGATAGAGCCTGGAAAATATAAAGGATGTACAGCTATACCTATAAAAGCGCCAAAAGAAAATACCTCATTAAAGATATCCCCGCTTTTTGGAGAAGTGAAGTTTTTTGCTTTTTATGATAGAAGCTCAAAGACTATAGAAACTTTTAGAAATCCTGTGGAAAGGGGTGGTATGGTAGTGAATATGCTGCTAAAACTGGGCGTAAGAGACTTAATAGTGCTTCATATGGGACAAGGAGCTTACATGAAAGCCATTTCAAATGACATGAAAGTTTATTTTGCTGAAGATGATAAGATAAGTTTTGATGAGCTCTTAAGAAAATACGATTCCAATGAGCTTACTCCCATCATACCGGATAAATTTGAGCTTTTGACAAGATTTAGCTGTCATAATAATCATTAAAAGTAACTCCCTTATACTGATATAATGGTATAAGGGTTTTTTATGAAGTTTGGGTTTTATGTAAAAGTTGATGAGAAAGCGAAGGAGTTTTCACTAAGTATACAAAAAGCGCTTTTGGATTTTGGGCAAGAGATATCTTCAATAGAAGATGCGGATATATTAATCATAATAGGAGGAGATGGAACATTTTTAAGTGCCGCTAGAAAATTCTCTAAAAAACCCATGGTGGGAATAAACTTAGGAAGACTCGGTTTTTTAACTGAAATTCCAAAAAAAGACGCCATATATATGTTAAAGGATATAATAGAAGGGAAATATAAAATAATAAAGAGAATGATGTTAGATGTATTTTTAAACAATAAATACTTAGGAGCTTATTTAAACGATGCTGTTTTGGCTAGGTCATATCTTTCGAGGCTTATAGATATAGAAGTTTATCAAGGAAAAGATGAGATAGCGGATTTAAGAGCAGATGGGGTTATAGTATCAACTCCCACTGGTTCTACAGCTTATGCTCTATCTGCAGGAGGCCCTATCCTTACCCCTGAACTTCAGAATATACTCATAGTTCCCATTTGCCCTCACACGATATCTATAAGACCTATTTTGCTTTCGTCTGAAGCCTCCATAAGCCTAAAACTCGGAGACAAGACAAGAGAGGCGTATCTTACCTTGGACGGGCAAGAGTTTTTTGATGTAAAGAAAGAAGATATCATTACTGTCAAAAAATCAAATATTTTTTGCAACACTATAAGCGTAAACCGCATAAGCTTTTTTGATATTTTAAGAGATAAGCTTGGGTATATTTAATTTAATATATAAGTTATGAGCGTAGAGTTAGTTTTATTTATTTTATTTATTGTTACGGCTATAGCCCTTGTTTATTTTATCATGAAATTTAATACCAAAATAGATGAATACAGAAGACAAGATAGGGTAAGGCTAGAGTCGGAGTTAAGGAGCATATTAGAACAAGAATATAAAAACAGACTTGACAGATGGATTATGGAAAATGAAAAAAATATAAGACAAGATGCCATTAAAAAATCAAGCTCTGTTATTATTGGAAAGGTTGGGGAGCATTTGGCACCCTTGTTGATTTTTGAAGAATACGATATAAATCCAAAAGATATTAGGTTCATAGGCACTCCAATAGATTTTATAGCTTTTAAAGGATTAGAAGAGCAAAATTATGAAAACGTCGAAATAATTTTTATAGAAGTTAAAACTGGCAAAACTACAAGACTTACAGAAAGAGAGAAAGCAATACAAGATGCAATTAATAAAGGCAAAATAAAATGGATAACGATAAATACATTAGAAGTTATGAAAAATAATCAGTAGCCTCAAAAACATAGATTTACATATGTTATAATATCTATATGAAAAAGTTTATAGCAGCAAATTGGAAGATGAATAAGAGTTATAATGAGGTGCTTAGTTATGTGGAGGAGTTTATAAAATACGATATAGATTTTGAGAAAGTGAATGTGCTTATATATCCTCCATGTTTGTATTTGTGTGAAGTTTCAAAGCTTTTAGAAAAAACACCTATAAAAGCAGGAGCCCAAAACACATACCATGAGAAAAAAGGAGCTTTTACCGGAGAGATATCCCCCAGTATGATAAAATCCTGCAAAGCTCAGTATGTGTTGCTGGGACATTCTGAGAGAAGGCATATATTTAAAGAGTCTGATGAGCTCATCAGAAAAAAAGTTATATCTGTATTGGAAGAAGGTTTAAATGTGATGCTATGTGTAGGAGAGACATTGGAAGAACGAGAATCAGGTATTACTTACAATGTGATAGAATCTCAAATAAAACTTGCCTTAGCAGGGCTCGGAGATTATTTTGAGAAAATAGACATAGCTTATGAGCCAGTCTGGGCGATAGGTACTGGAAAATCTGCGAACCCAGAGGATACTTCAAAAGTCCATACTTTTATAAAAAGCATACTAAAAGACATTGCTAAAAAAGATGTGTCTGTGAGAGTGCTTTATGGGGGAAGCGTAAACTCTTCAAATGCCAAAGAGTTTTTGAGCGCCCACGATGTAAACGGGCTTTTGGTGGGAGGGGCCAGCCTTGAACCAAAATCATTTTTTGATATAATAAATAGTGTATGAAAAGACATAAAAAAGGTTTTACTCTTATTGAGCTTTTGGTAGTAATTGTAATAATAGGGATTTTGGCAGCTATCATCATACCAAAAGTTACAAACAGAGTGGGTGAGGCAAAGCTAAAAGCCACAAAAGTTCAGCTTAAAAATCTTCAAGGGGCGATAGAGCAATACTATGTGGATACTGGTATGTATCCCACCACCGCCCAAGGTCTAAAAGCATTGGTAGAAAAGCCTGTTATCCCACCCATCCCAGAAAACTGGCATCAAGAGATAGACAAAGTACCCACTGATGGTTGGGGTCATAAATTTTACTATATCTCGCCAGCTCCCGATCATTCCTATGATCTTTTTGCCAAGACTCCAGATGGTAAAAAAATAGATGTATGGACGATGCATCTTAAAAAATAGCACATTGTACAAACGCGGTTTTACGCTTTTAGAAACATTAGGAGCTTTTATAGTATTTGTGGTACTAATAGCTGGGGCTTACTCTTTACTCATACAAGCTATAAATCTTCGTCAAAGAGAGCACAATATTGCCCTAAACTCTTTCATACTATTTAACAGCGTAAACACACCCAAGAAAACAATATTTATAAAGGATAGCACCACCAAAATTTTTATAAAATGCTCATTGTTTAAATATCAAGATCTGAGCTTTGTAAAATGCTACTAAAAAAAGGTTTTACACTTTTAGAAGTGATAGTGGTGATTGTGATACTGTCTTTGTTTTTTGGAGTTCTCATTGGGTCTTATTTTTTTATTATCAATAAAAGCCTTAAAACGATAAAAGGCTCAAAAGACACATACGATTATGCAAATCTTATTTATAATCTCGAAAGAGCTGTGCTATGCTCCAAAGACCTCAAAATAGACAACTCCAAAGATTTTTCTACCATCTATATGTATACAAGTTGCGGTGTGTATAATGGCTTTTCAAAGGAGGGGTTGTTCGTAAAAGATGGTTATCTTTACATGTATTCATATCCTTATAAAATAGGGGATTTGTTTTTTTACGATGATAAAAAATCCATCAAGCTAATCCCAGCGTATAAGTTTAGTGCGAAGTTTTTGGTGGGTTCTACAAAGACTTTGGATGTTAAAATAAACAACATAAGCCTAAAAATCCCCATAATAGAGTAAAAAAATTTTATAATGATATTATGTTTAACGCAAAAAATGTCATAACTTTTTTATTGATATTATTGGGTGCAACGCTTTTTTATCTATGGTATTCCACATGGCATAGAAATATATCCACAAATAGTTTAAACAAAAAACTCATAGAAGAAAACCTAAAACAAGCTCCAAGCGTAAAACTTCCGCCAAAACCCCAAACACACATCAACCCAACTACAATCCCTCAAATTCCTCCGTCCAACACACCTTCAAATATCTCTACACCAGCTGGCACTCCTAACTTATCTACAAAACCCAAAACCCAGCTTAATACATCATCAAATACCCAAAAATCGGTTAACCCTCTTAGCAGCACTAACAAACCTATCTCCGGTGCAGAACATACCACTAAAAATCCAGAAAAAACTATTCCAAAAGTATCTAAAAAGCCAAATCGGATAAGAGTTTTAAAAAAGCCAATAAGACCTGTTATGAGAAAACCTATAGTAAGAAAACCGATAATTCAAAAACCCAAAAAACCGAATACTGTACAGCTCAATCTTGGAAAATCCTATAACACAAAGGAAAAGCCCATGAAATTACCAAATGGGAGCTACCAAGCTGGAGCTTTCAGATACTTTTCTGATGCTGTAAGCAAAAGCTTGGAGTTACAGGCTCAAGGCAAGAAAACAAAGATAGTCCATCAAGGGGAGTGGTATAAGGTGATCGTATATTAGTTTACAGCTACATTGTTTTCTTGTATATTCTCCTTATGATGACCGAAAAAGTAATCCACTATAGCCTCATACATGGCTTTAGCAAAAACCCATTGGTAAGAGGGGTTTGTAAGCTCTTTTACATCATGGGGGTTACTAATAAATCCTGTTTCCACCAACACGGAGGGGATGCCAGGGGTTCTTAAAACCACAAAGTTTCTTCTGTGAATATTGTGAATACTAACATGTTTATGTAAATCTGTATCAAAAGTATAAGCTAAGTCTTTTGCAAATACAAAACTTTGATTTTTTGTAACATCCAAAGCAAGTTTTGCCAATACTTTTCTTGCACTTATACTGGGTTCGTAAATGGCATTTCCAAACACAAGATGAGCAAAAGAAGAGTCGTTTACAAGTTCGTTGTACTTCATGCTTATCCCAGGCGTTGATAGAAAATATATGTTTGTACCGTGAGGCCATGTTATATGGCCAGGCGCCATATTACAATGTATGCTTATAAAAAGATCAGCCCTATTTTCTATGGCGATGCGTGCTCTTTGCTGAAGGGGTATAAACACATCCTTGTCTCTTGTCATTATTACTTTGAATCTTGGGTCATGGCTCAAAAAAAAGTCAAGCTTTTTCCCTATAGCTAAAACGATATTCTTTTCTTCCACTCCACCTATGCCTATAGCTCCCGAATCTTTCCCCCCGTGCCCTGGGTCTATTACCACTACTTTTACTCCAGCTGGATGAGGTATATATTTATATGGTTTTTCAGGAGTATTTTCCAGAGCTTCTAAATATCTTTTGTCTACTACGCTAAGAGGGTCTTGGCTATCGTTATCAACAGGCATTGTCTTAATATTTGGTTTGTCTTTTAATAGATATGCATATTTTTTTGATACAATGTTCATAATGCTATCTTGTTTAATTGTCTTTATTGGTTTATATATGTCTACTACAATACGTTCTGGATTTTGAAGTATAAAAGTTTTCACAGAGGAAGGAATATATGGCATTGTGTATATAACTTTTCTATCACCTATTTCTATTATTATATTTCTTCCTTGTTGGTTTACTTTATAGGTTTTTACATCTTTTACATCAAATACATAACGAGTTTTATCTGGATACTTACCCTCTCTAACATCAATTATCTGGGCTAATGAAACTCCCACAAAACTAATTAAATATATTATCAATATAAGAAACAATCTCTTCATCTTCTTTCACCTCTTCTTTTCTGGTAGCCCATGGCGGCATAGGCACGTTTACCACTACTGGAGTGGGGATGTCTGGTTGGTATAATACCATAGAACCCTTTTTTAACATACTCACCCTTTGTTTCATGCTTTTAGACAAAAATCCATACTCCTCCGAATAGAGCTCTGCAGAATCAAGCCTGCCCACTACTTTGATAGCGCTGTTTGCCACAATGCGTTTTTCCACCTCGCTTGCAGTTTGCTGTGCACCTATTAGTATCACACCCAAACTTCTACCTCTTTCAGCTATATCAAGAAGTACATCTTTAATAGGACTCCAGCCTTCTTTTGGGGCGTATTTATTTAATTCGTCCAAAAGGATAAAAATTTTAGGCTCTGATATACCACTTTCTTCTCGCTTTTTAAATATCTTATCTAATATAGCTCCCACCACAAACATCTTGCCCACGCCATGCAAGTCAGATATATCTATAACATTTAGGATACGCATGTTGTCCCCTTCCAAATCTTTTAGTATATTTTTAATATGATTTGAAGAATCGTCTTTTATTAAAAGCCCCAAACGTTTAGCCCCGGGTCTAAACCTCCTTAAAAAAGCTTCTGCAGTTTGGGAGCTGGTATTCTTTCCAAACCACGCATAAAAGCGTTCTCTGTCTTCTTCTTTTTGCTCATATACTTCTTGAAGAAGCTCCACTAAATCCTCTAAATCCCTTATCTCTTTACCTATTTTATCATCGATAAGAGTATCTTGACTATCTTTTAGTAAACTATATAGCTCATTTGAGACCCTATCTATAACATAGTTTAAGTTTGATATCTCTTGCTGGTTTTCCACAAACATGTATTTGAGAAGCCCCTCTTTGGCAAAATCCACCATGCTAAATCCATAAAGGTTCACATCGCGTCTGACATCACCTTTTGGTATATCTTTGTTTGGAGCTTCTGGAGGACAGTAAAAAGATATATCCTTAAAGGGTATAGACTTAAGCCCTAAACTTTCAAGCTTCTCTTTATCTTCTTCTTTAAACCTCTTGTTATCTTTGTCTAAAAATAGTAGATCTTTTCCTTTTATATTAAAAACCACAAAACGAGGTTTGTTTGGAGCCTTTTGGATAATGGAGTTTATAAGAAAAAGTGAATAAGAGGTCTTGGTAGCCACACCAGACATTCCGCTTATAGACACATGGGCCCCATCTTTTCCATTTAAAAAGTTGTAGTTTATATAGACCGGTAATCCATCTTGAGAAAGCCCAGCTGGAATTTTTATATCCATTGCATCAAAAAACAATCCCTTATCTCTATCAATTCCTACAGCCTTAAACACTTCATCACCAGGTTTTGGCGGTACATAGTACTGAGGCTCTACACGATTTACATTCACTTTTGCCACATAAACTGGATGAACTGGTATGATCCCCTCTTTTGCCTTTATTTCTTGGTATAAGATACTCACCCCTTCCAAATATCTATTTATCTCCACCACCACTCCGTAAAAGTTTATGTAAATATCTTTTTCTTGAGCTTTTACTATAGACTTACAAATCAAAACATCATCAAGTTGGACAAAAGCATCATTATCAAGTAATACATCAAAAGATAAAGCAGAGGAGGTTTTAACCACTATGCCTACTTTATCGTGATATGTTTGTTTTTCGTTTTCCATAGAAATATTTTATAATAATTTTAATGAAGTATAAAGATTTTTTAGCTTCCAAAAATTTGCCAGACACAGAAGAATCAAAGAGCAAGTATCTTGAGGAGTTTGGGCTTCAACTTCACAAGCTTATATATAGAGATTTTTTAGAGAAGGTTAAACAGGCACTCCAAGATAAGTACGATATATTCTTACAAAAAAGGAGAGAATTAGGAGAACACGATTTAAAAGTATTAAACATGTTGGGGCTTTTGACATTTCCTCAACAGGTTAAACTTTTCATAGAGATAGCCCCCGATTATGCGTTAGAGCCAGAGGATGGATACAATGTAAATTTTACCATTAAAAGCATAGAAACAGACAAGATAATAGCAGATGAAGGAATAGTGACTTTCATCCCGATGTACACAAAAGATAAGAAAAATTATCTAGTATCCATATCAAAGTTCGAAGCGATAAAAAGAGATTATGCGGCACTCACTCAAGAAACTCAAAACATCGCAGATTTTAAAGATATAGTAAAATCTGCTTTAGCCAAAAATGCTTCTGACCTACATATAAAGCCAAAAGACAACTTTTATTATGTATTTTTTAGAATAAATAAAGATTTTGTAATGATGCCAAACATGACCATGCCAAGACCTCAGGGATTACAACTAATAAGAAGTTTAAAAACCCAAGCCTCGAGGTTTACAAAAGGCTCTTTTAACCCGTCTATATCGTCTCAAGTCCAAGACGCTCGTATCAGCTATGAGGATCTGTCTACAGATGTAAGACTTGTGTTTGCTCCAATGCCAAATTTAGAAGATGAGATGGTGGTGGGAAGGCTTTTAAGAAAAAGAGGTATACAGGGTAATATATCAAGGCTTGGATACTTGGAAGAAGATATAAAAATACTTCAAGATGCCGTATCAAGAAAAGGTGGGCTTTTCGTAATTAGTGGAATCACGAATTCTGGTAAAAGTATGGCTATAGCCAGTATGCTTTCCACAGTACAGGATAAGAATGTGTTAACTGTAGAAGATCCAGTGGAATATCAAATTATAAACAAAAATATAACTCAGTTTCAGATATTTGAAGCCCAGGTGGAAGAGTTAAAATCAACATTTGTAGATTTCACAAAAGCTTTCAAAAGAGCTGACCCTGATATCGTGTTTGTGGGGGAATGGAGAAACGAACCGGAGCTATCAAAAGCCATAGAAGAACTTGCATTCGCAGGACAGCTTGTGTTTACCACGCTCCACATAAATTCTGCTTTTGTATTTTATGATTCTGTTAGCTCTATATTTAATGTAGATTTTGAGTCTGCGGTGAGAATGCTAATCCTTAGCATGAATCAAGTCCTTGTAAAAAGTGTATGTCCATATTGTGCTATAGATATGCCTATAAAAGAGACTTCTAAGATGATACCTGACATTACACTAAGAACACTTCCCTATACAAACAAAGAAGAGTTTATAGATTTTATAAACCAAGATTTTAATATAAAAGTAAGAAACGAAGCTGGATGTCCAAAATGCAACTTCACTGGATATGCGGGACTAACCCCTATTTATGAATATATGTATCCAGATGTAAATACAAAAGAATGGATAAGAAAAGATAATCCATCTTCTTATGAGATAGAAGATCATATAAGGAGAGAAATGCTTGGTAAAAATAAACTCGATGTATATATGAAAAAATTAATATTAGGTGCTGTGGATTTAAGTACATCTACGCTAAACGCTTTAAGATAATGAGTGTCATAGTAAAAGTATCAAAAGAAACTTTTGTAAAAGACTTAAGCGCCACACTTTATCCGGACAAACTCTATATTTTGCCAAAAGATGTATATGAAGTTTATATAAAAAATGGTGTAGTGCTTGATTATGTGGATAGTCTACGGCTAAACCAATATATAGATTTTAATTCCCAAGACAAAAAAATCCTAATCCTTACTATGCAAGCCCTCGGTGATGGACTAATGCTCACTCCGCTCCTTAGATATCTGAAAGAAAAAGGATTTTACATAATCCTTGAAGCCAAAAAAGATTTCAATCTTTTGAAAGATTGTCCTTATGTGGATGAGTTTGCATATTCTCCTTTGGAACTTGATTATATTAAAAGCTTTGAAAATGTGTTAAACCTTTATATGCTTGTGGGCTCCGAGATGTTTGATTTAAATTTAGTAGCTCATTATTATTTCAAGCTTTTGGGAATAGAGGCCGATAATATAGATTTAACTCCATACGTATACATAGACAAAGAAAAAGATATAGAAATAAAAAATCTTTTTGATGAATATAAAAGAGTCTATAAAAAACCGATACTTGGATTTCATTTTGCAGCATCTTCTCCTCACCGGATGCCACCAGTAAATATTTTCTGCGAAGCACTAAAACCCTTAGAAAAACGCTTTACGATAGTTTATTCTTATCCTTTTTCATATAGCACTTATGCGGAAGAAATTAAAAAATACCTTCCGAAATCCATAGATATATCCTCTCATATAAAAGATATAGAATATTTACCAGTGTATGTGAAAAACCTTAACTTTCTCATATCTGTGGAAACAGTCATTCCCCATATCGCAGCTTATACGAAAACTCCTACCTTGGCGGTGCTTGGACCAGGAAGATTTGACAATATATACAATTACAACCTCTCTTTCATAAAAGGCTTGGAAATGAACTACAAAGGTCAGATTTGCTCAAGTCCATGTCAACTTCACATAGCCCATCGTTGCCCAGAAGCTATTGTAAAAAATACAAATCTCTCTCCTTGTTTTTCAAATCTAACAGCCCACTCTCTTGTAAATGCGTTTTTAGAGCTTTTAGAAGATATAGATTATAAAGATAAAACTCTTATCAAAAGCCTAAAACAAGAACTCAAAGATGAAGGGCAATCCAGCAAAATTTTGTTTGAAAGATTATCGAGCATACCCATAAGCGTATTCTCAGAGATGAAGCTTGGTTTTACCACAAACTTCTCAAGCCTAAGACAGATGCTAAGTTTTGTTTTTAGTGATGAAAACCACACCAATAAGAAAATTACACTTATCGCAAGGGGGTATGAAGGCATAGGAGCATGTTTGTTTATACATAAGATATCTAAGAAAAAGCCATACATCTATGTAGAAAACGAGTACATGAAAAATATTTTATCGTTTTTAGGTATAGAATCCAGGATTTTGGATTACGATAACATAATAATAGAAAAAGAAGGAGTATTTATAGATATAAGTTTATCATCTTTTGAAGATACAGACTATAAAACCTATTTAAATAAAATTTTACAATATATGAAAAATGATACAATATTTTTCTCTTTTGTGCTAAATAAAGATAGACTTAAAAAATCTATAGATAAAGGACAAGACCTTTATCAAATGCCTTTTGATAAATATATAAACGAAGCATCGAAAGACGAGTTAAAAGATTTTAATCTTTTTATAAAAGATATAAGCCTAAATCCCGCTGATTTTATAAATACATTCGGAGATTATAATCTTTTCAAAGAGATAAAACCCCAAAATCAGGTTTTTAGGCTTTTGATGGACAAATATCCTTACATACTTGCCATTACAAATGTAGATAAAGACTATCGTTTCGAAGAAATCACAAGATTTTATTCATTTTATGAGAAAAACCACTTTATACCGGATGTATCTATAAAAACCTCTTCAGAGGACACTCAAAATATATTCTTTTCTTTTAAAAACCCATTAAACGATTATATAAAAAACACTTTTGAAAATACACTCTTGATTGAATTAAACATATTTGACAAAGCTATAGTACAAAAGTATATAGAAGAGTATCCATCCCTTGAAAACATATGGTTTTACGGCAGCATGTATTTTGAATATTTCAAACAAGATAAAAACTTTTTAGATTCACTTCTTTTTGGTCCAAGCATAAATATGCTGCTTGATAAAAACCCCTTTACGGACGAAGATTATCTCAATAAATTTATAAGGTTTTTAACAGATCATCCAAATGTAAATTTTTACACCACTCAAAGAGGAGTTCACGATATACTTGGCAAAAAGCATTCTAATTTATATTATTTTGATATTGAGTATGCTGATGTGGATAAATTAAAAACACATCAAAAGACAGTAGATATACTTGTACTTTCTTCTTCAAACTTCTATCCTGTGGAAAATATAGATGATGTAGAGAGCTTTTTCTCAAGATGCATTCAAAACTTTTATAAACCTATTCATAGGCTTGTACTGGATTTTCTGAAAGAGCTAAAAGATAAAAAAGATTTGTACTATACGGATATCGAGTTTTTGAGCTTTTATAAAGATATCGTAAATTACTCTGCCAGTCTAAATTATTTTATGGCTCAGGAGATAAAAAACGCATTTCCAAATCAAAAGATAGTCCATGCTGGGATTTTAAATTTTCCCGAGATAAGGTATATAAAAGATTTAGCCAAAGAGCATATCGCAAAAAGTAGGTACTTCCCAGATATTCTCATCACAAAAGAGGATGCGTTTGAGTTTTTAGCATCCAGGGCAAAAGCTATAGTTTATCTCGAGCCCCTGGATAGCTTTCAAAATATGCCGCTTATTTGTCTAAAAGCTTCGAAAACGGGTATTCCTTGCATCACAAAGTATCAAAAATCTTTAGAGCAGATACCACATATGTTCTTGGTTAAGAATTTAGAAGGGTATATAGAAGGTGTATCTCTTGTGCTATAATATAAGCTATGCTTAGAGATACATATGTAGGACTTGTGGATGATAGTTTTTTAGGTAAAAGCTTAAGACTTTCTGGATGGATAGATTCTATAAGGGATCATGGCGGAGTTTTGTTTATAGATTTAAAAGATAAAGAGGGCAAGCTTCAATGTATATTAGAAGAATCTTCTAACAAAGATTTATACGAGTCTTCCAAGCATTTAAAAGAAGAATCTGTGATATCCGTAAAAGGTGTCGTAAGAAAAAGGCCATCTGGTACAGAAAATCTAAAGATAAGATCGGGAGCGGTTGAGCTTTTAATAGAAGAATTAAGCCTTATAAACCCTTCAGAAAACTTGCCTTTCCCGATAGATGACAATATAGAACTCTCAGAAGAGATAAGACTTAAATACAGATACCTTGACTTAAGAAGACCAAGGATGCAAAAGGCTATAAAGCTAAGAAGCAAAACCCTGAAGATTGTGAGGGATTTTTTTGAAGAAAATGGCTTTTACGAGATAGAGACGCCATTTTTGATAAAATCAACCCCTGAGGGGGCGAGAGATTTTTTGGTGCCTTCAAGGCTTCACCCAGGAAAGTTTTATGCATTGCCTCAATCCCCCCAACTTTTCAAGCAAATTCTTATGATATCTGGATTTGATAGGTATTTTCAGATAGCAAGGTGCTTTAGAGACGAAGACCTTCGTTCAGACAGACAGCCTGAATTTACCCAGATAGATTTTGAGATGTCTTTTGTGGGAGAAAAGGATGTAATAGGTGTATCTGAGCAAATGTTAAAAACTCTTTTTTCAAGGCTTTTAGACATAAAATTAGAAATCCCATTTAAAAAGATAAGCTATAAAGAAGCTATGGAAAGATACGGCTCAGATAAACCAGACACGAGATTTGGACTCGAGCTCATAGACCTTGGGGATATCTTCAAAAACACATCGTTTAATGTTTTTAAAAGTGCCTTAGACCAAAAAGGTATCGTAAAGGCTATAAAGATAGACACTACTCTTTCAAGAAAAGACATAGATAATCTCGCAGAATATGTAAAATCCTTTGGCGCAAAAGGGCTTGCTTGGGGCAAAGTGGAAA
Source organism: uncultured Aquificaceae bacterium (assembly GCA_964509905.1). Taxonomy (GTDB): domain Bacteria; phylum Aquificota; class Aquificia; order Aquificales; family Aquificaceae; genus Hydrogenobaculum. Next base: position 16,176 of record CAZDZN010000026.1, read on the forward strand.
ACGGAATATTTAGCTCACCCATCGCCAAGTTTTTAACTCAGGAAGAAATATCTGCTATGATAGAAAAAGCATCTCTTAAAGAAGGGAATATGATATTTTTCTCTGCGGATAAGCCTAAAAATGTCTATAAGATACTTGGGAATTTGAGATTAAAATTAGGTCAGATGCTAAATCTCATAGATACATCAAAGTTTGAATTCTTGTGGGTGGTAGATTTTCCAATGTTTGAGTACAATGAAGAGGAAGGAAGACTTGAAGCGATGCATCATCCTTTCACATCCCCAAAACAAGAAGATATAGAGAAGCTAAGATATATTCTTGACAAAAAAGGCAAAGAGGATATAATTAGTATTGGTGAAAGTATTAAAGCAAGAGCATACGATATTGTGTTGAATGGTACAGAAATAGGAGGAGGTTCTATAAGGATTCATAACAGAGATCTGCAAGGATTAGTATTTGATGTGCTAAATATAAACGAAGAAGAAGCCCAAATGAAGTTTGGATTTTTATTAGAGGCACTAAAATACGGGGCACCACCGCATGGAGGTTTAGCTTTCGGGTTTGACAGGCTTATGGCTATGATGATAGGCTTTAATTCTATAAGAGATGTAATAGCTTTTCCTAAAACCCAAAAAGGCACATGCTTACTTACAAACGCCCCAGATACAGCCTCCGAAAGACAGCTCAAAGAACTTCACATAAAGCCTCTTTGATGGATTTTTATAAAATACTTTTAAATCTTGGCTATGAAAAACGAAAAAGCCAAGAAAAGATGTTTAAGATAATAAATAAGTATTTAGATCAGGAAGAGCACTTTATAGCCCTCATAGAAGCTCCCACCGGTACTGGCAAGAGTTTTGGCTATCTTGTGCCCATTATAGAGCACAACCAAAAAGCCATCGTATCCACAAAAACCAAAATACTTCAAGAGCAATTGCGAAGAGATTTAGAGTACCTTTCTTCTATCAAAAAAGATTACTTCGGTGAGCCTATAAAATATCTCATACTAAAAGGCAAGGGTAATTATCTTTGTCTTGATAGATTTTATGATAAAGAGCTGCAGCTAAAGCAAAAAACGATATTTGGCACTCAGGTGGATTTTACCAAAGAACTAAAAGATCTCATAGATTCTAAAGCTTGGGACGGGGATGTAGAGTTTAGCTCTGTAAGTGCTGATGTGTGGATAGATATAAATGTAGATGATAATTATTGTGATTCAGTGTATAGAAAAGCCTGTCCTTATCTGAGAGAATGCTTTTACTATGCAAAATTACGAAGAAAAGAACAAGACACGGATATGCTTGTGGTAAATCATAGCCTTTTGGTATTAAAAGATTTCATAGATCAAGAGGAAAGACTGTTGGTGATAGACGAGGCCCATGAACTTGATGAGGCGTTGGTGAAATCTGCGACAGTAAACCTATCTACCATAGGAATTATGAGGACTATATCAAAACTAATGGACATGCTTCCTTTAGAAGAGAAAGACAAGGTAAACATAGACATAATTAGCATATTTAAAAATATCTTTGAAAATTATTTTGAAAATAAGAAAACAAATTCTATACCCATAGACGAACCATTTTTCACAAAAGAGATATTAAACCTTATATACTTTCCTATTTCTAAATCTTTACAAGAGCTAAAATCTTATGTGATAGAGACTGTAAAGCAAAGAATAGAGTATAAAAATAGTGTAAGTCTTACATTTAAAAACTTTTTAAAAGAGGTACTTTTGTTTGAAGAGAACTTCATAGAGAGGTTTTCAACACATTTAGAAGAACCGGAAAAAATGGAATTAGAGCTGATAAAATTTATCAAAAAATACAAAGACGTGGAATCGAAAGTATCAAGAATATACAATACATTAAAATACATGGAAGATCCTCAAAACCAAGGAATTATAGGGTTTTCTCTTAGTAGAGATTTTTCAAAACAGCTTTCTGATTACAATTATAAAGTGGAGGCTTTTCCTATTTTTTCTAAAAGCACCGTAGACTTAAATAGTTATAAAGGTGTTATACTTACATCCGCCACAATAGATGAAGAGCTAATATACATCACCACCGGAATAGAAGGGGATTATTATACTTTAGAACCGGAGTTTGACTACAAGAGTGTGGATTTTATTATCAGAAAGATATCTCCTAAAAATAAAGAACTTTGGACCCAAGCACTTTTAGATAGCCTTAAATATCTAAGAACATTGCACAATAAAGTTTTGGTGCTTTTAACGAGTTATGAACAGATGGAACAAATATCACAAGCATCTCGCAATGCAAACGACGAGGGTATTGTATTTCAAAAAAACATGCCTTTAAGAAAAGCTATAGAACTTTTAGAAAGCGGTGAGAAAAGTGTATTAGTGGGAGTGGATTCTGTATGGACAGGGATTGATATAAAAGGAGAAAAAGGACTTTTGATGGCAAAGCTTCCTTTTGACTCTCCATCAGAGCCTCTTCACTATTATAGGATGAAGTATTTTGAAAACAACAAAGACTCGTATTACGACGGATTTTATTATTCCAGAAAAAAAGCCTTTGTGCAATTCAAACAAGGTTTTGGAAGGCTCATTCGTTCGAAGAAAGATAAAGGCACAGTGATAATGTGTGATATGAGAATATGGCAGTATGAAGAGTTTGTAGGCTTTCTGAAAAGCTTAAATGTAAAAATCCATTATCGCCAGCAAAGAGGCGACTAAAAATATCTTTGCATTAAAAAGAGGTAAGCTTGCAA
>CAZDZN010000027.1:0-18347 GCA_964509905.1 uncultured Aquificaceae bacterium
GTGGTTCTCCGCTTATGCTTGATAAAAGATTATAAGCTTCTTCTTGCTTTCCTTGTTTTATATACATATTGGCAAGTTGATATTTAAGATCTTCTGATAGGGGATTATTTTTATATCTATTTATAAACTCTTTTATAGCTATCTGTAGGTTTTTGGATGGATTTCTAATCTGAGAAGATATGATATCATAAGAGGCTTCCATAGCTTCTTTTGAGTTTGGGTAGTTTTCCACTACCAATTGGTAATAATGAAGAGCTTTTTTGGCATTCCCTAAGTTATAACAAGCATCACCAAGCTTTAACAATGCTTTTGATCCAAAGTTTTTAGAAGAGGTGATGTCTTTAAAATAATTTATAGCATTAGTATAATCATTTTGTATAAAGTAAGAAAGCCCGTATAGATATTTTGCTTCATCTGTAGTAGGAGCTAATGCTTCTCTTGCTTTGTCGGGCTCGTCTATCGAAAGATAGGCTTTTGCAAGAAGTATACGCTCATCGTAAGTAGATGGGTGAGAAAGTATAGCTATAACATCCTTATAATCTCCCATATTGTAGTATACTATAGCTCTATAGTATCTATTGTTAAAGTATGTCAGAGCTCTTTGATAATCTCCCATCTTAAAGTAATACCATCCACTATAATCATTATAAAGGTCTTTATATTGGTGGAAGTTTGGATCTCTTAAAAGTTCTTTTAAAGCCATAAGACGCCCTGTATAATAATAACTTTCTGCTAACCACTCATAATAAAATCTATCATGGTTTGGCACTATCTGTAGTATATTTACAGCATCTTGATAGTCTTTGGCTTTTGCACAAGCATAAACTGCATCTTTGTAATCTTTTATCTTTAAGAATAAAAGTTTAGCATAGTTATAATCCCCAGCGTTGTAAGATTGAACTGCAGCTAATTTTGTAAGAATATTATATTTGTTGTTAGATAATATAGATGCTACTGCAGCACCTTTTGGATTTTCTTCACCTACTATAGCGTATAAGTTTAGCGCCAGATTTGAACCTGGGTATATATTATCTATCATCACAGCTTTTTCAAGGGCTTTTTCGTATTTTTTGTCTTTTATATCTATCAAAGCTAAATAATAAAGGGCTTTATATCTTAAGTCGTAAGGAAGCGAATAGTTTGTATAGATTGTTTGGAATATCTGATCGGCTATATCGTATTTACCTGTGAAATAATTTATAATCCCAGATCTGAAGAACAAGCTGTTTTGATAAGGACTATTTACTATTATCCCTTGTATAAAATCGTTTATGTAAGAGCAGTAGTTTTTAAATACAAAATTGGCGCAATTTACAGTTTTATAAATCCCACCATTTTTTATAGCAAATACCGTTTGCCAAAGAGCCTTGTGATAAGTGGGGGAGTTTATAAATACCGGATTTTGGTTCAGTTCAAGGCTAAGAGCATAATACCCTTCACATGCGCTTTGCTGATACATTGACGTGTATTTACAAGAATTATAAAACATTTCTTTTGCAGAATTTTTATCGCTTTCTTTTAACCGGGTCATACCCATCACATAATATCCCATTGGAAGATAAGGAGAATAAGTGTATTTTGATAGCCTTATGAAGTTTTTCTCAACTCCTCTGTAATTGCCAGATAGGTAATCTGATACCATATCTGAATAATCTTCCACATCATCTGGTTCACCACAGCTTAAAACAGAAGAATTTTTAAGTGGCTCTACAGGAATTAACTCCATATAAACTGGAGATTGGAGTATTTCACCGCTCAAATCGATCGGCTTAAAAGAAGGGGCTTTTAGCTTGTCGGGAGGTTGAAGAGGTGGTTTGTCTATGTTGAACTGACTTATTACTTTTACACTTAAACTTATCTGGTGCGGAATGCCTGTTTTATTTTGATTTGAGCTTTGAGCCGGCGCTTTTTTTACATTTACCTGAGGGTCTATGGCGAAAGAAATTACGATAAAAAACAAAAATATACTAAATAGCCCTATGCGCTTGAACATAAGTTTCTCCTAAATAACAACTTATATTGAGCTTTTGAATGATGTCTTGTTCTCCAAGCTGTAGCATAGAATAAGAAGCATTATCGCATCCAAAAGCCCAAAAATGAGATAAATCGATACCTAACACCGCACAGTAAAATACCCTTATGGGCACTGAGTGAGATACCGCCACTATAGTTTTTTCTTTGTATGCAGCTTTTACAAAAGCCAAAAAATCATTTACTCTATTAAGGACTTCTTTTAAAGATTCACCTTTTGGGAATGTTATCTCATGAGGGCGCTTTATCCATGTTTCAAAGTCTTCTTTATATTTTTTCTCTATCTCATCCACTAGTTCCCCGGCCCACTCTCCGTGATCTATCTCAATAAGTCGTTCATCTATTGTTATCTCTTTTCCAAGGGTATCCGCTATACCTTGGGCGGTTTCTCTGGTTCTTGTAAGAGGAGAGCTAAATATAGTCTCTATATGCTTAAACTCATGTTTTATGTGCTGAGATAACATTTTAACTTGGGATTGTCCTCTTTCTGATAAATCTGGATCCAATATTCCTTGATACCTTCCTATAGGGTTCCATTTGCTTTCTGCATGGCGCACAAGTATCAATCTACACATAAACTCTTTAACGCACTCATATATTCTCCAAGCACATTATCTTTGCAATTTGTTATCACACAAGCAGCTTTTATAACAGAGAAAGTAGATATGGCATCTATTTGTCCCATGTGAGATATCCTAAAAATCTTCCCCTTTAGATAGTCTTGGCCACCGGCAGTCCTTATGCCAAGTTTTAAGAGTTCCTTTCTAAAGTTTTCTGCATCTATGCTTGGGGTTTCTATAGCACTTACCGATATCGCTGGATTTTTACTAAAAGCCTTAAAATCCATTTTCTCAAAAGCTCTTAAAGTAGCAACCGATATGGCTCTTGTCTTTTTCTCTATGTTTTTGATACCTTCATCCAATATCATCTCCAAAGATTTTTTAAGCCCAAGTATTATTGGAATAGCTGGAGTATAGGCAGTTTGTCCTTCTGTTTGTTTTTTTAGCTCTTTTGAGATGTTAAAATAATATCCTTTTGGAGAAAGCCTTAATTTAGCTTTTTCAGAAAACCACAGCATAGAAAGCCCAGGGGGCAACATAAAAGATTTTTGAGATCCCCCCACAAGTATATCTATACCGATATCACTGGGTTTTATATCATAAGTCCCAAGAGCTGTAATGGCATCTGCTATAAGAAGTGTATCTTTATCTTTTATAAGCTCTCCTATGAAAACTGGGTCATGATATGTACCTGTAGAGGTCTCAGAGATTTGCATAAATACGCCTTTTATATCTTCCGTGATAGCCTTTTTTAGCGTTTCTTTATCGTAAGTCTCACCCCAATTTATTTTAAAATCTATTACATCAAGATTGTAGGTTTTACAAAGCTCTAACCATCTTTCAGCAAACTTACCTCCATTTAACACCAGCACTTTATCCCCTGGGTTGAAAAAGTTTAACACCGCTGCTTCCATAGCCCCAGTACCGGAGCTGGCAAAAAATATGAAGTTATCGCTATCGTTGCCTAAGAGCTTCTTAAAAAGAGTTCTGGTGTCAATAAGAGCTTGTTTAAACTCAGGAGTTCTGTGGTGGATTATCTGAGAACCTAAGATAGCCCTTATAGATTCTGGGATTTCTACAGGACCTGGCGTAAAAAGTCTCTCGGTGGATTTATAACAATTCATGGATATATCTCTAAATTTGAGAATATGAATGGGATCTCATAATTTGCTGATTCTTTTGAATCAGAAGCATGTATAGCGTTTTTGCCTTTGTCAGTGCCAAATAGTGCTCTTATGGAGTTTGTAGCAACTTTTCTCGCTTCTTCGCTATCGGTAGGACCTATTAGTTCTCTTACTTTAGTTATAGCATTCTCCCCTTCTAAAACCGCCGCTACCACTGGTCCAGAGCACATAAATTCCACAAGCTCTTGGAAAAATCCCCTTTCTCTATGCACATAGTAAAATCCTTCAGCTTTTTCTTTAGTAAACCTAAACATTTTTAATCCTAAAAGCCTCAAACCGTTTTTTTGAAGAATATCTATTATAGCTCCGGCGGCTCGTCTCTCAAAAGCGTCTGGTTTTACTATAACAAGCGTTCTTTCCATATCAAAACCTCATCACAATATTTTATAAGTATTATAACATATCTATATATTCTTTTTGCAGATATCTTTTAGTGGGCACACATCACATCTTGGCGTTTTTTGGCAGGACTCTTTTGCAAGTTTGACAAATAATGCATGAAATTCTTTATAGATATCTATTTTCTGAGGTATTTGGCTTTTGATAAACTTTGCGTATTCATCGTATTCGTCAAACACAATACCCGTTAGCCTATAAAGGATTCTCTTTGTATACATATCTATCACAAAAAACGGCTCGTTGTAAGCGTATAACAAGATTGAGTCTGCGGTTTCTTTGCCTACTCCTTTTCTGTTTAAAAGAGCCTCTCTTGTGGGATAATATCTTGTAAGAAGATAAGATACTTCTTTCAAAATTTTTAATTTTCTTTGGAAAAACCCTGCAGGTCTTATGAGTTCCTTAAGATGCTCTTCTTCTAATTCAAATATTGCATGTAAGTTTAGAGTTTTTTCTTTCTTTAGGTTTTCAAGAGCTTTTTCTACATTTTTCCAGTTGGTGTTTTGAGTAAGGATTGCCCCTATAACAATTTCATCTTTTGGATCCGAGCCATACTTTTTATGATACTCCACATCAACTGGCCACCATTTTTGATATCCATAATGTTTTAAAAGCTTTTTGTATAGATTGTTTAAATTCATATGGAATTCTTAAGCCTTTCTACAAACACCAATACTTTTGCCACAGCTTTGTAAAGACTTGGAGGTATCTCTTCGTAGATATCAAGGTTATATGCCGCTGATAATAGCTTATCGTCCTCTATCACAGGGATTTTGTTTTCTTTAGCAAGCTCCACGATTTTCTCAGCAATAAAGCCTTTCCCTTTTGCTATAAGACGAGGAGCACTATCTTTTAATTTGTCATATCTTAGAGCTATCGCTTTTTTTTGTTTGTTTTCCATATTATGTAAATATATTAAGATTTCCAGATTCGTTTATAGTTTTTAACACTGATATATCAAACTCTTGTTGATTTAAAAGGTTTACCTCAAAAGCCGATAAACTCAAATTCTCTTCCTTTAAAAGCTTTTCTAAATCAGATTTCTTTGATTCTATGACCTTTGAAAGAGGCTCTATATCGGTAAAAAACTTTATAGATATTTTTTTATTATCGTTTTTTGGCATACTCAAAATGCTTCCTAAAAACCCGTCTTCCCAGTTTAGTTTTATGAAGGCTTTGTATTCATTCTCTTCTTTTTTAAAAGCTCCAAAACCTTTTTTAGAAGATTCTTCTTCAAAATTTACAAAAAACATGTTATTTTGGATGATAAAATTTTGAGCCATATTTATATTATTTAATATATTTGCGTTAGATTTTATATTATCGAGTTTTTTGTCAAAACTCAGGTTGTTTTGAATATTTGTGATTTGGTTTTTCATGTGTTTTGATAGTTCAAAAATCTTTACTGGGTTTTGAGATATAGACTTTACAAAATCTTGTTTTATGCTGTCTATATTTTTTAATACATTTACAATAACATTTTTTAGAGCCTCATCTTTTGTATTTGAAATAATATTTGATAAATTTAGAATCTCTTTGGCTAATGGGTCTTGAATGTTTTTCATAATATTATCTTTTACATCTTGGGGTAAATACTTCATAATAGATGAAAAGTTTAATACAAAATCTGCAATAGGTTTAGAGTTTAAATTTGGATTGTTAATCATATTGAGCAATGGTGTTATGAACTCCTTCGGTAAAGTACTTAGCGCATCTTTTATGTTCTCTAAAGTTTTTGTGGTTAAATCAATGTTCAATATACCTAAAAATAATTCTATATTTGATCTTAAAAGCTCTTTGGCCTGGATATTTGATGTGTTTATTATGTTTTGTAAGCTTTTAAGAAAGTTATCTTTTATATTTTGAGGGAATTCTTTTAGTGCAGATGAAAGCTCTAATACAAAATCTGGGATTTTTTTTGGGTCAAATATATAATTTTTTTCTATATTATTTATAATATCAAGAGTTCTTGGGATAAAAGGGGAGATATCTTTTGGGGACTCTTGAGTATTTACAAGCATATTTAGAATATCTGTTAAATCTTTTGGGGGTTCTTGAGGGGATGGTTTTATAAGTGTTTGTATCTCTTGATTTGTGATTTTGCCATTTGCAATGTTATCTATAGCTTGTTTTATCTCAAAGGGCAAACTTTGGAAATCCAGGCTAGATTTAATGCCTTTCGCTAAGGATAACATATCTTGGAGTATTTGGTATTTATTGTCAGATGCTATACTTGACAAGTCTTTGGCTTTTAGTATAAAATCTATTAGTTTTTTCTCATAAAAAAGACCGCTGTTTTCAACGCTTTGTTTGGATAAGTCTTTTAAAATAGGTGTATTTGCCAAATTGTCCAGAGCTTGTTTTAAACTGGGTATGGACGAGCTTTGACTTTTTAGATCCATTATTTTTAACACCAAGGGGTTTAGAGAGGATATCATAAGCCTTAAAACATCATTTTTTTTCACATCCAAAGAAAGCTGAGAATCTACATTTAGTTCTACGCCGTTGTTTAGCATAAGCTTTATGCGATTTGGGGAGACATCTTCTACAGTAGCTTCTATAAACCCTTGCCTTGAAAGCTCGTCAGATAAGGCCCCCATAAGGGCTTGGGAGACACTCGTTCTTATGGCTATAGCTAAGTTTTCCGCTTCTTGTGAAAGCTCTATCGGTTGAGCGTTTAATATAGCTTCGTTTAGAGCTGTGCCTTCTACTCTTTTAATATCCATATCTTTTTAAAAGCCCCAAAGAGTATATGGTGCTATCTGGTCTGGCAAGACCCTTGTAAGCTATGTCGTAAGCTGTGCCGTGGTCCGGGGATATCCTTAAAAAAGAAAGCCCTATAGTGATATTAGATCCCTCATCAAAAGATATCATCTTAAAAGGAATAAGTCCTTGGTCGTGATACATACACAAAAATATATCCTTATCACTTATATTTAAAAACGCCGTATCTGGGGACATAGGGCCTATCACATCTTCATCTTTTATAGCAGGGATTATAATTTTATCTTCTTCATCTCCTATTAACCCATTTTCTCCTGCATGTGGGTTCAGACCGAGGACTTTTATATTCGGATAAAAACCAAAATACCTTGGGATAAATTCTTTTACAAGATGGATTTTATCTTTTATATTTTCTATAGTAATATACTTTGGGACTTCCCTTAAAGGTATATGGATACTCGCAAGGACTACTTTTATCTTATCCGAATACATCATCATACCAAAGGATGTTTTTTGGTCTGCAAAAGCCAAATACTCAGTCTGTCCATTAAAACTAAACCCAGAGGCTTTCGCAAAGTATTTGTTTATAGGCATCGTTAGAATACCTGTGATTTTTTTTGAGATAGCATCCGCTGTAGCCCTTGCTAAATAAGCGATTGCAAGTTTTCCGGAAAAAGAAGAAGGCTCTATCTTTATACTATATCCACCTAAAGATTTTATATCAAGAGAGACAAGATAAACCCCTGGGTTTTTTACCTCATCTGCGCTGTTTACTTTTTCATAATAAAACTCAAGTCCTATCATAGATTTTAGATAATCTATCAATTTTTCCTCGGCATAAATTATATAAGCGTTTTCATCTTGCATGTGAGGGTAGAGTTTTAATATAAGCTCTGGACCAATACCGGCTGGGTCTCCCATCGTAATACCTATTTTTTTCATCTACTTAAACCTCTAAACATTCTCATCATAAACTTAAGCCCTTCTTTTGCAATACTTGTACTGCATCTTAAATTCCTTATATTATCTAAATCGGTTTTTTCTATATTTTTTAAAAGCTCCAAAACCTCTTTTCTTACTTTTATAGAGTATTTGGAAAATCCTATGTCTCCATCTTGAGGGTTTATACCTATGTTTTGTGGGCTTTTAGTAAAATCTTTATCCAAAAAAAGCGCTCTTATTCCAAGATAATCCATAACATGAAGGATAAACCACAGCACCTCTAAATAAAAATTTTTTCCAAAATCATAATCCCAAAAATACTCCACCAGATTATATATATACTCATCATATAATTTTACATCCTCTTTTATCACTTTGGCTATGTAAGAAAATCCCATAAAGTTTTCATAATTATAAATTTTTTTATTTCTCTTGTAATTTATGATATCCACCAAGTTTGCCAAGTCTTTGGCAGATTCCCACCATATGTTTATCTTATCAAAGAGTTCTAATTTTCCGTATAGATATGAATCTGTGTAGATATCCCTCACATATAAAGTGATGAGCCCTTGGGGTTTAGCGTAAAACTGAATTATTTTTGTAAGGGCATCGGTTTCAGGGACTTCCAACAGACAAAATCTATTGAGTACAAATCCCTCTGATTTTACCATTTAGCATTTGTTTTTGCCAAGTTTTTTCATCACAAAAGAGGGTATTAGTTTTAAGACATAGACTATTATCTGATAAAATGCTGGAGTATAAACCACATCTTTTTTATTTAGCATCCCTTCATATATAGATTTTGCCACTTGCTCCTTCTCTCCAATTAAAAAGCTTGGAAACGATTTGCCCTTTGTCATTTTAGTTTTGATAAAGCCTGGTTTTACACTCATTATGTGTATATTTTTTGAGGCCATACAATACCTTAGTCCTTCTAAGTAGAAACTAAATCCAGCTTTTGAAGACCCGTACAAAAAGTTTGAAGGACGAGCTTTGTCCCCAGCCACCGAAGAGACGCCTATTATCATCCCATGTTTTTGGTTTATAAGATGAGGAATTGCAAAATTACAAGACATCACGCAGGATGTGTAGTTTACTTCAATGGTGTTTTTTATTTCAGATTTATTGTAAATATCTTTTGGAAGGTATCCTTGGAATATGAGCACCACATCTATTATATTTTCTTTGAAAACCTCGTCTATTATATTTTGGAGTTTATCGTAATCGGTGAGATCGCATGTGTAGTATTTCGGCTTTTTAGAGGATAAAACCTGTATATGGTTTGATAGTTCTTCTAAGCGCTCTTTATTTCTTGCTATTAAAAAAAGCTCAAAACTATTCTTGGCAAACTCTTCTTCTGTGGCAATGGCGAGGTCTGAAGTAGCCCCTATAAATAGAGCTTTCATAACCTAATATCTTTTATAAAATCCCAGTTTTGAAGTGTCCATTCCACAGTATTTTTAATACCCTCTTCCAATGGTATACTTGGTGACCAGCCAAGTAGATTGTTAGCTTTCGTGATATCCGCCCACGTTGCCATCATATCCGCTTTATGAAACTCTTTGTAGTTTATGTTGGCTTTTTTGCCCAGGTATTTTTCTATGAGCTCAATTGCATACATGAGTTTATCGGGTTTGTTGTCGCCAAGATTTATAATCTCATAACCCACTGGTTTTAGGGCTTTTATGGTGCCTTTGGCAATATCCTCTATGTAGGTAAAATCCCTTGACTGAGAACCATCTCCAAAAAGCTCAATGGGAGTTCCCTCCTGAATCCACTTTATAAACCTAAAAATAGACATGTCCGGTCTTCCCGCTGGTCCATACACGGTAAAATATCTTAAGATACTCACATCCATGCCGTAAAGATAATGATAAGAATAAAGCATCGCCTCAGCACCTTTTTTAGAAGCTGCATAAGGGGATATGGGAGTATTTACCGGAAGGTCTTCCACAAAAGGCATCTGTTGACCCGCATATAAAGAAGATGTGGAGGCTTGCACAAATTTCTTAACTCCAAAGGCTTTTGAGACCTCCAAAAGATTTAAAACCCCCAACGTGTTTGTGGATAGATATACAAATGGATTTTCCAAAGAGTACCTCACCCCAGCTCTGGCCGCTTCGTTTATAATAGCCTCGATGGGATGGTTTTGAAATATTACTTCTAAGGCTTGTTTGTTTTCTATATCCACCGGGTAAAATCTAAAGTTTTCATGGGCTTTCAACGAATCAAGCCTCCAAAGCTTTACCCTTACATCGTAATAATCATTTAGATTGTCCACTCCCACTACATGGTATCCTTCTTCTAATAAAATCTTGGATACTTTCCATCCGATAAACCCAGCCGTACCTGTTACTAAAATCGTTTTCATACTTAGTATTTTATCATATCTCCATATCTTTTAAAAAGATATCTCCCAATACTTCACCGCTCACTATAATATCATCTGCAATACTCCTCTTTCTAAATGTTCTGGCATTTTCTATTTTGAGAAGTTGAAGATTTATTTTTATATTTTTATTAAGTCCTCTTGCCACCACTGCGGTTAAAATTGATCTTGCATCTATAGATTCTGCATCAAGTCCATGCACAGGCTCTGGTAATATGTTTATCTGTTTTGCCATTTCTATTTTTACATCTTTTAATATCTGTTCTTTTACAAAATCCCCTTTCTTAAAAATAAACCCCTCATTTGTCTGCAAATCCTGATTGCTTATTACCACTATGATGGGCTTATCCTTTTTATGACTTAATTTTTCTATCATATAAGATGTGGTCTCCGTCCAACCAGCTATTATAATGTGCTCTTTTAAATCTGCCATGATGATACCTCCTGTTTTTAATAAATTTATATATCTTAAAAGCCCAGAGCTTATAAAAGCCGTTACTATAGAAAAAGAAAACCAACCCATAAGAGCTAATAAGATAGCCACTATCCTTCCCGTAGTGGTAATAGGCGTTATATCTCCATAGCCTACCGTAGTGGCTGTTATCATCGCCATATAAAAAGCATCAAAAAGGGTTTTCACATGGGGGTTGTGAGCGGACTTTTCTACAGAAAACAGAATAATAGTCAAAGAGCTAAAAGCTATAAATATAAAAACCAATACACCCAAAATCTCATTTATCACATCTGTTATATGAGATATCAAGTTTTGATAAAGTTCTTTGTATTGAATAGATATCTTAAAAAACCTTGCCGATAATATAGTTATTCTTAAAAGCCTAAGCGGATGAAATGTAGGAAATATAGATACAAAATCTATAATGGATTCCATTTTACTCATCCAAAGAAGCTTTGGTTTTAAAGCTTTTAGTACAGCTGTAGAAAATCCTTCTTGCTTGTACTTTTTAAAATCTCTCGTAAAGCTGCTAACAAGCCACCACCTTGATGCATATTCAAATCCTATTATGATGGAGGCTGCATAATCTAATACATGAGCTAATTCATATAAATCTTCGTGGAGCTTGTGAAATTCGTTTAAAACTCCGAGAACTATGGACATAAAAACTATAAATATGCTCATAGGCTGATATGTCTTATAAGCAGTGGAAGAGGGTACTTCAAACATCCTATGCAACAAATGCTTTATATTCTTAAGTCTCATAGGACTTTAAGAAATTCTTTTAAAATAGTGCGTTCTTTGTCTTTGAATTTTACACTTGCTATGTCTTTACTTATACTCGACACTTCCCCTTCTCCAAACACTTCATGATAAACTTTATCGCCTATTTTTATATTATTTGGTATAAATTTATTTTTTTGACTTTTATAAGAGATAGGCTTGTAATTATCTTTTGGCAATACAGGTTTTGGGGATAAATCTTGTAAAAGACTTTTCTTGAGCTCTCTTACAAAATCGCTTATTGACCCAAGAGCTGTATAACTTAAAAACAGATACTTTTTAGCCCTTGTAATACCAACATACAAAAGCCTCCTTTCTTCTTCCATAGATGCTAAATCATCAAAAGCGGATCTATGAGGAAGAATCCCATTTTCCAATCTTGGCATAAATACAACTTCAAACTCAAGTCCCTTTGCCTTGTGTATAGTCATTATCTTTACGGAGTTTTTGATATAATCTTCGTTTTGATCTTCCATCAAAGATAGCTCTTGAAGTAGGTCTTTTATATCGGTGTTCTCTTCTTGGGATTCAAAAAATCTGATGAGTTCTTTTACATTTTCAATACGCTCTTTGTAATCATCTTTGTATTCTTGTTCTAAATACTCAAAATAGCTTATATCTTTTATAAGTCTTTCTAAGGTGTATGATAGGTTTGAATTTATATTTGCTTGAAGCCTTTGTATGGTGATTAAAAAGCTGTTTTCTTCAAATAATTTGTTTCCCATTACAAGTTTTGTGGCTTGAAGCAGGTCTATATTTTTTTGTTTTGATAGATTTACAATCCTTTCTATGGTTTTTTCACCTATCCCGCGACGGGGGTTTGTGATGGCTCTTTGAAAAGAAAGTGTATCCTTTGGGTTCAAAGCAAGATAAACATAAGATAGTACGTCTTTTATCTCTTTTCTTTGGAAAAATTTTATCGCTCCAATCACCTGATAGTTTATTCTTTCTTTAGAAAGCGAACGCTCTATAAAATCTGTGACAAAACTTGCTCTTACAAGGATTGCTATCTCATGAAGAGGGACTTCTTTTGAGAGCTCTAAAATCTTTTTTGCAATCCAGTTAGCCTCCTTGGTCTCATCATCGTGGATGATTAGCGTGGGTTTTATTTCTTCGGTGGTTTTGTTGGCTTTTAGGATAGGCACAAGGTCTTTCCAAGAGGCTTTTGAGTGAGAAAGTACATCGTTTGCTAAATCAAGTATGGCTTTTGAAGAGCGGTAGTTAGTGCTTAGCTTTATAATTTCTGGGTTGTAATCTTCCATAAAAGACATGATGTTGTCCGGATGAGCCATGCGCCATTCGTATATGCATTGGTTTGGATCTCCTATCACACATACATTGTCTTCTTTTGATATATATTTTACGATTTCGTATTGAGCTATATTGGTGTCTTGAAACTCATCTATTATGATATAATCAAAGAAGTTTTGGAAATACTCTCTAAATGCATTGTCCCCTTCAAGTTTTCTTTTAAGAGCACCCATAAGGTATGAAAAACTCACTGCTCCTTGCTCTAACATCACATTTAAAAATGCCTCTTGAAACTCCATTACAGATATCGAATTTATCATCTTCGTCTAAAAATTTTATACCTTCTATCGCTTGGTTCACCGCTGTATAAAGTTTTTGCCCTTCTTGTTTCGATATGTTTTTTTCTTTTAAAAGCCCTTGAAACAGTCTTTTGGAGTCCTCTTCATCCAATACCCTAAAATCCTTCGGAAGCCCAAACTTAGCTGGATACATCCTTATTATCTTCGAAGCTATAGAGTGAAACGTCCCGCTCCATTCTATTTGTAAGCTCTCGTCATATCTTCTTATACGCTCTTTTATCTCGTTGGCAGCTTTGTTGGTAAATGTCATTATAAGAAGCCTCTTAGCCCTTACCATAGAGTTGTTGATTAAATAAAGCGCCTTGTGAATAATAGTTTTCGTCTTACCAGAACCAGCTCCAGCTATAACAAGTATAGGTCTTCCGTTTGATAATGCTACTTTTGTCTGCTCTTCGTTTAAATTATCTAAAATCATAAGAGGCCTTCAAAGGTGCTCTTGTAGGAGCTCTAGTATACAACGGTTCTATAAGATATGTGCTTGTAGGTTTTTCGCTTTTAAAAGTCAGATATCCAATCTCAGAAAACATGTGTTCGTATTCTTCTATATATTTTGAATAATGAGGAAGTTCATGCACCTCTTCTATCTCGGATATCCTTATACCCTTTTCATAAAAAGCCCCTACATATGAATCTGAGACCTTTTTGTATAAAAATATGTCTTCATCTTTGAAATAAGTTTTTGCCACAGCATCTATGTTTGTATATATTACGATAGGCTTATCAAGGGATATCGCCATGGCTTTTATAAAATTTATACCTATTTTAAGAGGAGTGGCATATCCTATACCTATGGACAAAAAAAATATATCTATGTCTTTTGGGTTTATATCAAAAGCGTTAAAAAGTTTCGGTAAAAGATTCAAAGTCTTTTCTTGAGTATTTTTGTAGGCTTTTAATAAAACCATATCGCCTTTAAATAGAGAAAAGGATATATTACTACTAGAGCTGTCCAAACTCAAAGCTAACATACATTTGATATGTACTGATAATGAGGAAAATGCTCTTCCCAAGCGTAAGAGATGTCTAAAAGCGTTTGCTCGTCAAAAGCTCTTCCTATTATTTGGACACCTATAGGAAGCGAATTTGAGCTAAAACCAGAGGGTATAGATATAGCAGGAAGCTCTGCCAAATTCACAGATACGGTGAATATATCCGATAGATACATCGATATAGGGTCGTTTAGTTTTTCACCAAATTTAAATGCGGTGGTGGGCGATGTAGGGCTTACTATCACATCCACATTTTTTAGAGCTTCGTGGAATTCTTTTTTTATAAGATTTTTCACAGCCACAGCTTTGCCATAATAAGCTTCGTAATACCCGGAAGACAGCACGTAAGTCCCAAGCATTATACGGCGTTTTACTTCGGGTCCAAAGCCCTCATCTCTGGTTTTAGCATATAGTTCAAAAAGGTCTTTGTATTCTTCTGTGCGATATCCATACCTTATCCCATCAAATCTAGCCAAGTTTGAAGAAGCCTCCGCTGGTGCGATGATATAATAAACTGGTATCGCATATTCTATGTGAGGAAGAGATATCTCTTTTAGCTCTGCCCCATTCTCTTCTAAAAACTTCAAAAAATTTCTGAAAGAGTTCTCTACTTCTTTATCCATCTTATAAGCGTTAAATTCTTTTGGAATGCCTACTTTTATATCTGTCCGTGGTTTTAGGTTTTTAGAAAAAGAAGGAACTTCTACATTTGCACTGGTGCTATCTTTTGGATCGTGTCCTGATATGACCTCGAGAAGAAGAGCCACGTCTTTTGTGTGTCTTCCAAAAGGTCCTATTTGGTCTAATGAAGATGCAAAAGCCACAAGACCATACCTTGAGACTCTTCCATAAGTGGGTTTTAGCCCTATCACACCGCAAAAAGAAGCCGGCTGTCTTATAGAACCTCCTGTATCAGAACCAAGAGAAATGGGCACTAAGTTTGCTCCAACGGATGCTGCAGAACCACCAGAAGATCCACCTGGAACACATTCTAAATTCCACGGGTTTCTTGTTTTAAAAAATGCCGAATACTCGGTAGAAGAACCCATGGCAAACTCATCCATATTTGTTTTACCTACTATTATAGCCCCCTCTTCTTTTAGACGTTTTATCACGGTGGCATCGTACACGGGCCTATAATTTTCAAGGATTTTAGAAGAACAAGTATTGGGGTACCCCTCTACATTTATATTGTCTTTTATAGCTATGGGAACACCAAAAATTTTACCCTTTGGAGTCTGGGAGTCCATGGCTTTCGCCTGTGTATAAGCTTCTTCGTATAAGTCCGTGGTAAAAGCTCTGATACATGGTTCAAATGCCTCTTTTCTTTTTATAAAAGATTCCATAACTTCAGAAGGTCTTAACTTTTTTTCTAAAAGCTCAAAAACGCTTTCTTTATAAAGCATCAATCCTCTCCTATGTCATCTCTTTCTATCGTAATATCTTCCACCGGTGGTTCATAAGTGGTGCTTGACATAGAAGTACCCATCGTCTCTTCGTACTCTTGGGCTCCTTTGGCAGTGAATCTCGTCCAAGGTATAACTTTTAACCTTTCGTAAGGAATTTCCTCTCCGGTCCATTCGCATATACCATAAGTACCGTTTTCTATACGCTTAAGAGCATCTTCTATCTCCTTCAGCACCTCAGTATCCCTTTGAGACAATGATTCTAAAAGCTCTTCGGTGTAAGTAATCTGACCCAAATCTTCTAAATCCTGAGGTTCTTTTGCATCTTCTGATACCCTCTTTTGGGCTTCTACGGTATCGCTATAACGAGCCAATATTTTGGCTTTTTCTTCCAAGAGCTTTTTCCTTAGCTCTTCAAGTTGTTTTTTGCCAAGATGTTTCATAAAGCCCCCTTTATTACCATTGAGATGTAATCTTGGATTTTTTGTTTAGATACTTATCCACCGCTAAAGCTGCTTTTACACCATCAGCGGCCGCTATTACCGCTTGTTTTATGTTTGTACATAGTATATCTCCAGCGGCAAAAACTCCTGGGATCGATGTCATCATCTCCTCGTTTATCTCAAGACAACCGTGCTCGTTTATCTTAGCCTGTCCCATAAGAAAATCCACAGAAGGTTTATTTCCCCCTATGAATATAAATACTCCATCCACTTCCAATGCGGTTTGCTCACTTCCTGTGGCAGATTTATCTGCTGATAATTTTTTAACTTCTAAGCTTTTTACAAGATTATCTCCTACTATTTTCACGGGTCTTGTATGAAGAAGAATTTCTACATTAGATAGCTTTGAAAAGTGTTCTATCTCTTCCTCGGGAGCTCTTATCTTGGAAGACGGTACCACAAAATATATTCTTGAAGCAAAGCGTGCTATAAACTCTGCCTCTTCTATGCCGTAATCATCATCTCCTACCACCGCTACTGGTCTATCTTTGAAAAATGCCGCATCGCATACACCGCAATAAGACACACCTTTCCCTAAAAACTCCTCTTCACCCGGGAATTTATGAACTCTTTCCATAGCCCCAGAAGATACTATAATAGATCTGCCCTTATATTCTCTTCCATCTATCGTATATACGCTTTTAACATCACCTTCTAAAGACGTGGCTATCACCTTACCTCTTTCAAAGTCTGCTCCAAACTCTTTTGCGTGGTCCCTCATCAATTTTAAAAGCTCAAAACCAGATAAAGGCCCTCTTATGCCAGGATAATTTTCTATCTTTTGAGTAACACCGAGAGCTCCATCTGATTCTGCCCTGTAAAGCACCAAGGTTGAAAGTCCAGCTCTCGCAGTATAGATAGCTGCCGAAGCCCCAGCTGGACCTGCTCCTATTATGATCACATCATATGTATTTTGCGATTCATTTAAAAGTATTTCCATATACAAACTCCTAAAATCTTAAAGTAAATATTATACTAAAATTTATATATATAGATATGATAAATATAAATAAAAATCATTTATTGCATTTCTTCGTAATTTATACCCATAAGTCTTGCAAGTTCCTTCGGGTCGGGGCTATATTTTAAAGCGTCTTCTTTTGTGATAAAGCCCATACCATATAGTTTCCTTAAATGTTGGTTCATCGTTTGCATACCAGTTTGAGCCTGACCTGATTGCATGAGAGCGTAAGCTTGAGGAAGTTTATTTTCTTTTATAAGATTTCTTATACCGGCGTTTGGTATAAGTAGCTCATAAGCTAACACCCTTCCTCCGCCTACTTTTGGTAAAAGCCTTTGAGATATAATACCTTGTAAGCTTATGGACAATTGAGTTCTTATCTGATCTTTTTCTTCCGCGCTAAACACATCAACGATTCTATTTATTGTAGATATAGCAGTATTTGTATGAAGGGTACCAAATACCAAGTGTCCAGTTTCGGCAGCACGTAGCGCCATCTCTATGGTTTCTCTATCTCTCATTTCACCCACCAATATCACATCCGGGTCTTCTCTTAAAGCACTTCTTAGTGCATCTGAAAAACTCGGTACATCTTGACCTAACTCTCTTTGATTGACTATGCCTTTGCTGTGCTTAAATAGATATTCAACTGGATCTTCTACTGTTATAACATGGACTGGTTCGTTATCTAATATATATTGTATCATTGAAGCAAGAGTAGTGGACTTACCGCTTCCGGTAGGACCTGTTACCAAAACTAATCCCATACTTCTTTTAGTTAAATCCAATACCTTTGCGTCTAATCCGAGTTTTGTTATATCTTTTATCTCGCTAGAAAGATATCTAAGAACCATACTTATAGAATCTCTTTGCCTAAAAACATTGACCCTAAATCTACCCAAATTCTGTATACCTATAGAAAAATCTACAGCGTTTTTCTCTTCAAATATCTTTTTGTATTTTTCAAGCATGATACCATAAGCTAAAACCTGGGTGTCCTCAGGTCTCAACACATCGTATTCTTCCAAAAATCTTATTTTACCATCAACTCTAATAACTGGTTTAGCCCCAGCCACTACGTGGATATCGCTACCTCTATTTTCTATCAATATCTCCACTAGAGAAGCTATGTCAAGTTGCATAAACACCCCCTAAATAGAAAAAACATAATTAACAATATTAAATCATACTTCATCAACAATTTCAATAAATTATGTATCTATTTGAAATGACTCAAAAAATCAAAAAGCCAACTAACAATACTTTATGGGATAAAAAGAAAACGAGCCATAGCCCTACTAAAATATACCAAAGAGATCACCAAAGAAATTGCAAGATTATAACTTAAAAACTAAAATTTTAACTACTATCATCAAAAGCCAAAAAAATTTAACCCCCGAGGGCGACCTACTTTT
>CAZDZN010000028.1:0-2494 GCA_964509905.1 uncultured Aquificaceae bacterium
TCATGCATTCCTCTTTTCATACATTTCTCTTTTCGTATATTCCTCTCTTCATACATTCTGTAATTCATACATTCTATTTTACCTTATTTACTTATAAGATGTAAGCGAAATTTTAATTTTATAAATTTTTTATAATATATATTGGCTATTTATAGCAACTAATACTTTTATCTCAAGAAGAGTAGATAATTGTAAATTGAAAAAGAAGAAGTTTCATCTAAAGAGATTTTGTTACTTAATTCTACTAAAGCATCCCCTACGATAAATATCCAATCTGGTATATTTCTATTCAGTTTTCGTATTCTAAAATCTTGGATATCTAATTCTTTGTTTACCCAAAGCAAATTTTTATTCTCAAAGTAAAAATAAGGCTTGTAAGGATACACATAGCTGGAATTATCAATTATAAAAAGTTGATGACAGAGGTTTGTTTTGTAAGCTAATATCAGATTTTCTATGGCTTTTAAGTATCTCGGTTTAATTTTTTCTATTGGTACACTATGCCCACCCATCAGCACTCTCTTACTTATCCTTTCAGCATTAATCTTAATATTTTCTGTTCCAATAAAAATAAGACTGACATTATACTCTTTTTTAATAGCATACTTCATGAATTCAATTTTTTCATTTGAAGAAAATACAGTTTCTACTATAATATCTTTTTTCCCCTTCAATTTTTCATATCTTAGCTCCTTGGCTAATCTCATCGCCTCTTCGTAAATTTCATATTCGTTTTTGAAAATATTATTTTTTCTCAAGCGGTTTGCTAAGATATAAGGACATATATAATCCATATTTTGATTTATCTTTAAAACGTTTTCTATGAAAGTAGATTTTCCAGCCCCATTAGGACCGGCTACTATCAAAAGAGTTGGTTTGCTCATTTATCGTTTAAGACAGATGTATGCTCATGTGTGCTAATGACATCTTCAAGGGTTTTATTTTTGCCTCTTTGGACAGCTTCTTTAATCTCTTTAATCCATGCTTCTTGAATAAAACACTCCTCTTGTTTTATATGTTCTATCGTTGATTCTCTTATCTGGTCCATAACCTCTAAAAGTGTAGTAAATTTGTTATTCAACTCATGCATAAATAAAATATAGCTTTAATATAAGAGCATTGTATAATATTAGTCATTTAAAACTTATGTCTTTCTTGAAGACCTACAAGTATACCATATAACTCTCTTCAAACTCTTTCAAAGTTGCTAATAAATTCACCTATCTAAACATTATGACAAATGCAGACATGGTTATGACAAGATCTTTGTAAATCATGGTTTGTGTACTTTCTATGGTGATTTAAAAATATTATGATAGCATGATAAGGGATTTTTTATGTAATATTTAGAAAGTTGGGTTATAATATATAGTGGGATTGTGAAATTTTATTTGTGAGGTTTTGTATGAGGCAAGTTATACAAAAGATATTGTTTGGACCTCCCGGGGCTGGAAAGAGTTATAGAATAAGGGATTATTATCTTAAAAATATGGGTATAAAGAATGAAGATACAATTACAATAGGTTTTCATCCAGAGTACAAGTATGGAGATTTTGTAGGCAGGCTTATACCTATTACAAAAGATAACCAAGTGAAATATGAGTTTATACCTGGACCATTCTTACGAATTTTAAAAGATGCTTATGTTAGCTATATAGAATATAAAAATAATCAAAATAATTTTAAAAACCATGCACTAATAATAGAAGAGATAAACAGAGGCAATGCACCAGCTATCTTTGGAGATTTGATATTGCTTTTAGATAGGAACGAAGATGGCATTTCAGAATACGCTGTAAATTTGCCCACACTTGCAGGCGAATGGCTATATAAAAACATTAAGCCACATAAAAACAATAATAATGGTTCCGATAATGATTATTTATCAAAAATAGCTGATGTTATATCTATTGAAGAAGAAACAATTAAATCTATAAAATTACCCCCAAATCTTCATCTTATAGCCACAATGAATTCAAGCGATGAGAGTGTATTCTTTTTAGATAGTGCTTTCAAAAGAAGATGGTTATGGGAATACATAGATTGGAATGGGAAAACAATTGAAGACATAAACACTGGAGAAATTGAAAAAATTAAATTCTTTGAGTTTTTCAATGATGAAGAATTAAAAATTGAAGATATATTAAAAGACGGTAAAATAGAAAACGATTTCTATATTGGTATAGGGAAAACTGACGAGAATACATTATTAGAAAGCATTAATAATTTCCTTTTAAAGAATAACTACATAAATGGCAGAGAAGATAAACTAATCGGCAGATGGTTTATTAAAGGTGCTATCAAAATTAAAGATATTATAAAAATAATAAACTTCAAAGATCTTAGAGATTCTCTATGCTTTTATCTATGGGACAACATTTTTAGGAAAAATAGACAAGCGTTAGAAAAAGAAGAGATTGGTTTGCAAAATATAAATGACTATGGAAGTTTCTCTAAAAATTTTTTAGTTTTCTTAAATAAAATTCTATCAAGA
>CAZDZN010000028.1:2594-11729 GCA_964509905.1 uncultured Aquificaceae bacterium
GAGATAAATTCAAGAGAGATAAATTCAAGAGAGATAAATTCAAGAGAGATAAATTCAAGAGAGATAAATTTTTATATTATAAAAAACGACCAAAACAAAGATAGTATAAATATAGAAGATATAAAGATTATAAAAGAACTTATAGAAAATAAAGATATACCAGCTGATACAGATCAGCATGAAAGAAATACGATTGATTATATAAAAGATATGATAAACCAAATAATACCTATAAAAGATGTTGCTGAACAAAAAAGCATTAAGCTTGATAAAGACAAATATAAAAAATTGCTTGGTGATATAATGGCTATAAAAGATATTATCAAGAATAAAGGTTATAATATTCAAGAGTTTATTGATGAGCTAAGGAAAGTTAGATTTATTCCCGCTTATACTGAGCGGCCTTATCCTACTGAGTGGTGGGGACAGAGTTCAGATAAAAAGACTGAAATTAGATTATTTATTAGATACTATGGCTTTTTTATTTATTATAAAGATGCACACTTTGATAGCGAAGAAGGAATACCCGAAGGTTTTAGCCCAGATAAAATAATTTATCATCCTAATCATTACAAAGATGATATCGTATATTTTGCTAATATCAAATATTCCCAAGGAAAAAAACTTTATAGCAATTGTTCAAAAATAAAGGTGTACGATTCTTTTGCTGAGGTAATCATGAAATTAGACAATAAACTTATTGTATGTGTAGATGAAGGGTCCGAGGCAGGATTTTCAAGGCCATGTCTAAAATATGTATATAAAAAAGATTTACTACCTATCGAAAAACTATCTGAAACATTTATAACTTTCAAACATTATTATGAGAAAAATGATAATGAAGATAATGAAATTGAAAAATTATATAAACTATACAAGGCATATTCTTACGACCGAAGCAAAATCCAGCCTGAAATGTCGTATAACCCTATCGAAGAACTATATAAGTTATATGAACTATATAAGCAAGATAATAAAGAGCTAAATAGTAAAGAGCAAAATGAAGAACAAGAATATATATTATACAAGTTATACTTCGATGATTATCAAGATCAAAAGATAGATGACGCTTCCATTAAAGCACTATACAAAGTATATAGAGACTATCACTATTGTAATTATAATACCATAGATTTACAAGAATTATTTAATAAAATTGAAGATTGGAAGAATTTGGAAGAATCTAAAAGACAAGAAAATTTAGAGAACTTGAAGAAAAACCTGGAAACAAACTATAAGAACCTGGAAAACCTATATGAATTCACAAATTATTTTAAAAAAACGATAGAAGATCATCCAATCTTATATTATTTTACAAATATTGAAGAAGTAAACAACTTTATTTCTTTTATAGAAGAAGAGAAAAAAAATACAGAAGCGCAGATACAAGAGATAGAAGCACAGATACGAGATATAGAAGATATGAAAAACAATAGCCAAACAGAAGATGAATCACAATGATTAACAACTTAGAAATCACTTGCATTCCTTCAGATTACGATGTCATAAGGTTTTCTTTTGAACACGGGATTGAGTTAGAAATATCAAAGAAAATAACTGAAGAAAGCAAAATTGGTTTTGACAAAGTATTGAGAGTGTTTGAGGTTTTTAAAAAATACAAAGAAACTAAGAGAATATCTAATAATAAAGATAAAGAAGGCATAATAGAGGAAGAAGGGAAGTATGCCATACCACAAGAAAGTGATATTTACAGCTTTTCTTTGGATTTTTTGCTATCTATAGAGAAGCTATACGAAAAGTATCAAGATGGATGCTTTAGTAATTTTATATATAAATCTTTTTATTCAGACACCGTGGATGATTTTGATTTAGATAGTTTATTTGATGATCCTATATATTTTCCAAATGACACGATAGTACCATTTTACACAAAAAGTAAAATGCTTACTATAAACCCGTTTAAAGAGTTTTTAGAGTTTTATTCTTACATAATGAACTCTATCTTAATCTTTCTTGATAAGCAAGACAAGAATATACAAGAGAGAGCTTTAGCGTTTGCTTATAAACACAATTTACCAGAATATATGTTTTCACAGGATTTTACAGAAAACAATATAATAGATATCAAAGAAGAGTTAGAAGCCATAGACAAACTATTTCCTCTAAGAGATCAAGAATACTTAGAAGTTTATTATGAACTTTATAAGTTTTTAAATGGTTTTAGGTTTTTAAAATCCGAAGAAACCAAGAATAGCAAAGAAAACATACAACAAGAAGAGCTAAATGAAATATGGGAATTTTTAAATATAATAGACTTAATAGATGAAGACTTACTAGCCATAGATTTATTTGGTAATTTTTATCATAAAGAAGG
This sequence comes from uncultured Aquificaceae bacterium, assembly GCA_964509905.1. Classification (GTDB taxonomy): domain Bacteria; phylum Aquificota; class Aquificia; order Aquificales; family Aquificaceae; genus Hydrogenobaculum. The sequence continues at coordinate 4,930 of CAZDZN010000028.1, forward strand.
CTATGACTTCATATTTAAAAATAAAATAAAATTAAGACCAGACATAGTGTATAAAAAAAATGACGAATTCTATATAGTTGATTTTAAATTTAAGAAAAAAGAAGAGCTAAGTGAAGCAAAAGATATAGCAAAGCAACTTGTATATTACGAGATGTTTCAAAAAAAACACGATAAAGAAGCTAAGCTAAAATTTATTCTACCTATCAATCAAGCTAACAATGGAGAAACTCACAACGAAAGCGCCTCTAAGCAGTCTCACAATCAGGAAATTACATCAATATCAATAGAATATAAGAACTTTTTAGAGCTTGTGGAAAAAGCTTCAACAGAGGTTTCAAAAATAAAAATAAAAATCTGTGATAACCAAGAATACAAAAGTTATTCCAATGATCCCAATAACTATAATTCAAATAACCAAGAAAATAGCAATAAAATAGATTATAAAATAGATTATGAAGATATAAAAAAATATATAAATATTGAAAAGCTATCAAGTATTATAGAAATTTATTCTACAGATGTAAAAATAAAAATTGATTCAGCCTACATAATAGATATGCTTTTCACCGATGACCCTCTGAAGCTTAAAAATTTAATACAAAAATTAATATCAAGCATTATGCCTTGGATGAAAAATTTATTTTAATAACCTCTTTCTTAAATAATCAGAATTTTCAATCTCTTTTACAAACCATTGTATAACAAACAAAGATCCTTTTCTTAGTTTCAAGCTTTTATTTACTATAGCCTTATATATTTTCCCAAAGATAGAATTTAAAAAAGCAAAGCCCCATCTCCCTTCCACACTTTATTTTAAAATCCTATTGGGGCTTGGTAATTTTTATACCTAATTTTAAAGCATCATATTAGACTTACTCTAAATCGTTTGTCAGTAAAATCGGTTGCGTAAAGATCATAAAGATTATCGAATTTATTTTTTGGTAGCCAAGTATAGAACTCCTCTAATAACTTAATCTTGTCTAACGAGGAAGCATTCTTGTGAGATTCTCTATAGTTTGACATAAACATATTTATTATATGGTCTACAATCTTGTTCACCGTTCTTAAGCTTCCCACCTTACCTTTTACAATATTTAGCACTATAGGCTTTAAAAAGTCAATAGTAAAACCAATCTCTTTTAACTTGTCTTTATCTAAGTTAAAAGTGTCTGATAGAATTTTGACAAACAAGCTTGAGGCTATAAAGCCTATATCCATTTTCACTTTATCGAAGTCAATCTTTATGCAACGGTCTTGAATGTAGTCTGGTACCGCTTTTTGGTCGTTAGCGGTAAGCACTTTGAAGCTCTCAGATATATCCACTGGTATCTCTAAGAATTGGTCTATGTATCGAGCGTCAGGGTCTAATATTGTAGCAAGTGCACCATAGATTGCACTTCTACCAAAACCATGAACTTTGTCCGCCTCATCAAACAAAATAACAGTGGTCTTTACATTCTTGCTGTTGTAAGGATGCATCAAAGCTTTTGTAACAAAACCAACATCAGAACTACTAAACGTTTTACTAGAACCACTAATATAAAAAGGGCTTTCTATGGAAGGAAAGTCAATTTTGTAAAAGCTTACTTTAATAGCCTCGGCAAAAGCTTGGGCAAAGAAAGTTTTTCCTTTTCCAGGACCACCGTACAAGAATAAATTTAAAGCCCTAAAATTTACTAAATTAACCTTATACGACCATATTTTATTTATTATCATCTCCACGATATCTTCACTTATTATCGCAGAAAGTTGCTCCCTTAACTCGTCATCACTTGGAAAATCTTCTGGTTTCATAGAGGCTACTGGCAAAGATAGCATACTTTGGACTATGTATAGCTCCTTATACCTTGAGTTGTTATCAAAGGATTTAGCAGATTCTCTTTTGTCGTGTTGCACCAACTTTCGATAAATATGGTAATTGTGTCTTTTATAAAATTCCGCTAGTAAAACAATAGGATTAGGATTCTCTTTATTTTTGTCGTTAACAAAATCATTGAACATATTGATTCTTAAACTAGGATCGTATAATAACTTCTGCTCAATATCTTGATAATCTTTATCTAGATCTATGTCAACTTCACTTTTGAACTTCTCATAGAAGTAGTTAAGCTCTAAGTTCTTTTCTTTGTCTAATCCACAAGAATCTTGCTCTAAGCTTTTAAGCAAAGTTCGTTCATTGTCAATCTGCCTTTGTTCAGTTTTACTATCCTCAGCTTTTACAATAGGCTCATTGTCTTGTAAATTATTAGTCTTTTCAGCATTTGCATTAGAAGTTTTTGTGCTTTTTGAATATAGATCTTTTGGCTGTACTTCAACGTTTTCATCAAAATCATCTAAATATTCGAATGAGTCATAGTTATAATCAAATTCATAAAAATTAAGTCTATCTACAACAGATATTGACAAAGCAGGCACCTTATCCTCTAGAGCTTGATAGTTGCGTTTGTTTGCTAAAAACTTCAACTTGTCTAAATAGGATGAGTCTGTAGGAAAGTCAGCAATATGTTTACTGAAATTAAATGCCGAGGAAATACCTTCTATCATATCTGAAACTTTATCGTGAGATAACTTATCAAGGTCTATCTCCCCTGGTAACTCTGATAATTGAAGTTTGCCTTTTGAATTAGACTTAAATAACCTGTAAAAATAAACTAAATCCAGAGTTTTGGCGGTTGCTAAGACAATTAGATTCATAGGTAAGAAAATACCCAAATCGTATCTAGGGCTCATTGATTCTAAGTCATTTTTATAAATCTTTGTTAAGTAGTTCTTGCCCAAGGTTTCATCTTCCACAATAACCTCACAATACCATCCATTGTCATCTGAGCCTAGTTTTACCCTTGCATCGTCGAAGGAAAACCCTGTGCGCTCAATTACTTCCAAAGCATACTCGTAAATACAGTATGCTGGTAATTGCTTCTTGCCAACCAAATTCCCAAAAAACTTAAACATAACGCACCTCCTATAACTAAAAGTTAAATTTTCAATAAGCTTAAATCCCATCTATTCAAAAAAGTGATTAGATAGATTTTAAGCTCATTTAAAAAGAGCTCTCTAAAGCCTGGATCTTCTGGAGATAATTCAGATTGAGTTTTAGTTTGGAAAAATTCTAATATAAAGTTATTTAGTATAACCCTAAATTCTTTTTCCAAATCTCTAAAGCTTCCAAATTGATATTTTTTGGCAAACGCTTCAAACAAGCTCTCATCAAACAACTCTAAATCTTTATCTGATAGATTTAGCGTGCTCTTTAAAGCGCCTTTCAACAAAGAAACAATGATTGGGGTTTGATTTATGTAAAGCTTATCTATATCAACTAATAAGCATCTGTCTATTATGAAGTCTGGTATTGATGATAGGTCGTTTGCGGTCAATACAAATATACACTGGCTTAGATCCAACGGTACTTGTAGGTACACATCTGTGATGTTATAAGAAGCATCCAATATATTACAAATAGCACCTAATAATGCTGAATCTTCAGTATATCTGCCCTTATCTACTTCGTCTAACAAAAACACAGCACTTTTAAAATCGTTCTTACTGTTTATCAAACCACCTGCAATAAGACCATATTTAGAAGTTGAGTAACTAAAATCAGATCCAACAAGATAAAAAGCCCTATCAAGTGATGGAACACTTATATGTACAAATGGCAAAGATAAAATGTCAGCTAATATTTTAGTGGAAGTTGTTTTCCCTTTTCCAGGAGAGCCGTAGATTAATATGTTTATACGGCTAAATTTATTTGATATACCATGCTTGACTTTATATAAGTTAGCTATTATGTCTTTTTTTATGTAATCGTCTAAGATAAGCTCGTTTTCTAATCTGTTGTTAACTACATTTAAATCCAGTTGTTTTATCAGTTCATCAAAGTCTAATAGTGGTAGAGAAATTATGCCTTCTACCAAACTTTCAATTAAACTTTTGTTTTTATTTTTTAAAGCTCTTACTATGCCGTCATATAAAGTAGGTTCATGAAGTTTATAGTATTGAAAGACAGATAGCACCTTTTCATCGAGAAGTCCTGTCGTATTACCTTTACCATACTCAATAGATTTAATATAGTCTTCTAAGTAATTAAGATTATTCTTTATAAGTCTTATTCTCTCAGCCTTTGGTACATACTTGGTTACTTTGTCTTTTTTAGTCACGTTGACCTTCTTAAAACTTGAGCCTTTAATCTTATCTTTGTTTTCGTCTACACTATCAGTGATAGTTAAATTATCTTCTATCAACCTACATAAAATGTCAACTGAAAAATCTAAATTTAAGCTTTTAATAAAATTTGAAGACAAAACAATATCTCTGAACTTATAAAATAAGAATCCATCTAACTTCTCCTCATAATAGAACTTCAACCTCTCAGTGGGAAGCTCCACATTAGAAATAGTAATAGTCGATAAAAGCTCAAAAGCCGTTTCTTTAATAGCAATATAGCCATTTTTAAGGATAAGCTCCTTGTCCTGCTTGAAATTTCTTATCATATCGTAGTTTTCAAAATCAACGAGAATAAAAACCTCTTCGGACAAAGAAGATTTTACATACTGCACTCCTCTAAAGTGCACAAATTCATGCTCCATTGAAAAATCTATTTTCATAATCAAAACCTCCTTAAAGAATAGTATAGTACAAAATTTTTAATTTGTCAATACCAATTGATACGATATACAAGAAGATCGCAATCAAAATTGAATGGACTGATTTAAGGAAACGAATAGTGAAGGCTGATAAGATGATAATGGTAAAGATTTTTTATCTCATAACTTTAAAGAAAGCTGAAGCTTGTGATTTGATAGCTAATACAAATCAATTGATACTAACAGACGTTATGGAGTAAAATATTTAAAGAGGTAAAAATGGCTAAAAGGAGTACTTACGAAGACGTTTATAGGTTTTACAAACTTAAATTAAGCAAGTTCGTATTGCCAAAAGGTTGGCAACATGTAGTTTACAGTCCAGAAGTGATTGTAAACGGTATTGACTTTTCTAGGGCAAATTTTATCACGTCACCTATTAGCATAAAAGATTTAATAAATTTTTTAGAGATATTAGAAGAATTTAATGTAGAAGAAGTAAACGTAATAAAAGGGAGCGAATTGACATCGATTCGTAATGAGTATTTCAAAGATTTTGAATCTATAAAAAACTACCTTTTCGATCTTAGCACAGCAGAGCGTCATAAAGATTATCCTTACGAAGTAGATTATAATGTATCAAAAATAATTTACTATAAGCTTTACACCTCTTATCGCGACTTATCAGGTTCAAGAGATTACTCTTACATTAACTTATCAAGTTCAAGAGATTCTATAGAAGCTTTGGATTACTTTAAAAATGAGAATGTTTTAGAGAAGCTAAAAGAAAAAGAATTTGAAAAAGAAGAAGGAATGTATATATTAACGGAGATTTTTAAAGATTATAATCTTTCAGACTATTTAGAGATTATAAGAAAAAATCTTCATATTTTAAAAGTTAACAAATATGATTACAACGTCTATCTAAACAACTTTGGTCATTTCAGAATAAGAGACTCAAAGGATCTTATTGATTTTATTACTTTTTTGTTTTTATCCATTTTAAACAATGAAAAACTTTCATCGAAACTAACTGAAGAAAAAGAAAAAGGACCGATAAAAGATATTTTATTAAATGAGTTAGATAATATAAAAGCCTATTTATCGGAAATAATAGGAGATGTTGAAAGCTTGAAATTTGAAATCCTATATGACGAAAACACAGAATGCCAAGATACTCTTATGCCAAAACTCCATAATTTGAAAGAAAAAACTACTCAAATCATACTTAGCGTTAAAGACCTTGAGGATCTCTGTGAGTAGTAAAATTTACGGACTTTCTAATTTAATTATGATTTAAAGCATTATTAAATAAACTAATTTAAATTATGCGTATTATTTTGAATCTGCTTTATAAAAAAATTTACCTAAAAATACTGGAATTTTAATTTTGTGTTTCAGTTGTTATAAAATATTAAAGATTTTAGAATAATTTCCAAACAAAAATTGGGGTTAGCCTTAATCTAAATCTTAAAATATTGCAACATTTTTAATTGTTTCGCACTTATTACTTATTTACTCAACTCATTAATTAATATTGTAGATAATTTGGGGAACTCGGAAAATGGAATCTTCCTTTCGCTATTCATGGTCATTCCATCTATGGGTATAGCTATTATCTTATTAAATTTAATGTCTTTATCATTGGTTATTTCGGAGCTGTACAACCCTCTTAGATTAAATATCCGCAAGGTATTCCTGTTTATTGTAGCGGAAAATCTGACTAGTTTTTTAGATTTTATAAACTTCCTAAGAACGAATATATATAAAGGTAAGAATAAAACAAATTCTCTATCATATATACTGTTGTAAGAATTATCCATGAAAATAGCTTTTAAGTTATCAAATATCTTTTTAAGCTCTATTAAGTTTTTATCTTTTGAAAACTCTGGATTATTTATTAGGTTATTTAATGAATATTCTATTGATTGAAGGTCATTGTAAGTTAAGTTGTTCCATATTTTAGAATTACCGCTTGATATAACCATATAGGGCATTATTAGATCTGATATCCTTTGCTCTTTTACTAAGGTTTGAATATCTGTAGCATCTAAAGTGTATATGGAGATTTTATCTTTAAACTCTTGCAATATAAATGAAAGCCTATTTTTATATTTGTCAATTTTGCTAAGACTATTTGCTGTATCCACAAATTTTCTTACCTCTTCCAATATGGTAGGTTGAAATTCTTTGTCAGTTTGCATAGGCACAGGGACAAAT
>CAZDZN010000028.1:11739-17947 GCA_964509905.1 uncultured Aquificaceae bacterium
CATCTTCTTTAGGTGTCTTAAGAAAAGCTTGTATAATCCTTGATATTACTCTATCTAAGGATATTACGCTCTGATTGATGTATAGATCGGTCTCTTCCTTAGCTATGTTAGCACTTAAGCTTTCTAAAAATTCTTCACTATAAATCTCTTTCAAAATCTGTATGTATCTTTTTTCATTTGGAAATGTATTGGATAATTGAATGTCATATAAAAGATGTATAGTCTTTTCAGTACTTTCCACTTCATCGCTTCCTCTTAACCTTGATATAACCTGAATTAGCTCTACTAGATAGCTTTCTAGTCCAAAGGAGTTAATTATTGCAACTATATGTTTCATGTTAGGATTCTTAATGTCAATACCTCTTGATATGGAAGAAGTACATAACAATACGTCAGCTTTATCAACCTCCATCACTTTTTCATCTTGCTCTAAGGCTGTAATTGATAAAATACACTTAGATTCATTTTCTTTTTCTAAAGTTGTTTTTATTGTGTCTATCTTGTGTTTGTCTTGTACAAAGACCAAGACACCCTTATTTTTTGACAATATTTCTTTTATGTAATTTACGATATTTGCTATTTGCATTTTATCATCTTTAAATTTATTCTCATTTTCAAAGAAATTAACCAAAAATTTTTTCTTTACTTTTATTTTATTGTTTCTCAATGGATATCCAAGCTTTGTATAAGACTTGATTTTAACGCCATTGATTAAGTATTCTTCAGAATTCTTGAATTTGGTAATTATTATAGATGGAGGGATTGCCTTTATTCTTTCGTAGTGGTTATACATTTCTCTGATAATTGATGCTGAACAGCCGTTGGCATCTAAAAAGAAAAATCTAGTGTATATGTTTTTAAATTTTTCGTTTTTATCTATAAAATTTATAAGATCTGTAGCTTTTACCAATAAATCTATACCGTTCTCTGAACCTAAAAATTCGTCCACTATAAAATAAAGGTTTAACTTTTTATCTCCTAAGTCTAAATTATCTAAAAAAGACTTTATATGAGCTATAGTATGTGTTTTGGCTTTATTACCCTTCAAAGACACAAGAGATTGAGACGTGAGAGTTAATAGAAAGTTTTTCTCATTTTTTTCTAAGATTATTCTCTCTACATCTTCTAAACTTTTTTTCACCTTTCCCCTATTGCGTATATTTGATATAGGCTTTGTGCCCAATTTGTCCTGCTTGTATTTCCATTGGGGATTAGAAGCAGTCTCTTCTATTTCTTCTGAGTCTATTATTTCAAAATGTATATCTTTACCGATTATTTTTTTAAATCTATCTCTAATTTGCTGAATTATTTTCTTCCTAGGGCTAAAATAAAGTGCTAAATTTATGCTATTTTGATCTGCTTTTGCCTGTGCAATTATCTTATTCAGAATTGTTGTGGTTTTCCCAGCTCCAGCTGAATGTAATAAGACTAAAATTTTTCTATTTATTTTATCCCATTCAAGCTCCATTTTTTCTTTTATATCATCTCTGACTATCTTTATATTATCTACTATAAAGTAATCTTCATTATTTTCTATATTTCTCATCTCCTCTTCTGTTTCAGACAATTTTTTGCGAACTTCTTCTTTTAAAAGATCGATATTTTCTTTTGCGGCAGTTTCGTTAGGCTCCGAGAGTATTTCATGAGTAAATGATAAACTAGCATAATTGCTTTGATATATACTTTTTATTCTTTCATATATTTGGGCAGGTACATCTTTCCTTAATTTAAAGCTGAGGTTTAAAGATTCTGTTAAAGGATAGAATATGCCTAAGTAAACTTGATTTATTTTATCTTCTTTTACATACTCAGGATAGTTTACCAAGTAATCAGAAGCGTATGACAATACCTGTAAATAGCTTTTTAACTCAAGCGCCTTTATCTTCTTTATTTTATGTTCTATTTCAATTATTTGATTACAAAAGTCGTCAAAGTAATTGCTAGCCACCATTATACCTACAGCGGAACCGGCAGTCCTAATTGGCAGAGTGATTTCACCTGATATTAAAGTATCGAAAATCTTTAATGCCCCACTCAACTTAAAATCAATCACATGCAGAGTTTTATCTAATATAAATATTAAATCTGCATTTGTAAAAGAACCTGCAGAACCACTTTCCCCAATATCCCACTTTATTAATTCGGTAGGCTCTTTTATGTGTGATGCATAAACATATCCCTGAATGTATCCGGTATATGAAACAAAGAAAAGCGAGTTCATTATGCTATCAGATTCCGAAGGGTAAAAGTCCGCAAAGTCTTGCAAGTTTAACTTGTTGTCTATTAAATTAAATACCTCCAAAAGGTTTGTATTATCTTCGTACTTGATGACGATATCTTCTTTAATTCTCTGAATTCGAGAGGTGCCAAATCGCTCTAGAAAAGCCTTTTTAAAGCTATACTCATACATAAAACCTGCAAATTTTAACAGCTCTTGTAAATTGCTAAAACTGCTAATTGTCATGGAGAATCGCTCTTATTTAAATAGTTGCTTAAAAGCTTTTGTTGTTGGTATAAAAGCTCCGGAATTATGGAAAAAAACGAAAACCTGTAATTAATGTTATTTCTAGCAATGTTATACTTTTCTCCGATTTTCTTAAAAAAATCAAAGGACTTATAGGCATATTGACTGCTTTCACTGAAATACCCAGACAATCCCAACAAGGCATAAACAAACATCTCTTTGATTTCGAAGCCTAATTCATCAGAAAAGCCAAACATGTGCAAGTTAGAGCTTTGCAAGAAATCATCACTCCGGCTTATAGCCTTAACTGGTTTTATCCCAATGAGTTCATGTAAGCGTTCAAATACTTTAAACTCGGACTTTAGAGGAACTTCTTTCATAACACTATTGTCCACTATGTAGCCTTTATCTAATTTTCTAACAGAGCTAAGATTTGGCAAAGGTAAAATAAAGTATTCAAGCAAAACAAAAGATGCTTTGTTAAATTTATTAGAGCTCTCATCAATCTCTATATAAGTTTTTATGTCACCTATAGAGCTATCTCTATTAGTACTTATGAAAGCAATTACGTTATCATTTTTCTTGCTATTCTCAATCATTCTTTCTATCTTCTTTTTTACAACATCTAAAGATTCATTAGGATCTTGATGTAAATATGATAATGGAATATCTGCTTGTATGCTCACTTTCAGCACATTGGGAGCTTTGTCATCTTTTTGGAGAACCGCCCTGTATAAATGGAGTATAGAGTGGCTAATCCCATTAGAATCCCCATTGTTTTGCATCTCGTAATAAGCATTTTTTCTAGTAAAAACTCTTGAATATTTCTCTTCTATAACAAAGACCACGTTGAGATAATCCTTAGGAATACTTCCTTCTAGTTTCTTTATAGAAGTACTGAAAAACTTAGAATTTTTGAAAAGACTGATAGAAATATTCTTTTTCGTGGAAAAATCTTGGAACTTGAAAGAGTTTTCCTTTCTGACGATCTTTTTTAATACGTTTTTAGTAAATGTCTGCACAGGAATTCCCAACAATTTATACATGTGTCTCACAACATCCCATATAGGATAGTTATCGTTCTCTAAACAAAACACAAAGCTTATAATACTGTTTCTTTCAATTGCATATTTGTAAGATAAAGAGACTAAGGACATTGTAGCCATTAAGAAAAATAACGATATAGTTCCGTCTGGTTTTGGTTTGTCTGACTCAGGTTTTAGCAAATGTTCTTTTATTCTATTATAAAGCTCTTCCCCAAAAATATCCTTTAAGCTATAAGAATCAAGTTTTACTTCACTCGAACTCGTATATAAAGTAGCTGTGTCTTTAAAAGCTTGTTCTAACTTATGCTTTTCAGCTTCATTAGCAAAAAATCCATCCTCGTACAAAAATCTAACGTGTATGTTGGACGCTGGTACGTCGTACACTCCATAACTCATTTCGTATTTTTTACTATCATAGCCTAAGAAAAAGTTTTGCATTCCACTAGAGCTTATTTGGAAAATCGTTTGCTTTACCAAATTCCCCAACTTAGTTAGAAATGAATTTCTATTACCTACTTTATCACCCTTAGATATTCTAGTGTATGATAATAAGCTCTTTATAGTTATACCAGCATCTTCTTGAATCTTTTTTATTAACAAATCTAAAAATGCTGTACCTAAGTTTTTTATTCTCTCGTCAATCTTGCTCAATGTTTCTTCTAAGGTATGTTTTTTTTTCTGAAAGCCCAAACTTACTTATGTATATAATATTGCTATTTTGGTCAAAATTAACATATAGCGGGAAAATCTTGTCCTGTATAAAGTCTATAAAATCCGCGGCATCTTTTAACCCACCTTCTGGAGACCTTTTATTTAGTTCCTCTAAACATTTTGACAAAAATCTATATAGTGATTGCACATACTCTTGTATGTTCTGATCAACTTGCTTGATTGACTTTATAGTTTCTTCGATAGTTTCTAAAAGTTTTTCTACTATGTAAGTTCTAGTTATTATCTTAGCCAGTGGATATTTTCCTTCTGGTAAATCAGATAAGTTTCTTACAGCTTTACCGTAATCTAGTTTTCCTATTACATTCCCTAGCTTTATGAAAATTAAGGTGTCTAAGTCCTCTTTGGATACATGGCTTACGTTTTTCTTCAACTTTCCAGAATGTATATGAATAATTTTGTCTTCATTGCTGTTAGTAAATCTAAATCTTGGTAGTTCCCCGTGTTTAAAACTTATAGTGTCTAAGATTCTGAGTTTGATACCTTTAAACTCGCCTTTGTATCGGTTCACATCAACTTTATTCTTCTTTATAAAGTCTTCAAAATCTTTATATATCTCGTAAAGAGCTTTATTCTTGCTTAATATCGATTTTTTATCGCCTTTTTTTATAGCCCTAAGGGTATCATCAATAGTGTTTCTAATATTAAATAAAAATTCTGCAATCAGAGCATTATACTCATCGTCACTTCCATAAAATATACCACCTATATTATCATATCCATTATTCGACAAACCACTTGCAAATATCTTAAATGGCTCTTCATCTATTCTCTTTCTTATTTCCATAGCCCTACCAAATCATTATGCAACATTTCACACATAAAAAAATTATAGCACATTTTATAAGTCTATTCTTATAATTACACTATAACAATATGTATTAAACAAATTTACGCACACTAAAACTTTGCAATCATAATAAATTGTGAAACTGTATCATATAGATATGTAATTGTAAATATTTAGCAATTTTATTCTCTACCTTCTATAAACAATGGAAAAGAAACACCAACACCACTTACTATGCACATTCCGGTGGTAAGGGATGGGAGCAGCTGAATAATCTCTTGATTAGCATGCTCTATTAAAGATGCCATAACTTCTAAATCTGCGCTGTTTATGGTCCTAAAAAGAGCCTGAGTGTTTAGCTGAGATAACACATATTTACTTATTTGGGCTGGTCTTTGGGTTATAGCCAAAAGCCCTAATCTAAACTTTCTTCCCTCTGAAGCTATTTTTCTAGTAAGTCTAAGTGATAAATTATCAGACCCAGAACTAGAATCTCCATAACCTCTCTCCGGGGCAAAGTTGTGAGCCTCTTCTAGCACTATCAATCTATCTCGTGGATTATCTTTGTTTTGGTTAAATATTTCTTGCATTATAAGTCCAGCTATATTTGTTCTAGAACTTGGATGAGTTATACTTTTAAAATCACACAATATAATCCTTTTTGTACTTTTCAAAGCTTTTAATATAAGTTTTCTTATTTCGTCTTGATTTGATAACTGCTTTTGACCATATATTTTTTCTAAAGATTTTATTATCTCATTATCATTTATCTCGTTAGTGGTTATTGTACTTTGCTTTTTATTTTCTTCATTATTTTTATTAGTTTTATCTTTTCCATCTTCTTTAACTTTTAGCTTTTTCAATAGGTTTATCAAATTTGATTCTCCTTCGTTAAGATAAGGTTTTATGGCTTTTGATATGGCGGCTCTATTTTCATTAGCTATGCTAGAATTACCACTGACAATGTTCCCATATCCAGCGTCTTTTAAAAGTTCTATCATCTCTTCTGGATCCACTAAAAATATCGTATCTTGAAACTGTATATGTTCTAACTGGTCTTTATCTTTGAAATCTTTTAAAGCTTCAAGATATTCACCGTGAGGATCCATTATAAAAAGCTGTATATCATGTTTTTCTAAAAGATTACGCAAAAATCCCTTGGTAAAGTGGCTTTTACCA
>CAZDZN010000029.1:0-16674 GCA_964509905.1 uncultured Aquificaceae bacterium
TAAGGCTAAGCCAAATTGTCTCCTCTCTTAGCCATACCTCTACCTTTTCATCTTTATCTTGGAAAATAACCAGCTGTTCTTCACCTCTATTCTTCATGTCCAACCCTATCTAAGTTTTTCAGTTTTTATTGCTTTCCTATTAAGCCAAGACATGTTTAAGTTGTAATATTCAGATTTCGTTGCAGATGGTGTTCCTCTGGACGTTATCCTATTTGCTATCTTCCACAACTTAACTTTTTTCCATACATTTGGCAGTTTTTCACTCATTTTTTTTCTCCTGCTTGGCTCTCAAAACATAATATGTACCTCTTCCTTTACCTTTTCTTATTATAAGATTTTTTTCAATTAAATTATTCAGTATTTCTTTTGTTTTGGTTTCCTTAGCACCTATTAATTGCATAGCATCTTTTTTGAAGATTTTTCCGCTATCTAATAAGAATAGTAATATTTTCTTTTCTTCGGTAAATAATCGGTCGTAATCGGTCGTAATCGGTCGTAATCGGTCGTAATCGGTCGTAGATTCCATTAAAACGGTTTTTTTGGTTTCCGGATTGTAATTTAATTTTTTAAATATAGCTCTAAATGCAATTCCTGGTTCACTCCATTCAAATTTTATCTCTGGATACTTTCTCAGTTCTTCAGCTATTAATCTTAATCCATTTCCCCATTGTTCTATGATTCCAAACTTTTTAAATACAAAAGCAAGTACTTTGTTTCTTATATCGGATTGGCCGGACTCCATGTCGCTAAAATCAATGGTGGGCATTAGTTTGCCGGGACTTGTGATTTCAATTTTATCATCAAATATGGCAATTTTAATATCTTTACCACTCAAAGAATAATCTCTATGAATCACAGCATTTCTTATAACCTCACGAATCGCGATTATCGGATACTCCCATCTGTCTTTTCTATAAACTCCTTCATAAAGTGAGTCTTGAGAAATATGTCTTAAAACAAACTTATAAGCTTCTTCTGGTTGAAAACTTAGAGGCTCATCAATAGTTTTCTGGTCGATGAAATCCCCTGGGATTGTTCCTTTAAATCTTGCGCATTCAATTTTTGCATATGGGAAAAGCTTATTTCTAATCTCATCGTTTGATAATAATATTAGAGCATTTGTGGGAAATTGTTTATTTTGATCTTTAAAAGCCAAATTTAATTTATTTAAGACGGTTTTGGTAAGCTTTTCTCCTGTAATCTCTTCAAATTGATTGGCAAAAAGAGAAATATTTAACTCATCAACAGTTTTCAAGTAAACAGGCAATGAATCAAAGGACTTTCCTTGTTTTTGCCTCTCCAATTCCTCGATAATATCTTTATCAGCAAGCCGATTTGAAGACCCAACTCTTATATAAATCCCGTTTTCTTTTCCTTTATTTTTAATAAAATATGGCGGGTTATTTCCTTTATAGATTTTAATTACTAACACATATTTTCCGTCGTGATTTACAAAGAAAATCTCAGGTATGATAAGAGGATGGCAGTTATCATGGATAATATTGCTTATCATTTCTTCCATCTTTAATAATTCTTCTTCTGATAAGCCCACTATTTCTCTTGGATTGTTTTTTATACCTATATAAATCTCACCACCAGCATCATTGGCAAAAGATACCACAGTTTTACACAAATCAGATTTATCTGGCAAAGCTTCTTTAAATTCAAGCTTTCTACCCTCAGGTTGCTTGATAATATTGTCTAATTTCATCTCTATTCCTTATAAGATGTAAAGCTTATTAAAAGATGCTTTTTAAAGTGTTGAATAGGGTTTCTTTTCTTATTATTCATAATTTTCTCCATCTCCAATCCTAACCCTATCTACTATCTAAGTTTTTCAATATAAGTTTGTTTAACCTGTTTTCTTCTTTTAATTGCTCTAAAAATTCGGCTTTTAACTTATTAAACCTTTCCTCAAAATCAAAATCGTCTTCTTCGTCTGGAAGCTCTACATATCTGCCTGGTGTCAGCACATAATCAAGCCCTCTTACTTCTTCTATCGTTGCTGATTTACAAAAGCCCTTTATGTCTTTATAGTCTTCATCTTCTTTTTGCCATTTGTAGTATGTATCAGCTATTTTCTTAATATCTTCTGCTGTTAAAATCCTTTGTCTTCTATTTATGAGTTCTCCCATGTCCCTTGCATCAATAAATAGAATTTGGCACTTTCTTGTGGTTTTACCTCTTCTGATAAACCAAAGTGAAGCTGGTATCTGAGTATTTAAAAATAGCTTTGATGGAAGGTTTACGATGCAGTCTATAATATTGTCTTCAATCATATTTTTTCTTATTTCGTATTCATATTTTTGTTTTGTTGTTAGCGCCCATTTTGCCAATACAAATCCGGCTTTACCATGAGGTGCAAGATGAAAAATAAAGTGCTGTATCCAAGCATAGTTTGCATTGCCAACAGGCGGTACACCATATTTCCACCTCACATCGTTTCTAAGGTATTCTCCATTCCAATCACTATCATTAAAAGGCGG
This sequence comes from uncultured Aquificaceae bacterium, assembly GCA_964509905.1. GTDB lineage: Bacteria > Aquificota > Aquificia > Aquificales > Aquificaceae > Hydrogenobaculum. Next base: position 2,487 of record CAZDZN010000029.1, read on the forward strand.
ATTCGCTATAACAAAATCTGCTTTTAGGTCTTTATGGGCATCATTTAAAAAAGAGCCTTCCGGATTCCACTTTACCTGTGAGTTATCAATACCTCTTATAGCAAGGTTCATTTTGCAAAGACGCCATGTTGTTTGGTTGCTTTCTTGCCCATAAATAGAGATGTCGTTTATCTTTCCTTGATGAGCTAATACAAACTTTTCAGATTGGACAAACATACCTCCACTTCCACAGCAGGGGTCAAAAACTCTTCCTTTATACGGCTCAAGCATTTCAACCAAAAGCTCAACAACACTTCTTGGAGTGTAGAATTGTCCACCTTTTTTACCTTCAGCTAAGGCAAATTCTCCTAAAAAGTACTCAAAAACATGACCTAAAATGTCCGAAGTTTTTTCTTTAACATCATCAATTGTAATATTACTAAAAAGGTCAATCAATCCACCAAGACTAATAGGATCGATATTACCTCTTGCATAGACTTTTGGTAAGACTCCTTTTAATGACGAATTTTCTTTTTCTATAAGTTCCATTGCTTTGTCAATTATTTTGCCAATCTCTGGATTTTTAGCATTGGCTTTTAAATAACTCCATCTTGCCTCGGCTGGAACATAAAAAACGTTTTCAGCCTTGTATTCGTCTCTATCCTCAGGATCAGCTCCGGCATATTCTCCTTCACTTTTTTGAGCTTTTCATATAACTCTTCAAAAGATTCGGAAATATATCTCAAAAATATGAGTCCTAAAACCACATGTTTATATTCAGCAGCATCAATATTTTTCCTAAGCTTATCCGCAGCTTCCCACAATTTTTGCTCAAATTTATCTGTGGTTTCGCTGTTTTTCGCCACAAGCCTGCCACGATCTACAAGTCTGCCACGGCTCATAAGTTTTATTATAGCACAATGTAAATAGGGCAATTAAGTATAGATTTGCAATAACTTATATTTAATACCTATTTTCAATGCTATAATATATCCATGACTAACAAAGAAGCTTTTGAGATTGCAAAAAGGTATATGCCAGGTGGTGTATCGTCACCAGTTAGAGCGTTTAAGTCCGTGAAAGCTGAGCCTATTGTAGTTAATAGGGGTTTTGGGGCTTTTATAGAAGATATAGAAGGAAAAACCTATGTAGATTATATGCTATCATTTGGGCCACTTATCTTAGGACATAGACATGATGTTATGGTTTCCAAGATTCTGGAAGCTCTTGATAAAGGCTCGTCTTTTGGCATTACAAATTTATATGAGATAGAACTCTCTGAGCTTATTGTGAAAGCTTCAAAAGTGATAGATAAGATAAGGTTTGTATCCAGCGGTACCGAGGCGGTGATGTCTGCTATAAAACTTGCAAGAGGAATTACTGGCAAGCCATACATTCTAAAGTTTGACGGCTGTTATCATGGGTTTAGCGATAGTGTTTTGGTGGGGGCTGGGTCTGGCGTGGCAACATTGGGTATCCCAGGGACTCCTGGTATTCCAAAGGAGTTTGCATCTTTCACCATAGTCCTCGATTACAACGATGAGAAGGCCCTTGAAGAAGTGTTTTCAAAGTATAAAAACGACATAGCTGCCGTATTGGTAGAACCAGTGGCAGGAAACATGGGAGTGGTATTACCAAAGGAATCTTGGCTTAGAAAATTAAGAGATATCACAAAGAAAAACGACGCTCTTCTTATATTCGATGAAGTAATTACCGGGTTTAGATTAGCTTATGGGGGTGCAGCGGAGTATTTTGGTATAAACCCAGATATAGTGTGTTATGGGAAAATCATAGGTGGAGGTATGCCCATAGGAGCATACGGAGCTAAAAATTACATCATGGAAAAGGTAGCTCCGGAAGGCCCTATATATCAAGCTGGGACTTTATCCGGAAATCCCGTATCTGTAGCTTCTGGTATAGCTATCGTCAAAACGCTTCTATCCGATATTAGCATATATGATGTGCTTTCAGAGTTGAGACTTTATCTTACATCAAGCTTATCCAATATGCTAAAAGAAAATGGCATTCCTCACAGAATAAATGAAATAGCCTCTATGTTTACAGTATTTTTTACCGATAAAGAGGTTATAGATTTTAAAAGCGCAAAAACATCGGACACCGAGCTTTTTGGGAAATTCTTTAGGAATGCCTTAGACCAAGGTGTTTTGATGCCGCCTTCTCAGTTTGAAGCATGGTTTTTATCAACAGCTCACACAAAAGATATTATAGACACCACTCTTGAAAAACTCAAAAAAGCCATAGACTTATTATGAAAGATTTTATAATTCCTGCTATAGATATAAAAGAGGGAAAAGTAGTTCGTCTAACCGAGGGCGAGTTTGAACGCTTGAAAGTTTATCAAAAAGATCCTATAGAGCAATTTAAGTTATTCGTAGAGCTTGGATTTAGGCGTATTCATATAGTGGATTTAGACGGAGCAGATAAGGGTATTCCTAAAAACCTAAAACTTTTTGAGAATATGATAAATTACAAAGGCGATTCTGAGATAGAGCTTGGAGGTGGTATTAGAAGTATAGAGATAGCCAAATCTCTTTTTGATATAGGGATAGACTATATCATAATAGGTACGATGGCTGTTAAAGATAAAGATAACTTTTTGGAGCTTTTAGAATTATACAAAAACAAAATAATACTTGGAGTGGACGCAAAAAATGACAGAGTAGCCATAGGGGGCTGGAAAGAAGAATCTTCTTTAACCCCTTGTGATTTAGCTCATATATATGACTGTAAACCCATAAATGCCTATCTATATACCAATATAAATGTGGATGGTACACTAAAGGGTGTGGATGAAAGACCCTATAAGCTTTTTAAAACATGTACTGACAAACCCATCATAGCCTCTGGAGGCGTAGCTTCTATAGAGGATGTGATAAAGTTAAAAGATATAGTAAATGGTGTGGTGGTAGGAAAAGCCATATACGAAAACAAAATAGACATATATTCATTATAAGAGCGGTAAACGGGACTCGAACCCGCAACCTGCTGCTTGGGAAGCAGCCGCTCTACCAACTGAGCTATTACCGCTTATTTAGCATTTTAACATAAAAGTTTTTTAATGCATATGATTTTATTTATAATACAAATAATACTTTCCACCGAACTCTATACCAGAAGTGATTAGCTTATAATTTTTCATATTTTGAGGCGAGTTTTTAGAGATTACGAAAAAGCGTTTTGGTGTGTAAATAGGCAAATCGTCTATACATTCGTTTAGATAATATACGATGGCTGATAGATGCCCGTCGTCAAAATAAACAGGGAGTTTATGAGCTTTTAATATAGGTATAGCTTTTGGCACAAACCTTAGAGATTCATAGTAATAAGCTCCTATGAAAAGCCCAAAAAGGAGGATGGAGGATAACACAAGGTTTAGTTTTATAAGCTTTTTAGAAGCGTACATTGATATAAAAATAGCGATGGGTACATAGATACTTATTATATAATGATGAAGTTTGTTTTTAGATAGTGTGAAAAATAAAAGCACTATTGCAGACCATATTAGCATATCTGTAGTAGTTTTTGATTTGTCTTTTAGATATTTTTTTAAAAGCGTATAAAACCAAGGAACCCACAGGATAAGGGCTATAAATAGGACAATAAAATAATAATAAAACGGATAGAGGTGAATGTTTTTTTGTCCGGTATATACATCTATATTGTTTCTTATAAAAAATTTGTATATGTAGTAAAATCCGTATTTATACACCATGTAAGAGTACCAGCTCCACCCAATAAGTGTGTAAAATACCATACCTTTTAGGCTTAATAGCCTTTTTGTATAATTTATATTCCTTTTTAAAGATATGATGACTATAAGCACTACAGCAGTCCCCACGGGGCCTTTTGTGAGTGTGGCAAGTCCCATAAAGATATACCCTAAGCTTATCCTATCTTTTAAAAAGTAGTATATGGATATTATCTCAAACATCGTAAGGAGCATCTCCGGCACATAAGCCCTTGACTCTATATAAAGATGGGTGATGGTAAAAAGTATCAAAGGAGCAAAAAAAGGATTTTCCACATTATATATATCCTTTGCTATTTTATAAGTAAAAATACCCATTATTGTGGCGCTTATCCCAGACAGTGCCCTTGCAAGCCATGTGTGGATTCCAAATATTAAAAAGAGCGCATCGCTTATCCAGTATAAAAGGGGAGGTTTTTCAAATCTAAAATGACAATTGTATATAGGAGTGAGAAAATCTTCTGTATAAAGCATATGAACTGCAGCATATAGATTTCTCCCTTCATCCGGGGACGTGATAGACAGAATTGAGTTTCCCAGAAAGAAAAAATAAAAAGAAAGCCCTAAGTATATAAAAGTCTCTTTTTTAGTCATTAAATATTTAGCTTATCATAAAACTCATCCAATATTTTGGCAAAAGTGATATCTTTTTCTGATAATTCGCCGGCTGAATGTGTGGTAAGAATCACCATGACGCTTTTACTTGATGTGCTAAAGACAATATCTGGATGATGGTCAAGATCTTTTATTGTTTTTGTTAAAAGCAGCAAAAATTCTGTGATATCGTCCCATTTTTCAAAATAAAACACCTTTGATATGCCCTTGCCGTTTTTAATCCAATCTTTTTCAATTTTTTCCATAAAAACCTCCGTTTTAATGTTTTTGAGCAGCTAATATAAGCGTTTCTGATAAAGAAGGGTGAGTATACATACACCTTGATAGAAAATCCACTCTTTTGCCAGCTTTTACCACATGTACTATCTGATGTATGAGTTCACCTGCCTCTGGCCCTAACACTTCCGCTCCAAGTATCTCTTTGGTATCGGCATCGTATATTATCTTTGCATAACCTTCTGGTTCATCATCTATCATAGCCTTTGGATTTTTGGCAAAAGAAGTGGTGCCAACCTCGTAGTCTAATTCCATATCTTCCGCTTGGTCTATGTTTACACCAAAAGACGCTATCTCGTGAGCTGAATATATAATTCTTGGCACTATTTTATAATCGAGTTTTTCTGCATCGTTGTTTATATGGGCTATGGCAGTTCTTCCTTCGTACATAGACTTGTGAGCAAGCATCAAAGGTGATGTAATATCTCCGCAAGCATATATATGATTTACTGATGTTTTTGCATACTCATCTATTTTCACAAAGCCTTTTTCAGTGAGCTCTATGTCTGTGTTTTCTATACCTATATCTTTTGTATTTGGGACTCTTCCCACCGCTTCCAAGATAATATCGTGTTCTATTATGGTACCATCCTTTAAAATAGCTTTTCTTACGCCATCTTCTATTACAAGCTTTTCTATAGTATTTGGGGTGTATATTTTCACTCCTAAATTTTTGAGCTTTTTACTAAGATAAGAGGCGCTGTCTTGGGATTCGCTTGGAATGATGCGTTTTGAAATATCCACAAGGTATGCATCTATATCATACATTTTAAATATGTAGGCAAACTCTACGCCTACAATTCCGGCTCCTACTATGAGTATTGATTTTGGTTTTTCTGTAAGTCCCCAGATGGTATCGGTGTTGTATATTTTAAATGTAGTTTTGTCGTATTTTAAAATCCCCGAAACAGAGGAACCTGTAGAAAGAAGTATGTATTTTCCTTTTATAATATCTCCTTTGGTAGTCTCTATCGTATGGTTGTCTTTGAAACGTCCTTTTCCATAATATATGTCCACTTTCAGGCTTTTAGCATAGGCTTTAAAACTATCTCTTATCTCGGTTACAGTGTTGTCTCTATTCTCCTTAAAAGAGGGCCAATCTATCTCAAAAGAGTGGTTTTTAATGCCGTATCTTATGCCTCTACTTAGATGCTCCATGAGTTTAGCACCAAAACGCATATATTTTGAAGGAATACAGCCTCTGTTTAGGCAATTACCCCCTATAGTTTTCTCAGATATGTCTATCATAGCCACAGACATGCCGTATTTTCTGGCATGAAGCATTGCCTCGTATCCGCCAGAACCTGCTCCAAATATAATTATGTCATACTCTTTCATCTTCAATCCTTCCGTTTTCGCTATTTTTAATTTTATTCTTTCTTCTTTCTTTGTAAACCTCAGCTCTTATGTCTTTTATCAATTTTTTGTATTTATAAAATACTCCTGGTATCTTTATAGGAAGATGATAGTACTTTTCAAGCATTAGCATAATATCTTCGGTGGTCAGGTATTTTTTGTTTGTAATAACAGATTTTATATATTTATATATCCTCGAGTCTTTTTTCATTATTTAACCACTACACATTTATGATTTTTTACATACTTATCGTAAACCTCTTCCACATCCTCTTTTTTTATGAGATTTATTATATCACTATAATTAAAAAATGCATCTTCACCAAGCCCTACGAGTTTATAATATCCCATCGTATAAGATTTACTAAATCTTGTCTGATGCTCAAGCGAGAAATTTCCGATAAGCTTTCTTTTGGCAAATTCTATATCATCATTGTCTATCTTAAGGTTCCCTATAATATCCACTAAATCCTTAAATGCATCCTCTGCCTTTTCTATGGAAGTACCTATATAGGCTATCATCTTGGAGCAGTATATGTTTGAAGATATAGAGCTATTTACCGCATAAGCGTATCCCTTTTCTTCTCTTAATATCTTAAACAAAATAGAGCTCATTCCATTTCCTAGAATAGTATTTAATATATTAAAAGCAAAATACTTATTTTTATCAGTTGGAAAAGGGCAGTCATATCCGCACATGATAGTAGCTTGAGCCCCGCCTCTTGGTATATCAAACCTTTCATTTCTATCTATAGGTTTGCAATAAAATGGTTTTAGTTTTTGGCTTTTAGAAAAAATATTTTCAATGGGTTTTAATAGACTTAACTCATCTTCTAACTCGTCTCCTACAATACTTATTATAAAATCGTTGTTTAGTATACCTTTTATATTTTTATTTATATCTTCTAAAGATATCTTGCTTACAATTTCTTCTATGCCTAAACTGGATATCTCATAAGGAGTATCCTTAAAAAGAATTTTTCGTAAGTTATCGAAAGCAAAATCGTGTGGTCTTTCTTTTCTGGATTTTAAAATAGATAGCACATGAGTTTTTTCTACATCCAAAGCCTCTTGTTCAAAAACTGGGTTTAATAAAACATCCAAAATGGTATCTACAGATTCTTTGAGTTTATGTTTTTTTGTGGTAATGGCTACATTTATAAAATCAGAATAAGTTTTAAATCTTAAAAATCCGCCTACGGATTCAAATACTTCGTTGATATCGTTTGAAGATTTTGATGTGGTTTTTTTACCAAGCATGGATGTGGTAAGGTTTGTAAGACCTCTTATGTTTTCTTGGTATTCTATGAATATATTTATGGCTATGATGTCTGAGTTTGATTTCGTATTATGATATAAAATAGCCATATTTTATTCCCAGGAATTATTATCTGATGTATCTATATCGTTTGACCAATCATCACCACCTGCAAAATCTATCCCTTGGTCTGGCGTATCTTGAGGAATATCCTGAGATATATCTTGATTCGTTTCTTCGTAATTGTTGTTTATAATGGTAGGGCCAGATCCAAGTCCACCGGTAAAAATAGAGCCCATCAAAGAGCCCATCGCCATCATACCAAGCATATCCATAAAAGAAAACCCACCAAAAATATTAGGAGTTTGAGGCGTATTTTGGTAGCTTTGAGGTGGTGTATAGGTGTTTTGGAGATTTTTCAAATCCTCATGGGTCTCGTAGGTGTTTTTTACACCGGTGGCCACTTCTTTTAGCTTATCTTTTAGATTTTCAAAATATACATAAGCTCCTTGAATATCTTGGATTTGATTGTTTTTTAGTTTTTGAAGAAGATCCATCATTGAAGTTCTTATATTTTCAAGTTCGTCAAGCCTTGAAGATAAATCTTTTTTAGCTGGGTCGTCCTCTTTTAAAGACACCAAGTCTATGGATAGCTTTGTCTTTATCTTTTCTACATTCTCTAAGTAAGCGGTGAGTTCTTCCATAAGCTTTGTTTTTATATCTTCATTGTTTTTCTTATTCATCTTAGAAGAAACAAATAAAAACCCAGCTCCTAAGATAAGAAGTATTCCTATAAGGAAAAGTATCATAGCACCTCCAAAAGTCCCCTTTTTAACTTTAAGGGACTTGCCTATCTCGTACTCATAATTTTTAAGATAACCTTTATTAGCAAAAGATAAAGTAGGGTCGAGCTTTTTGGCGATATTTAGTTCGTTTTTGGCTTTTACATAATTTCCTTCCAAATAGTATGTCTGAGACAGCATATAATGAGCCTTGGCAGAGTTTGGGTCTTGCTTTAACACTTCTTGTAAAAGCATCTGGGCTTTTTGATAGTGTCCAGCGTTTACTTCAGCTGCTATTTCAGAAGGGCTTGGAAGTGCGTAAGAAAGCCCTATTATAATCATCAAAATTATAAAGATTTTCCTCATACATCAAGCCTTTTTCTTCCTATATTAAAAGCTAAAAACACTGCAAATAAAAACGCTCCAAAAAACACAAAGCTGAAAAATTTCCATATCAAAATACCAGTTCCTATAATCACCAAGAATAGTATAGCACGTTCTATCATTGTTTTAAATTCATCTCCTTTTTTAGAGCTTCAAGCTTGTCATCTACTGAGCTTTTCTTATCAAGAGCTTCAAATTCTTTTTCTATATCCTCTCCTGTTTGAGACTCTTCTATATTTTTCATAGCCTTTGCTCTTGCTTCTTCTTTTAGGACTTTATCTTCTACAGAATCAAGTTTTTCTTTTGCATGGGAATCTCCTATACCAGTAGTGATCTCTGAAGCTTTTTCTTGGGCTTTTGCCACCTCGTAGCGAGTACCTAACAAATCAGCTTTTGACTCAAGCTCCTGTTTTTTGTTTTTAAGCTCTTGAATTTTGGCCTTTAATTCGTTTATAGTAGGTTCTAAGGCTTCTATTTGTTTTTGATAAACTTGAGCCTGACTTTGAGCTTCTTGCTCTTGTTCTAAGGCTTTTTTTGCAAGATCTTCTCTTCCAGCAGCCAGTGCTTTCTTAGCTTTTTCATGCCAATCCGCAGCTTCCTCTTCAAGCTGAGCCTTTTTTTGCTTGAGAACTTCATATTCGGCCATTACATTTACCATGCCGGTGTTAGCTTTGTCTATCTGCTCTTCTAAATCCCTTACAACTTGCCTTGCAGTTCTACCTGGTTCAGACGCTTTATCAAGAGCGTCGTTTAAAGCACCTTTTACCTGAGTTATAAGATTTTCTAAAAATCCCATAATTACCTCCTTTTATTAAAATCTAATATATTATTGTAAAATTTATGTGAGTATTTATAGAAACTGTTTAAGTCTTTCTAAAATGAATTCTTTTGACAAGACTCCTGTAATCTTGCCATCTATATTGTAAGTCCTGCAAGAGTAAGATATATTTTTTGGTTTTTCCATGGTATATATGTCGATATCGTTTACATATATTGAAGGAGAGCCCATGAAATAAGTCTTTTTAGCAGTTTCTAAATCCTCTACGTTTATACTTTTAACTGGATTATTTAAATTTAGGTCTTTGAGAGCTTCCAAAAGATTTTGATAAGTAGGGGTTGAGTTTGGGCATCCTTCAAAAAATAAAAACTCTATATTCATTTCTTCTTCTCTTTTTTCGGACTTTTAAAAATGTTTAATATAATTTTATAAGCCTTTTCTTGGATATCCTCCTCTATGTCGTCTATAAAACCAAACTCGTAGAATAAGAATATGCGTTCCAGTGTGCCTATAAAAAGTGCAGTGGCATAATGAGGTTCTATGGGTAAATCCTTTACGGAGCTAAAAAACTCGTAGATTATGTCTTTTGGCATCTTTATATCTTTTAATTGCATTTCCTGATCTATTTTGAAATAGTGAAATAAGTTTATAAATTTAAAAGCCTCAGGATTGCTAAAGGCGTAATTTAAAAATGACTCTGTAAGATGTTTTAAGCTTTCTTCAAAGTTATCTGATCTTGATAAGCTTGAGCTTATATGTCTGTAAAAATCCTCAACACTGGTTATAAACAAAGATTTTACTATCTGCTCTTTGCTATCAAAATGTCTATAAATAGCCCCTTCTGTGATACCTACCGCCCTTGCTATATCTTTTATGGTAGTTTCTCTTATGCCCCTACTTGAAAATATTTTAAGTGCTTCGTTTAATATTCTGGTTCTTGTCCTTCTCGGCATATTATAATATTAACATAAGTAAATATTAACAACAATGATATATATTTCTTGCAAATATCAGTATTGCTGTGTGAGCTGGCATGAAATCCTCAGGTCTTAACCTTTCTGGATTTGGTTTTAACTTCCTAAGAAGTATCTCAGATATCTCATACACAAAAAATTTATCTTTTAAACTTTCTAAAAGCTTAGATACTTGGTTGTAAGTAGGGACTAAAAAGCATACGTTTGCTCCTTTCTTTAGCTCATCATGCAGCTTATCCGTATATTCCCATGGTTCTTTGGTATCTACAAAAGCACAATCAAAAAATTCTTTTTCATAGGATATATCTTTATAGTTTATAAAATTTGCTTTTAGTCTATCATCAAACATATGAAAAGTTTTTAGGTTTTTAAGAGCATTATCAAAAGCCTTTAGATTTTCTTCATGAGTATATAGGAAAGCCTCTTGCTTCATTACATGTAACATAATAGCGCTCATTACAGCGCTTCCCATACCAAATTCCAATATATTTTTACAAGAAGGAACATCAAGCTTTAACGTTATGTAAAATGCGTCTTTTGGATATACTATCTGAGTTTCTCTTTTAAATCCGTATTTTACTATCTCTTCTAAATCCGGTTTTGATATGAAAAATCCGTTTATAAAAATTCCCTCTTCTTTTCCTATGATATCGTCGTATTTTAATATGTTTGATTTTATACTTAGGTTTTCCCCTCTTTTTACCTTTTTAATATAAACCTTATCTTTGTATCTTATAAGGATAATGTCTTGGTTAGATATCATTATAAAGGAGATATTTCAAAAAGAGGTTGGCCGTATTCTACAATTTCTCCATTTTCTACCAATATTTTTTCTATTCTACCTCTTATATCGCTCTCAATTTCATTCATAACTTTCAGAGCTTCTACGATGCAAAGGGTTTGACCCGGGGATACTATATCTCCAGCTTCCACAAAAGGAGGAGCTTCTGGAGAAGGAGACCTATAAAATGTTCCCACCAAAGGACTTCTTACCACATGATATTTAAACTCTTCTTTTGGAGCTTCTTGCTTTGCCGATGGCTTTTCTCCTACTTTTACATTTTCCATATTTTGAGCTATGGAGCTTTCAGTGATATACACTTTATCAGTTTTCTCAAGCTCTAAAGTAAAATCTCCGGAAGTGAGCCTTAGTTTTTGAAGACTAGACTCATCTAAGGCTTTTATAAGAGTAAGGATAGGTTCTAAATCCATATTCACTTTTTCTGGGCTCTGTCGAGTCTTTCAAGGTATTGGCCACTTCTAGTATCCACCTTCACTATATCCCCTTCGTTTATGAAAAACGGTACTTGAATTAGGGCTCCAGTTTCAAGTTTAGCCGGTTTGGAGCCTCCTGCGGCGGTATCCCCTTTAACACCTGGTTCTGTCTCCATCACCTCTAATTCTACGGCTTTTGGAAGCTCTATACCTATAGGTCTATTCTTGTATATAAATACCACTACGGTCATGCCCTCTTTTAAAAATTTTGATTCTTGCTCTATGTCTTCGGTGTTTATGCTTATCATCTCGTGGGTGTTTTGAGTAAGGAAGTGATATGCATCAGAATCTTTGTAAGAAAACTCCGCAAAAAGCTGCTCAAAATCCGCAAGCTCTATGCTATCCGAGGACTTATAGGTAAGCTCGATGGCGTTGCCAGTATTCATATTTTTGGCTTTCACCCTTACAAAAGCCTGACCTTTTCCTGGCTTCACATGGTCGTAATCCACCACCCTATAAGGCTCGCCCTTGTGCTCTATAAACATGTCCCTTTGAATACGGTTTATATCAATCTTCTCTGCCATAATCTCTATTATAACATATGTTCACATTTAAATATCTTATAAATTGTTTGGCGGTTCTTCCAGAATACCCGCCGCTACTCATTGCAAACCTATCCGCCTCAAGTTCTATATCTTGGTTGTGTTCTATTTTTAGGTTTTTAATATAATGCTTTATGATATTAAGATACTGCTCTTTTGAAAAGCCCCAAAAACCAAGCCTTAGACCGAATCTATCTACTAATGCGTAAGCGTCGTTTAGTGTATCTTCTGGAAACTTTTCATCCTGGACTTTTTCTAAAGTGAGATCTCTTTTGTTGGAGGTGGCATATACTATAAGGTTATCTGGTCTTTGCTCAAGATCTCCCTCTAATAGCGCTTTCATTATAGAAAATCTTTCATCTTTTTCGCTAAACATCAAATCATCAAAAAACAAGATAAATCTATAGGGTTTATCGTAAATTTGTTCATATATGTAAGAAAGATCTTCTAAGTTTGATTTATAAGCTTGGATCATTCTAAGTCCTTTATCTTTAAAAGCATATAGCATCGATTTTACCAGTGCAGATTTACCACTTCCACGTCTCCCCCAAAGCAATGCATCGTTTGCAAGATATCCTTTTACAAAGCAATGTGTATTTTTCATAAGTTTATGTTTTTGATCATCTATAAAAAGAAGGTCATCAGAATTTATAAGCCCTGGTCTTATGATGGGCTCTAAATTTTTATCTATTATCCTAAAAGCTAAAAACGCTTCAAAATCTATGCTCATATCAGTTTGTATTTCTTTAGCACCTCTTTTAGCTTTTCTTCGTTTTGAGGGAGCATCTCACAGAGGGGTAATCTAAACTCTTTTTTTACATAACCCATGAGAGATAAAGCAGTTTTTACTGGTATAGGATTTGTCTCTATAAACATGATTTTAAATATCTCAAGTAGATAATAATGAAACTTTCTTGCTTTCTCAAAATCACCTCTTAAAGCGTGTTCTACTAAAGACTTTACTTCTTTTGGCAATACGTTGCTTATAACGGATATCACGCCCTTAGCCCCTAAGCTCATCATCGGAAGCGTGAGCGAGTCATCCCCAGAAAACACAGTAAACCCCGGAATCTTATTTATAATCTCAGATATCCTATCCATATTTGGGGTGGATTCTTTTGACCCCTTTATATTGGGATAGTCTTTGGCGAGCCGCTCTAAAGTGTCCACGGATATCTCTATACCGGTGCGAGATGGGATGTTATAGATATATATATCTATATCCACTTCTTCGGCTATTTTGGCAAAATGCCTGTAAAGTCCTTCTTGAGTTGGTTTGTTGTAATAAGGGACTACTAAGAGAGCACTATCTGCTTCTACTGCTTTTGCGAACATAGTAAACCTAAGGGCTTCCTCGGTAGAATTTGCCCCGGTGCCTGCCATGATGTGTATACGTTTTTTTGAGCTTTTAACGGCAAATTCAATAACTGCTTCATGCTCTTCATACGAGAGAGTAGGAGATTCGCCGGAGGTACCACACATCAAAATCCCGTCAGACCCACCCTCTATCTGGAATTCAATGAGCCTTTCAAGGGCAGCGTAATCTACTTCGCCATTTTTAAAAGGCGTTATCAGAGCTGTTATGCTTCCTTTCAACATACTATTAATATAACCTAAAATTTGGGAAATAGGTTTAGTTTTTGAGTTATCTCTTGAAAGCTTATACTATAAGCCTTAGCGTTTGCGGGTATAACAGTCCCTATACTCTCGAAAACCTCTTCCATCTTATGAGGCATGAAAGGATTTAACATCCAAGCACACAAAAGTATCCCGTCCACCAATGTTAAAAGCACATCCTTTAAAGACCCGTCAGCATTTTTAGCTAAAGTCCAAGGGGCTTTTTCGTCCACATATTTATTGAGATAATTTACCAACTTCATAACCTCTTCTAAAGCCCTATGAAATTGAAGTTCGTTGATGTTTTTATCAAAAGCTTCTAAAACTTCATTGGCAAGCTCTTCATACTCTTTGTCTTTTTTAATATCTGTTGATTTTGCAATACCATATTTTATACACATAGCAAATACTCTGCTTATTAGATTACCTATACCATTGGCAAGCTCTGCGTTTAATCTGTTTTTGATAGCCTCTTGAGAAAAATCCCCGTCTTGACCAAATGGTACTTCCCTTAGCAAGAAATACCTTGTTTCATCAAGCCCATATGTATTTACCACATCATGAGGATTTATCACATTGCCCA
>CAZDZN010000030.1:0-835 GCA_964509905.1 uncultured Aquificaceae bacterium
TTTGTAATACTTGTGCCCAAACCCCGGTATGGGTTTTTTGGCTTCTAAGTAAGATTTTACAAGCGCTGACACATCCTTATCTATATTTTCCTGCATAAACCTCATTGCATCTTCCAAAGCGCCCCCGTGAGCAGAACCGAAAGTAGCTACACCGGCTGCCACTCCTACATTTAATGTGTTTCCCCCGGATGTCACCGCTCTTGCAGCTATAACAGAAGGGGGAGCTATACCGTGGTCTATCACCGATACAAACATTGCATCCATCATCTTAGCTTCTTTATCAGAGGGAAGCTCGCCTTTTAATATAAGATATATAGCTTGAGAAAAGCTTAAATTTCCTACCAAATCTAAAAGCTTATAACCTCTTATAAATGTCTCTTCACCTTTGTGAAGGGTAATACCAGTACGCCATTTTTTTTCCATAACACCTCCTAAAAATGAACATCGCAAGTTTGTTCGTATTCAATTAGCTCTTTTATGTGAGCATTTTCCCCACATAGCGGGCAAGATGCATCTTTTCTTAAATTCACTTTTCTAAAATCCATAGATAGGGCATCCATTATAAGGAGTTTCCCAATAAGTGGTTCCCCACATCCAACTATAAGCTTAAGAGCTTCACTAGCTTGCATTGAGCCCATTATACCACCGATAGATCCGAGTATGCCAGCCTCTTGACATGTAGGAACAAGCCCCGGGGGAGGTGGTTCCGGGAATACACATCTATAGCATGGAGAATGCTCTTTATCTGTGTAATCAAACACTGTTATCTGACCTTCGAATCTAAGCATAGCAGCAGATACGAGTTTCTTACCCAAGAAATAACAAGCATCGTTTT
>CAZDZN010000030.1:848-6847 GCA_964509905.1 uncultured Aquificaceae bacterium
CTTGTGGGAAAGTTATCAGTACCATCTAAGATTATATCGTAATCTTTTATAACATCCATTACATTATCTTTGTTTATCATCGTATTATAAATTTTTACATTCACATCTTTGTTTAAGGCTTTTACCGTCATAGCGGCAGATTCTACTTTTGGTATACCCACTCTATCCTCAGTGTGAAGTATCTGTCTTTGAAGGTTTGAGTAATCTACGTTATCAAAATCCACTATACCGAGAGTTCCCACACCTGCCGCTGCCAGATAATATATAGCTGGAGAGCCAAGCCCGCCGGCACCTATCACCAGCACCTTAGCTTGGCTTATCTTTTTTTGACCAGCACCTCCTACCTCTGGTAGGATGATGTGTCTTGCATATCGTTTTATTTGCTCTTCAGTGAAATCAAACATCTATTAATACTCCTTCAAGGTTTTGCCCTTTCAATTGTAACATCCAAACCATGCTCGTGTCTTTTTATGTCGGTAACATAAAGATCCTCTTTTTCTGGTACAAGCACTATCACCACTGCATCTTTTCCGTTTTGAACTATAAGCTTTCCGTAGGATTCTTTGCCAAAATATACTGGTTTCACAGTCCTGGCTATAGGATGCTTTATCCTCCTGGTGAAAAATACATCTATAATGCCTATTCTTCTACCATCCACAAATTTAGTATGATAATCATATTTTTTTATATGTCCGTAAACTTTGGGAAATTCCAAAGAAGCCACTTCTTTGGATATACTATTTTGTTTTTGCTTTATGGTTTGGGTGTTTGGTTTTTGCTCTTTTTCTGTAATTGGCTTTTCAGGAGCCAACTTTGTAACTTCTTTTTGGACTGTCTTAGTAACTGGTTTTTCGGGAGCCATGCCTTCTATGTAAGCTGATATGGTTATAGGTTCTGATTTTGTATAAATGAGCTTTAGCTTCGCCACACCATTTACGAAGTCCTCTGGAGGTACGACATTCGGTATCAGCTTTCCAGTACCACTTGCTGATAAGTGCACATCTTTGCCCACTATGTTGTAATTTCTTATAACATTTCCATCTTGATCGTAAGCTGTTATATATACTTCAAAGGGTTCTCCTGCTGCTATTATCTTATCTGGGATTTCCACTTTAAACTTGGAAGGTTTAGGAGGGTATAGGTTTACATAATAATCTTGGCTGGATACTTTCTGATTTCCTATTTCATAAGCATCTACAGCCACTTTAGAAGGTGTGTCATATCTTAATATGATAGAGGCTGCACCATTTTTAAATTTATAAGCGTGGATCGTGTAAGGAAGTGTGCCGTTTGGTGTTTTTAGATTCACCACCACATCCTGACCTATAGAAGCGTAGTTTTTTACCACATTTCCATATTCATCGAGAGCTATAACTTTTGCTAAGAAATCTCTTCCCGCCTCTACCGTAGCTGGGGCTTCTATGGCAAATTTTGCTGGATTTGAGTTTACTACTGTTATACTCACCGTAGGAAGCATACTACCAGTGGACTCATTTTTTACAAGCACAGGAATACTGCTATTTTCTAATATAGAAAGTGTAGCTATCCCAGCTTTTTTATCTTCAATGGTCACACTAAAAGATCCGTCTTTAAAAGAATCTGAGCTAAACAGTGCTGGGTCTACGCCCAATTCCCCAGTAGTAGTGATTATAAACTTTTTATTGTAATAAGAAAAGTTCTTTATAAAGTTTCCGTATGCATCCATTGGTCTTATGGTAAAGGTCACTTTCTGACCTGCTGTGATATAAGTGGGAATATAGGCATCAAAATAAGAAAAATTACCCGGTTTTACATATATCTGCTCTGCCTTGGCAAGACCAACAAACGCCATCAACACCATAAAGTAAAAACCAATCATCCTACTAAAGTTATTTAGCTTCATACATACCTCCTAAATATATATTATATATCAAAATTTATAAAAATGGAAAGTTTATATCAAATGATGTAAAATATTAGAATGATAAAGATAATTGAACCTAAATTTGGAGAAGAAGAGGCTAAAATACTTAGCGATATAGTGCTTTCTGGATTTATTACCAGAGGAGCTTGGACAAAGAAGTTTATAGAGAGCTTTAAGGAGCTTTTAAGAGTAAAACACACCTTTAGCGTCTGCTCTGGCACTGCCGCTCTTTACGTGATATTAAAAGCCATAAACGTGGAAAACAAACATGTGATAGTACCAGCTTTTAGCTTCATGGCTACGATAGATACCGTTTTGCTTGCTGGTGGAATCCCTGTGGTAGTAGATGTGGATGAGTATTATACGATGGATATAAATCAGCTTGAAGATGCTATAAAAAAATACAATCCTGTTTGCATAATCCCAGTGCACCTATACGGAGGGATGGCGGACATGGATTCTATCATGTCTTTGGCTTCTAAATGCAACATATATGTATTAGAAGATGCGGCGCAGGCTCACGGAGCATCTTTCAAAGGTAAAATGGCCGGAGCTATCGGGCATATTGGAGCATTTAGTTTTTACGCTTCTAAAAATGTGCCTATGGGAGAAGGCGGAGCCATCACCACCTCAGATGATATTATAGCAAAATCCATAAACTCATTGATAGACTTTGGAGAATACCCAGCACTTAATTTGCGAATTACAGAATTTCAAGCAGCTTTGGGATATCTTGGTCTTCAAAAGCTCCAAAATCTAAACCAAAAGCGTATCCAAAACGCAGAAGCTTACAATAAAAACTTATCGGATGAACTTATTAAGCCTTTAAAAAGACCAGACTCTGTTCATGTGTATCATCTTTACACGCTAAGGCATAAAAAGCGCGATAAAATCATAGAAGCTTTGAAAAAAGAGGATATAGACGCAAGGGTGTATTATAACTATACGCTGGCAAGCCTTAGAGATGCGATACACCTTCCACTGGACAAGGCAAATGCTTATGTAAACGAAGTTTTTAGTATACCGGTGCATCCGCATCTTAGCTATGAGGATTTGGAAAAAATAGTGCATGTGATAAACTCTAACATATGATAGGGATAATCGATTACGGAATGGGGAATTTGGGTAGTGTTTTCAAAGCTTTTGAGAAAGTGGGGTTAAATCCTAAGATTATAAATTCTCCAGAAGATATAAAACACTTTGATGGACTCTGTCTTCCAGGAGTCGGGGCTTTTAAAGATGCGATGGACAATCTAAATTTCATGAGACTAAAAGACGAGATTGTGTCTTTTATAAAATCTGGAAAACCCTTCATAGGGATTTGTCTCGGATATCAGCTTTTATTTGAAAAAAGCCATGAGTTTGGTATTCACGAAGGATTTTCCATATTTAAAGGCGAGGTAAAACTCTTCCCCACATCTGTGAAAATCCCTCATATCGGTTGGAATCAACTTTGGATTAACAAAAGTAGCGGCGTTTTTAAAGATATAAAAGAAGGGGATTTTGTGTATTTTGTACACTCATACTATGTAGATCCAGTAGATAAAAGCATAGTATCAACATATACAGATTATGGGATTGATTACGCATCCTCCATTGAGCTTGAAAACATAGTGGGGCTTCAGTTTCACCCAGAGAAGAGCCAAGAGGTTGGTCTTAAGATATTATCGAATTTCAAATCAAAATACAAGCTGTGAGGTGAACTTATGAGAGTGTTGTATCTTACAAAATGCACTTCTAAGTTTAGTGCTTATGAGGATTTTAAGTGTAGTGTTGAGCTTTTAAAAGATGGAAAATTTTCATTTTTATACGAAAAGCGTAAAAACATGTATGAGGCTTTAAAACCTAAAAATGCTTTTGGGGCAAGTCTTTGGAGAATATACAAAGGCAAATTTTGGGAAGGACTTCACATGCACGCATTACCAAAAGCCGTGAAAGAGAGGATCTTTGAGAGAACGATCGTGCTTCATCCTATCATGGGTATGTTGTCTCCCGAGGATAAGGTATGCAAGTGGTATAGTCCTTGTGATTATGGGCGCATAAAGCTTTGGGAAAATGAGCTTCATGAGTATTTGAAGGGCAAAGACTTTATAGTGTTTAATTTTTTACCAAACTCCTTTGAAAAGATGTTTCCAAAATCCATAAACCTTGTAAATTTTAGATACACCGTAAAAAACAAACCTTTAAAGGATTCTTCTTTGGTAAAAGCCTATACGATGAGGTATATAGTGGAAAAAGATATAACCGATACAGAAAACCTCTCAAAGATAAACTTTTTGGATTTTAAAGTCACAAACATATCAATAGAGAAAAATACCACTACAGTTTATATGGAGGCAGAGGGCAAGTACAAAATATCAAAAGCGGGTATCATATGAAACTATCCATAGTAATCCCCCTATACAACGAAGAAGAAAGCGTGGAAAAACTCTATCAAAGCCTGAAAGATGTGATGGAGAATCTTCCATATGAATATGAAATTATTATGATAGATGATGGAAGCATAGATAGTACGCTTCAAGAACTCAGCGAGCTTGCTTCAAGAGATAATAAGCTAAAAATTATAAGCTTTAAAAGAAATTATGGGCAAACCGCTGCGATGTCCGCTGGATTTGAATACGCATCAGGAGATATTATCATCACGATGGATGGGGATCTTCAAAACGACCCTACTGATATACCGCTACTCCTTGAAAAAATCCAAGAAGGATACGATGTGGTGAGTGGTTGGCGAAAAGACAGAAAAGATCCATTTTTATCGAGAAAACTTCCCTCTAAAATAGCAAATTATATCATATCTACTGTAACGGGAGTTCATCTTCACGATTATGGATGTTCTTTGAAAGCCTACAAAAAAGACATAGCTAAAAATTTTAGATTGTACGGGGATATGCATAGATTTTTACCAGCGTTGGCTAAAGGGCTTGGAGCAAAAATCACAGAAGTTCCGGTCAAACATCATTCAAGAGTTTACGGCAAATCCAAATATGGCATTGGAAGGACTGTAAGAGTTATTCTTGATATATTTTTGGTGAAATTTTTAAATGAGTACATAAACAAACCACTCTATGTGTTTGGTGGAGTTGGATTTTTATTTTTGGTTTTTGGACTTTTGTCAGGATTATACTTAACCTACGACAAGTTCATAAACCATCAAGAGATAGGTCAAAGGCCGCTTTTGTTTTTGACTGTGCTTCTTATAATCTCAGCTTTTCAGTTTATATCTACCGGTATTATAGCCGAAGTAATCATAAGAACTTATTACGAATCTCAAGACAAAAAACCTTACAGGATAAAAAAGTTTATAAATCTACAAGATGAAGATTAAAATACTCTTATCTTTTTTATTTAGTATCTTATTTATTTTTATCTTTTTTAAAAGCGTAAATAAAGAGGAGTTTACTCATTATTTAAACCATGTAAACGCTTATTATATGTTTCTGGGGTTTTTGATTTATACTCTTAGCTCGTTTTTGAGGGCTTTTAGATGGCACATGATGATAAAAGATATAGATATGAGAGAGTTTTTCTTTATAAACAACATCCACATAGCCTTAAACAATATACTTCCAGCCAGAACTGGGGAGCTGGGGTTTTTCTTTATGCTAAAGAAAAAGGGCATACATTTATCAAAATCTTTTTGGGTATTTGTTTTGGCAAGGATGATGGACGGATTAGCCCTTGTGGGTATATTTGGGGGATTTTTTACGAGTGCATACATATTCCCTTTTTATATTATGGTTTTTGGGCTTATATTTGTGATAATTTTAAAATATACTGTTAAAATAATTCCAGGCTTTTTGTTTAGGTCTTTGAGAGAAAATTTAAAAGGGCATTTTGAGATAAACACAGCCTTTAGATTATATACGATATCCGTGGTTTCATTCTTTATAAAGTTTTTAGGCTTTTACATAGCTTTTAAAAATATAATAAACATATCTTTTTTTGATATACTACCTTCTTATGTGTTCGCAGAGCTTAGCTCTATCCTTCCTATAAACGGGGTGATGGGACTTGGCACTTATGAGCTTGGATTTGTTAGTGTTGATTTCTTAGATAGGTTGAAGTTTACCTCTTCTTTATCTTTCGGGCTTTT
>CAZDZN010000030.1:6884-16325 GCA_964509905.1 uncultured Aquificaceae bacterium
CCTCTTCTTTCCTGGGTGTATTGTCTATGCTTTTTATAAAGCTCGAACATCAAGGTTCCAAATAGATTTTTTCTAATTTTATTACAAGGATTGATATTAAAAGCCCGATACCAAAACTCACCAAAACATCCCCAAGATAATGCATAAAAAGTGCTATCCTTGAAATACCCACCACTATAGCCCAGACAATAAGATAAAATCCAAGTTTTTTGTTTTTAAGATATACACTATATGCTATTGCACTATTTAAAAGTGTATGACCTGATGGCATAGAAGAGTATGGTTTTTGGCTTTTAAAAAAATAAAACCCGTATATTCCTTTTTGTAGAAAAAGCTCAGGTCTTGCCTTGCCCAATATAAATTTTAAGCTCATAATAGCACTATCTGATAGCACCAAACAAAGACTCAATATAAGTATGTATGTTCTTATGGGTTTTACAAAAATACCTAAAACAATGATGACTGATACTATATAAAACACTACATTATAATGCCCAATAATAGAGATAAGCTTTAAAGTAGGAACAAATGCTCTGTAAGAGTTTTTATAAACATACAAAAACTCTGTGATGGATTTATCAAAGACACCTACGCTTATAAGCCCAAGTACTATAAGGACTAATCCCGCTTTTAGCATTCATATATTATAATCCTCCCCCTCTTTTAACATCAAAAACTATAGCTCACACTGGCGCTCACCATATAAGGGGCCACAAGTTGATAACCATTTACATGGGTATATATCGGTATTTGCACATTTGTACTAAAATCGTAGTTTCCGTATTTAAGCTCAAGCCCAGGGGCTACAAAGAGTCTTTGAAAACCGCTGTCATTGGGAAGTGCATCAGATCCATCGTCTCTGTTTCTTACAGAGTATATGGCTTCTACAAAAGGGGTTAAATGTGTTTTTTGCATAAAACCAATGTAATAACTTCCCAAAGATAGATTATAAGAATCTCCCGGATGGTACTGACCTCCATCGGATTCATCCGTTGCGTAAAAATTGTGTCTATATATCCCTTCGCTAAACCATTGGAAATTCTTATTGATATATCCGTAATGATAATATCCAAGGAGCATGCCCAAAGAGCCGTATCCGGGTTGAGTATCTGGGTCTTCTATCTGTAAATTGGTAATATTGTGCGGTCCTGTGGGAATGGTAAAACCAAACATAAGCCCTGTGCTCATATCCGGAGAAAATCCAGAGTATATACCCATTATTCTTATATCTGCTAATGTAAAATGCTCAGTGGAAGCTAAGTTTGGATTTGGATCAGGCTGTCCCGGTGTACCATTTAAATCCGTTTTAAAGTATCTATCCCAAAATGGTATTTCTATGTGAATTCCCCAACTTCTGTTAAACATCCGCTGATAGCCTAAGGTAAAAAAATCTGTCCTTATCTTTTTATCTGGATTTAGCGCTCCATCTACTTTTGAAGTGCCATGCCAAGCCTCGTCTTGATCCATAAACGTATATTTGAAAAATACCGTGTTTTGAGTATTCTGAGGCATCATGGTAGGGAGGGTCACCTCAAAAACACCGCATCCACAAGCACACGCCCACACTGTCTTTGCCAATCCAATCCCTAATGCAACCATTCCTAATTTTTTCCTCATAAAAACCTCCTGTTAAAAATATTATAAATTATACCATAAATTTTTGTTAAAAACTCAAAAACTTATATGAAAATTTGATAAATATGCGGAACATCATTTTACATATGCTGTAGGTAGTTTTATAGCTTTTAATACAATATTGAAAATTAAAAAATGGTATTATATTTATACTATGGTTTGCTTGACTCATTTAGAGGTGTGTCCTTATTGTTATCATGTATCACTTAAAGTGTGCGAAGCGGACGAGCCATATCCAAGAGTGGAAGCCGCTTGTCTTTGCTGTGGGTATTCTATATCAGATAAAATCCCAAATCAAAACGATATAGATTTTAAAGGGGTTTTGGAGCTTTTAAGCAGAAAACAAGTAGGGGCTGTATGCGTGGATAACAATTGCGGATCTAAAAACATTATAAGGCTTATAGACGAGGGGGTGTATAAAGAATTCAGATGCCTTGATTGTGGATCAGAGTGGAACAGCAAAGAAATACAACATGCCATAAAAAATGTTAAAAAGGTTTGGGATTGCTTAAAAAAAGAGGAATTGGAAGATTGCATAAGAGCTGCCGAAGGAGAATGCCCTCTTTGTAAAAGCGATATAGGGCACAAAAGAAATGGGTATTTGGTGGAGATAAACTGTAGTTTGTGTGGTTTTCACAACATATATGAGGAGAAAATCCCAAATTTTGATGTATCTCAGATAGAATGCAAAGACTATAAAAAAGCAGAAGTACTTGGCTAAATGGCTCATTTCGAAGACCCTATCAAACCTCTACAAAAGTATATAGACTTATACGAGAAATATAAAGATGCTGTTAAAAGCATACAAAACTATAAGCATGAGTTTAGTGATTTAGCCGATAGAGAAGCCCTTGCATTGGCATCAGCGATAATAGGGGGCATAGAATCTCGCACAAAAGACGAGGAAGTAAGACATTGGGCTATATGGGGAGTGATGGAAACAATGAAAACTTTCAACGGTTTTCCAAAATTATCGGAAAATCAGCTATCGTATCTGTTTTTTGTATTGGGGAGGCATTTTATACCAGTGCTTTTGCATGAGAAAGGCATAAAATCCGATTCTTTCAAAGCTTTGAGTCAAGAGGAGCAACTTAAAGCGGTGAGCGATGTATTGGATATAAACTTCGAAAATGTAGTGATAAGATGCCTTCAAGCAATTGATTTTCTACATATAGAATAAAATGGATAAGATAATAAGTATAAAAAACCTTACAAAAACCATAAAAGATAGAACGATTTTGAAAGATATAAATTTTGAAGTTTTTAAAGGAGAGATATTTACTATAATAGGGGGGAGCGGTAGCGGTAAAACCTCAATCACCAAGCACATTATAGGGCTTTGGCAACCAACCGAGGGTGACGTAATCATAAATAATAAATCTATAATAGGGCTTGATAAAGATGAACTAAACGAGATAAGACTCAAGATGGGCTATGTGTTTCAAAGTGGGGCTTTGTTTGATAGCTTAAAAGTATGGGAGAATGTAGGGTTTTACTATTTGGAGCACACAGAAAAACCAAAGGGAGAGATAGTAAACATAGTAAGGCAAAAGTTAAAAGATGTAAATCTTGATGATTCTATATTAGAGCTGATGCCTTCAGAACTATCTGGAGGTATGCAAAAAAGAGTTAGCTTGGCAAGGGCTTTAGCTACAGATCCAGAGATTATCATATACGATGAACCAACCTCAGGACTCGATCCCATCACCAGCAGAATCATAGATAAGCTTATACTCACTTTAAAAGCAAAATTAGGTATTACGTCTATAGTGGTAACTCACGACATGGTGAGTGCCCTTAGCATCAGCGACAGAATAATGGTATTGGAAAAAGGCGAGAGGAAATTCATAGGCACGAAGGAAGAATTTCTAAGCTCAAACCAAGAGAGCGTAAAATCTTTTTTAGAAAACGGATTATTGAAAATCTAAAAATTCTTCCTGAGTTTATGCTAATATAATACTATAAAAGGAGGTTTTTATGAGTGCATTGATGAAAGCTGAGAATGCAGCACAAAAGGGCAGGAAAGCTCAAGTAAATATATTGGAGTTTTTGGCAATATATTTGGAAAATGAGTTGATGGGTATTCCTCTTACAAAGGTGGTGGAAATCACCAAGATGAGGGACATAGTACCAGTTCCGTTTTCCCAAAGTCATATAAGAGGTGTTATAAACATACGTGGTGAGATAATGGCCATCGTATCCTTAAAAGAGACGCTTGGATTAAAAGAGACCAGAGATTCCGAAAGAATAGTCATATTAGAGACGAGATTTGGTAAAATTGGTATCATAGTGGATGAAATATATGGAGTTATAAAAGTAAGAGAAGATGATTTGGAGCCAAATCCAATGGTGGGAAGATATAGCGAATATGTAAAGAATGTGGCTCAAGTAGAAAGCAAAATCCTCATCATAATAGATATAGACAAGATTTTTGCAGATAAAAATGGGCTTTCATGAAAAAGTAATAGATTATCTTTACGAGAATAGACTATCAGAATTTCAAAGCTCGTTTTTTACGCTATATAGACAGTATGCTTATTTGGACGAAGAAAGTTTTATAAAAGAGTGGTTTGATAAGTTTATCATAAAAGCCCTATACAAATATATAC
This sequence comes from uncultured Aquificaceae bacterium, assembly GCA_964509905.1. Lineage (GTDB taxonomy): Bacteria > Aquificota > Aquificia > Aquificales > Aquificaceae > Hydrogenobaculum. The sequence goes on from CAZDZN010000030.1 coordinate 11,129, forward strand.
CTTATGCAAAGTTGGTGGAATGTTTTGACAACTACCGGGCTTCCAAAAAACCCATCACAAAGTCCTATGTTTCCACTTATTGGAAATTTTGTAGGAATCCAAGAAGCTTTTCCTCCAAGATATCTTCATCTTTAAAGTTCTTTGGTATAGAAGAATTGGACGAGGATTTTATTAGAAAAGCCTACAGAAAGATGATGAAAGAATGCCACCCAGACAGACTAAAAGACAAGAAATTATCTCATGAAAAAACCGTACTTATAAACTATCACTATCAAATGCTGCTGGGATATATAAACAGCCTAAAATCATAGAAGCAGTTCTTCAAGGCGTCTTCGGTTTTTAACAACATCAAAAACATACTCTTTCGGAAGCTCTATATTTGAATCGTAAAAATCACAGTGGACATAATATACATAGGGGCTGTAAGCTTCGTTATAAGATCTGCTCATCATCATATCGCTTATGGTATCTCCTAAATAAACCCCGCCTTTTGAAGACTCCAGTCTTTCCACGCAAGCTCTCAGCGCTTCTTTGCTGGGTTTTCTTTTGGACTTATCTGTGGTGTAGTCATCATCTATTATAAAATCAAAGAGATCTTTTATGTTAAAAAACTCCAAAGAAAACATAAGGTCATCTCTCGGTCTTCCTGTTACTATACCCATTTTATAGCGACTTTTCAAATCCTCTAATAAATCTCTTTCCAAAAGAATCTTTTCCTTGGTTCTGAATGTTTTATAAAAAGCCTCAAATACGTTCACAAGCTCATAGTAATTGAAATATGGGTTTTCAAATATTTTCTTTTGAATAGTTTTTTGGCTTTTAATATAAGACAAAATCTCTTCTTTGGTGAGATATCCAAAGCTCATCAAAATAAGTGCTGAAGAACTTTCCCAATCATTGTTTATACCGGCTTTTTTCTTCACCAGTATAAAATCTTCCTCTTTTAAGTTTTTTTTTGTATAGTATTTGAAAGTCTCATAAATGGCTTTGTGATAAGAGGGTCTCACATCTATAAGTACCCCATCCACATCAAAAATTATAGAATCTATCTTATCTTTAAGAGTGAAATCCAACCGCCTCTCCTAAGCTTTCTTTGTTCGCCAATATAAATTTTATAAACTTATCTATGAGGGCGGATTTTGTAAAATCACTATAGTATATCACGTTAAATACTTTATAGGCGCTAAAGCCTTTTATATCTATAGGGATGAGCTCCTTATCTTCTAATTCTTTTTGTATGGAGCTTTTCGGAAAAAATGATGCGCCATATCCAGATTTTACAATGTTTAAAATAGATCTCGTAGAGTTCGTCTCAATTTTTATATTTAAAAGCTCAAAGTTCAAACCCATACTCTCAAGCGTATCTTTTACGGTTTTCCTGGTACATGAATAAGCTTCCCTCATCACAAGATCTATGTGATACAACTCTTCTGGATTTATCACGAGTTTTCTTGAAAGTTCATGACTTGGGGCTACACAAAGGATAAGCTCATCTTTGAAAAGCTCTACGCTATTTATCCTGGAATCCACTTCCTTATCCACTATACCTACGTTTATAAGGCCGTTTATAATACCATCTTCTATCTTTTTTGATGTGTCCACATAGAGCTTCACCGTTATGCCTGGAAACAGTTTTTGAAAATCCACTATGAGTTTTGGGAGTTTATATTCGCCAAAAGTAGGACTTGAACCTATATAGAGGGTATCTTTTATATCTTTTTTCAACTGAGACATCTCTTTTACCAGATTATCATAACTTTCCAAAAGAAGTTTCGCTTTTTGATACAACCTTTCTCCTTCTTCTGTTAATACTATTTTCCCACCTTGCCTTTTTAAAAGCTTACAGCCTATGGTCTTTTCCAAAGATTTTATCTGCTGAGTTATAGCAGGCTGAGTTACATACAAAACATCGGAAGACTTCGAAAAACTACCCAAATCAGCCACTGTTACAAAAGTCTTAAGCTTGACAATATCTATCATCAATCCACTCTTAAAAATATATTATAACATTATAAATTAAAATTATACATGATGGACATTATAGATCAAGAGGCAGGCAATCCTGCCTCAGTAGAGCTAAGTTATTTTTTAGATTTTACGTAATTATCCCAGTTGGATACATCAAAAGGAGATATTTCTCTTAGTTTCTTTATCACCTTTGGGAATTCTTCCGCCACATAATCTATATCTTCATCGGTGTTATCCCTTCCAAAGCTAAATACCAAAGATCCATTTGATACTTCCTTCGGTATGCCTATAGCTGCTATCACATGGGATTGCTTTAAAGCGGTGGATACGCAAGCGGAACCTGAGGCAGTTTCTATACCTTGTAAATCAAGCCTTAGAAGCATAGCTTCCCCCTCTATAAGGTGCACTATCACCGATAGATGGTGTGGGAGCCTTTGGATAGGATGACCAGTAAACTCTATCATATCAAGGTTTTGCTCCAAAGAGTCCCTTACTTTATTTCTGTATCTTGCAAGGCGATTTACTCTATCGTCCATCTCTTTCATAGCAAGCTCTGCCGCTGCACCAAAGCCCACTATTCCAGGTACGTTTTCAGTACCAGCTCTTACACCGCGCTCTTGAACCCCACCCTCTATGAGAGGTTTTAGCCTTACGCCTTTTTTCGTCCAAAGAGCACCAACGCCTTTTGGTCCATACATAAGATGAGCGGTGGAAGATGCTACATCTATGCCAAGCTCTTGAACATCCACTACTGCATGGCCACAAGATGGAGCCAAGTCGCTATGGAATATTACTTTTGGATTTTTGGCTTTTGCCACAGAAACAAGCTGTTTTATATCCTGAATGGTGCCTATTTCTCTATTGGAATGCCCTATAGATATGAGTATAGTATCAGGTCTTATAGCAGCTTCTAACTCCGCAGGGTCCACGAAACCGTATTTATCTACATTTAGATAAGTTGCTTCAAAACCTTCTTTCTCTAAGTTTTTGCAAGGATGGAGTATAGAATGATGCTCTATAGGAGTGGTGATGATATGCCTACCTTTTTTCTCGTAAGATTTAGCAATACCTTTTATAGCCAAATTGTTGGCCTCAATGCCCCCTGAGGTAAAAATAATTTCCTCTGGACTTTTGGCATTTATAAACATAGCTAACTTTTCTCTGGCACTGTTTATGGCTTTTTTTGCCTCTTGACCAAAACTATGCAAAGAAGTAGGGTTTCCGAAAACTTCCCTAAAATAAGGCATCATAGCATCTAATACTTCTTGAGCCACAGGCGTAGTAGCTATGTGGTCTAAATAAACCGTCCTTTCACCTTGTTTTTTGAAAAACATAAAAAAACCTCCTACTTGTTGTAGATAGAATCTATTATCTTAGCTATACCAAGAAAAGCTTTTGCTGTGCGAGATTCTGGCATAGCCTCCACTATGGGTATACCTTCATCCGCATATTTTGTCACCTCCGGTTCTATGGGTATAGAACCTAAGAGCTTAAGACTGTAGATACCAGCAAACTGCGGTACCTTTGAATCTCCAAATATATAATACTCTTTTCCTGTTTCTGGACATACGAAGTAAGCCATATTCTCCACAACGCCCAATATTGGTATGCCCACTTCCCTAAACATAGATACAGCCTTTTTAACATCTATAAGGGCTACATCTTGAGGGGTAGTCACCACTACGGCACCATCTATTGCAGTATTTTGAGCAAGGCTTAGTTGCACATCTCCAGTACCAGGAGGCAAATCCAATATGAGATAATCTAATTCCCCCCAATCCACATCAAACAAAAACTGGTTTAACGCCTGCATAAGAATGGGACCTCTCCATATAACCGGTGTATCCTCAGAGGGCAACAAGAACCCCATGGATATCATCTTTATGCCATATTTTTCTATAGGAATTAACTTATTGAATACATTCGCAGTGAGCCTCGCCCCTTTAGTTCCAAGCATAGTTGGCACAGAAGGCCCGTATATATCCGCGTCCAAAAGCCCGACACTTCTACCAGTCTTGCTAAGAGCCATCGCTAAATTTGTAGCTACTGTGGATTTTCCTACACCGCCTTTTCCGCTTGCTACCGGTATTATCCTTTTGACCCCCTTTATACTTTTTTTACTAAAAACAGGTTGTTCAAATGGATTTTTCTTTTGCTCCTCTACAAACTCTATGCTTGGCTTAAGATTTTGGTTTGCCTCCCTTACTATATGCTCAAGGCGCTCCTTTAGTTTATCCCTTACATCAGTAGATGCAGAGACTTTTAAATTTAAAGTGTCACCAGAAAGCTTTAAATCCTTTATAATACTAATCGGGTCTTGTATCTTCAAATCCTTTAAATCAAGAGTCTTGATTTTTTCCAAAATCTCTTTTACTGCCATAACTTACCTCCGTTTGAATTAATAAGATAAATAAATTTCTTATATCTTTTATGATATTTATTTGTTTTAATAACATTTTTATGATTTGGTAATCATAGATTTATATCATATCGGCTTAAAAGATTTTTAACCGCATCTATCGATGCTCCTTCTCTTAAAATGCTAACTCTATTCGAAATCTCTACTATAGTGGAAGGCGTAGCTTCTATAACACCAGCATCTATGTAAAGAGGCACTTCATCAGCAAAATACCCTATAGCTTCTTCTATAGACTTAGCAGGCGGTTCTCCTTCTTTATTGCATGAGGGCGCTAATATGGGGTATTTAAACTCATCTAAAATATTTTTTATAAACCCGGATTTTGGTACTCTAAAACCTACATCTTTATCTTGGGCTTTTAATACGATACTAACTCCTTTTACGTTACTAAGCTCATACACAAACTCATTGGGCTTTAATCCGTAAATGCTAAGATAAGATAAGTCTGGTAGAAGTCTCAAAAAAGGTTTTTTAGAAGGTCTCCTTATTTTGTATAAATATTCAAGTGCTTGAAGGCTGTCTTTTGCCAAAAGCCCGTATATTGTGTCAGTAGGAGCACACACGGGCTTATCTTGGTTTAAGACATCCACTAACTCTTTTATGTCCACATCTTGGATTTTTGCTATCTTAAAAACCATAAAACAAATATAAAAAATTAGGATCTGTTTTCAAGGCCTAAACTAAGATAAATACTCGTCTATCACAAGAGATTGGGAAAATCTCATTGAAAGCGTAAATAGCAAGATAAGAAAAGCACAAGTCTGCCACGATTACAAGTCTGCCACGATTACAAGTCTGCCACGATTACAA
>CAZDZN010000031.1:0-5180 GCA_964509905.1 uncultured Aquificaceae bacterium
AATTGCTATCTCTACCATTTCTTGTTGAACCACCACTTGCCTTTGAAGCCATAATACACTCCTTACTCTATAGATATTATAGAAATCTTTGTATAAAGTTGCCTATGCCCTCTTAACCTCTTTGAATGTTTTTTAGGGAGATGTTTAAACACGAGCATCTTTTTACCTTTAGAAGTTTCAAGCACTTTGGCTTTTACCTTACCTTTAGGCTCTATAGAACCGGCTTTTACCACGCTAACAACAGGAAGTTCTATTTCTTGATCTCTCTCGTAGGGCAGTTTTTCCACCTTTAAAACATCGCCTTCTTTCACCACATATTGTTTTGAACCTGTTTCTATAACAGCATACATATTCACTAACCTCGCCAGTTTAATTGGGATATTTATTTTAACGATTTAAAAACAATAAGTCAATGATTTTTAGCAGTTAGTTGGGCATGAGCCTGTCCCAGAGATATCTCTTATCCCAGCATAAGATACGCATATCATATAGTAGGAGTTTATGTAAGAATCGTATACACAAATATTGCCATTTTGACTTGTCACCCCTCTGGAATCAAAGGATATATCATTTGAAGATTCGTTATAAGATAGATAGCTACTTTCGTAACTTGGTAGAGTGTCTGAGTCTATAAGAGTACCAGAGCAAAGATTGTTTAGGTAAAGTCCGAGATTGTATATGCTCACAGAAGAAGAGCTTGAAGCACATACAGAAGTATAAACTGAATTTGATATAGCATAGGTTTTTGCCTCAAGGACTATAGAATGCAATTTCTGACCTTCTGAATAAAGCTTATACTGATGATACCATTTTATGGTTGGACCTACAAATATATACATTAGTATTGCCAATATAGCTATTACCACAAGCATTTGAAGGAGCGAAAAGCCCTTTTTATACACCCTCATATAACCTCCTAAAACAAAAATCGGAATGCCGGGACTCGAACCCGGGACCCCTGGCCCCCCATGCCAGTGCGCTACCACCTGCGCCACATTCCGTCGGTTAATGCTTTTGCCTATGGTTTATAAGCAAAACAAAATTTTGACTTGGTTTGAAGGTAAGAGTGTATCTATCTGGTATTTTGTAAACTTCGCCTGTTTTTGGGTTTCTTCCGATACGGGGTTTTCTCTTCTTTATATGAAATGTGCCAAATCCCGAAAGCTGTATCTTGCCTTCTTTTTTTGATAAAATACTGCCTTCCAATATTTGTAAAAACATATCTACGATCCTAGCTATATCTTTTTTCTTTAGCTTAGTATCCTGCTTTTGAAGCTTCAAAGCCACTTGGTCTATTAAGTCTTTCTTCCTTACATTCATAAGCTAAATATATATATAAAGTATAACATAGTTATAACAAAAATTGCAATAATTCCCATCCTTATGTTTGTGGCTTTTGATATGCTGAGAGAAAAAGTTATGGTGCTAATGATAGAAAAAAACCACACCACCATAAATTCGTTTGAAAGATGCCAGTCTGTGAACCAAAGTCCCAAGCTTGCCGGCAATGAAGCTTGAAAAGCCAAAGAACCAGCGATATTTCCGATGGATAGTCTTATTTTACCAGCCCTTGCCCATATAAAAGCGTTGAAAAGCTCAGGGAGCTCTGTGGCAAAAGGAGAAAACAACAAAGCACTCTTGACAGGAGCCCATCCCAAAACCTGAGATATATCTTCTATGTTTACCACCAAAGCCTTTATCACAAAATAAAGACTAACCACTACAAAAATACCTTGGGCAAAAGCGAGGATTTTCTTTTGCTTTTTAAATATAAACTTCGCAAAGAAAAGCTCATGATGTTCTTCAGATGCGTTTTCATTCTTAGTTTTTGCTTGCTTATAGATAAAAAGAACGTATATGAAAATGATAATCGGTATAAAAACCTTTGGACTTCCATAAAAGCTTGCAAAAACTAAAAGGCTAAAATTTAGTAGAAAAAAAAGTATGTTGGTTATATCGTATAAGTCTTTAAACCTTCTGTATTTTGCTTCTACTATTAAAAGCATAAAAACAAAACCAAACGTACTGAGCACAATAGGTCCCCCAAATATTGAACCTGTGCCTATATCTTTAAAATCGTTTCCTCCTCTTAGAAAGGAAATAAGTGGTACCAAAAATTCTGGAAGCGTGGTGGCAAGAGCCGCTATTACAGAAGAGCTAAAAGTATCAGGTATGTTAAACTCCTTAGCTATATTATCCACCGCATTAACAATAAGTTCCGAAAGGATATATATAACCCCCATTAATAGAATGATACTTATAAAAACCATACACAATATTATATAAGATGTTCACGGATAACTGTAATAATGTTCTATAGATATGATATCTATTTCAAATATTTCTCAAACTATTCCATAAAACTCAGTGCCATTATCTGTTTGTATCTATGAGCTCTATCCAACGCCCTTTTACGATGTCTTTGTGAAATAGCTTAGCCCTTTCAAGAGAATAAAGGGCTTTTTCTTCGTATAAAGTTTTATCCGCTTTTAGTCTAAATATGATATCTTTTAAATCTGTGATAGTATCATAATAAAGCCCGCCTTCTCCTAGCACATACCTTGTGATGGGACTATCTTTTGCAATACAAGGAATACCCACAGACATGGCTTCTAAGAGGGTTAGCCCAAAAGACTCGTATTTTGCCACAGAGCTAAACACAAATACGGAACTACGCTCTCTCATGTACTCTACGGGGTTGTCTACAAATCCCAGGAAGTTTTGACGACCAAAAAACTTGGGTTTTACCTCCACCATCTCCTGGGCAAACACGAGGTCTTGACCCTCCCCTAAAAAATCCACATCTACAGGTTCACCTTTTAAAGCCTGTGAAAGCTCTTGCCAGTTTTTGTCTGGTTTTAGAGTGCCCACCCACACCACCCTAAAATTATCTGGGTCGTAAACTTTTGGACTATCATATACTTTTTCTATCCAGTTTGGTATTACGAAAGACTTTTCAGCGGGTACCGCACTTTCAAAACTCTTTTTAAGAGGCTCTGATACAAATACAGCTCCTTTTACCCTCTCGTCTTTTAAAGACTCAGTCCAAGCTTTTATCTCTTTCTCTGTGCAAAAACTAAAATAATCCGCATGCACCCAGTACAACATGTTTGGATGTTCTATGTAAGAAGCTTGATTGTTTATCATCACCACATCTTTTTTAAGAAGTTCTTTTAGATGGGATTTGTACTTTTCGTAAACTTCGTTAGCTGGGGCGTAAACATCGTAAACTTTTATACCCATCTCTTGGGCTTTTTCTAATAAAAACTTTTGAGAGCTGATGAGGGATATGTCGTATTTGTCTTTTAAAAGCTCATAAAACTTTAAAAGCATCTTCTGCCCACCACCCATAAAAGGGGCGTTGTTGTGCTCGTCGCTAACAAATATATCTACTAAGACTATGGATTTTTTGGATTTTTTAGCCATTGGGATATTCTATCACAACACACATTAAAAAAAACTAATTTATATCATATATAAATCTCTTGACAAAAAAAATTTTTGTGGTTATAATAAAATCATTAAAACTTTTAGGAGGTAAGAAAAATGGCAAAGTTAAAATCAAGAGCTTTACTGAGCTCGTTTGCAGCAACGGCTGTTATAGCAGGTATAGGTGGTTTAGCAACCCAAGCACATGCTGGATATGTTCAAGTGCAATGTGCGTCCCAAGGTACTGCAGTAGGAGATGTGGACAATATTTCAGGTAATATCGCAACATCACCTGTCAAAGTAGTATTCAGTTCGTCAAGTATCCAATTGTTCCAATATAGCCAGAGCTATGGTAATGCACCTGGTATTGTTCCTATGTCTTCTTTCTCCAACACTTTAACTTTAACTTCAAACACTACTTCAGCTGCTGCTTATTCTTGTAGTACTGCTTATTTGGATTTACATTTGACTGGTCTAAATCCCAGTGCAACTGGAGTTACTGCAAGTATTCAAACTACTTATGGTACTTTAACAGATGCTAATTCTGCAACTTCTTCTGTTATAAATGGTGCAGCCAATTTGGCTCTTAGCATTACTGGTATAGCAGACGCGGCGTCACTTGCTACACTTGAGACTGATGTAGTTAATGTTACCGTAAATAACGATATAAATCAAGTTTTGTTACCAGAAACCGTAAAGCTTACTGCATATGTAAGTAGTGATCCAAATCCTACAATGGCTACAAATTCATGCTCTTATAAAAGACTCTGATTTTATAACTCTATCAGGCAACGCCTCTATGTTGTTTGTACCATCAGCTTATGTACCATCTACCTTGATGGGTACTCCAAACGCTATCGTAGCATCTTATTATACAATCACTGCTCCTGCAGGTGTAACTCCATCGAATATAGGAGTATATATATTAAATACTACAAACTCTGGTAATGGTACCAATATTCGTTTTTGTGGTAATGCTTCTAGTCTTGCAATACCAACAGCTAGCAGTTCAACAAATACAGGTCAAAATATTAATCAGATAGTTTTAGACTTAAGCAAATTGGTTACTACATGTAATGCAGCTGGTGCTGGTTTGTCTAATCCTAACCAACTACAAGCTGGTATACCAATATTATTTACAGTAGGTGGTGGATCCGCTGCTTCTGGCGCTAATGCCTATTCTCCTCTTAATATCACCGCTGATGGTTACAGCTTATTCAACTACAGTGGTCAAGTCTACATCAAACGTCTTGCTACAGAAGTTATAAGCGGTAATCCATCTGTTGGCACCACTGGTGGTTCTGAAGCTTCTTACGCACATTGATATATCTTCATCCCTCCCATCTGGGAGGGTTTTTATAAAAATATAAATTTAAATCTCGATATTTATAAGTCTTATGGGTAGTTTTAATCTCTCTATCTTTCAAATATATGAAAATCTAAAAGTTTTTTCAAATCAATATATAGTTTAATGCATTTTTTATGTCTTTTTATAGCTCATAAGTATAGTTATTAGCATCAAGTTTTTCGGCTTTTAAGCTTATAATATCTATATGAAGGTTTTACCCATAGGCATACAGAGTTTTTGGTCTATAAGGACAGAAAAAGACTACTACTATGTGGATAAAACTAAGTATGTAAAGATATTGTCTGATAATGGTAAATACTACTTTCTATCTCGCCCCCGGCGTTTTGGTAAGTCCCTTTTCCTCGATACCCTAAGACAGGCTTTCCTTGGTAAAAAAGAATTA
>CAZDZN010000031.1:5217-16116 GCA_964509905.1 uncultured Aquificaceae bacterium
TCCGGTGGTGTATATAAGCTTTGGTATGGGAACACATAGAAGTCCAGAGCAACTAAGACAAAATATCTTCTTTCAACTAAAGCTAAACCAAGAGAACATGTCTATTGATTGTGAAAATAAAAATAGCTATTCAAATTGCTTCGCCGAGCTTATATTAAAAGCCTATGCCAAATACAACTGCCCCGTAGTAGTCCTAATAGACGAATACGACAAACCTATCCTTGATGCCATAGAAAACCTTGAAAATGCCTATGAAAATAGAGAAATCCTAAAAGACTTTTATTCCGTGCTAAAAGACTTAGACCCATACTTAAAACTGGTATTTTTAACAGGCGTATCTCGGTTTTCAAAAGTACCGCGAAAATACTTATCTGAGGGCAAAGAAGTTTATCTTATAGGCATAGAGTTTCCCCAGAAAGAGCGAAATATTGTGAATTTTGAGCAGGGGAGGGTTGTATAGAAATAATGATGTATTTTATCAATAAATATAGGATGCATATTAACCCTTGTTTATGATAAAATGATTTTAGTGGGAATTGAAAAGGAGCTGTGTTTACATGTATAACATTATAGATATAGGTTGTAGATGGGGATTTGCGGATAAGTTTTTAAATCGTATTGACAAGCTAAATATATACGGTTTTGATCCTGATGAAGAAGAATGCAAGATATTGGAAAACAAGTACCATTATCAAAACATAAAACTTATACCCCTCGCCATATCGGATAGTCAAAAAGAGCATAAGCTTTATATAACGGACAACCCTGGATGTAGCTCCATATCCCCTCCAGAGGAGTTTGTGGTAAGCTCATTTTTGTGGTGTGGCGGAGAAAAGCCAAAGTCTGAGGCTTTTATAAAAACAACATCCTTAGACGAATGGGCAAAGCAAAACGGCATATCTCACGCAGATTATGTAAAAATAGATGTGCAAGGGGCAGAGCTTGATGTATTAAAAGGTGCCAAAGAGATTTTAAAAACCACATATTTTATGGAGATAGAAATAGAGTTTAACCCTCTTTACAAAGGCATTCCACTTTTCTCCCATATAGACCTCTTTTTAAGAGATCAGGGCTTTGTACTTTATAGATTTTTAGACTTAAACCACTACGGGGTGTGTGGTGAAAAAGAGGTTCCTTTAAAAGATTTTGAGTTTACATTCGATGGTATATCCATGAAAACCCCTATGAAAGGCGGACAACTTTACTGGGGTGATGCTTTGTATGTGAAAGAAAGCATAGCAAAAGGAATTTTATCTGGTGACGAAATTGATAAAGCCATAGAGCTTGCAAGGATATTAGAATATTGGGACATAGTCCATAGGCTTGAAGTATTTAAGGCTTTTAAAAAACAAAACGATGTAGATTTCTTGCACTTCCAAGCCATGATGTCTGAACACAAAAACATCGACAGATTAAAAGAGATAGAGTATCTCAAATCCGAGCTCGAATTTTACAAAGCCAAAGCTCAAGAATCCCAAAATTTAGAAAAAGAGCTAAACCAGACCAAAGAAGAGTTGAACTCTATATTAGGTTCACATTCGTGGCGTATTACGAAGCCCTTAAGAGAACTTATGAATTATTTAAGATCTTTTTTAAGCTCTTAACCCTCAGATGCCCTAAACACTGTAGGAGCAGGTCTGTGCCCTATATGATAAGCCCCCGACTTTATAAGCTCGTTTTTAAAATTATTGTAAAGATGTTCCGCAGTAGGGGGGTCTGGGAATGTGTCTTTTGACCAAAGCTCTTCTTTTACAAAAAATGCATTTACACCGCCTATGGTAGTGCCCACAAGTTTATAGCCTTTTTTAGACATTAAAAGCTCAAAAGCTTTCAAAGAAGCTCCAAAGTTATTTGTGCCATCCCAAAAGCTTTCTTTGTAAGGCTGAACCAAAGCCACATCTGGAGGGAATACCCCATTGTATTCCACGCATATAACCGATGGTTTTTTTTCAAGCGCTTCCAACACATAATAATCGTTTCCGTCTATATCTAAAGATAAAAAATCTATACTTGGTATATCTTTTAGAATTTCATTTATATTTTTCAGATTTATCTTTTCTTGAATAACTTTAAGATGTCCATCTTTTATAAAACCTTCAAAATTTTTATTTATAGCGTCTACATAACCTTTATCCGCTTCCACCCATACACCTTGCCAACCCTTGGCAAGCAAAAAATGTGTATTGCACTCTATCCCGTCTTGGACCCCTATTTCCACAAAAAATTTATTCCTTGGTTTTATCCTTTTAAATATCTCGTGGATTATCCCATCTTCTCCAGCCTGAGAATACACCTTAAATTCAAAAAGCTCCAATCTATTTTTCTCTTTATATATAGGATTTTCTTTTAGCCTGTCAAGATACATCTTTGCCAGTATCTCTTGGATATTCCAAGCCCTATAGAGCATCGCATCGTCTAAGCTTTGTTTTTGGCTTTTAAAAGCCTCAAAATTGTTGTTTAATAAATCAAACTTATCACATATTATGTCTTCTTTGCTTGATATAATTTCCAATCTCTTGCTCACCGGAGCAAATATTTTATCTCTTATAGACTTAACATACTCCTTGAAATCTGACATGAAGATATTATATCATAAACCCCGCAAAAAAGCGGGGACAAGTCTGCCACGGTCTACAAGTCTGCCAAGGGATATGTGAAAACTTAGTTTGAAGCGTTTGAGTTTATTATTTGAACATTTAAAGGTTTTATGTAATTGCCAGAGCCTACTCCAAATATAGAATATCCATCTGCACTTATATTTAGATTTCCAGAAGCTCCAGATATGGTAAACACCAAAGGTACACCAGATTGATAGTCTGTGGAGCTTAAACTAAGCCCATTTACTGCACACAATCCCGGTAAGCTAGATAAATTCAATACATATTTATTTAGGCTATTTGAGCCAGGAGTAGCTATCTGAGAGGCTGTCCCGCAATTTACATATCCAGCGGTATTACTTCCTCCTACATAAACATTTATGTTGCTTGCACTTATGCCTGATGGTAATACCATCGTAACATAAGCTGATTGTATAGCATTGCCCTGAGATGGTATATAAGCATTTGGTATGTAGACCATGCTAAAATTGTTAGTCACATTTATGAAAGGTGCATTGCTGTACACTGTGGCAGCATTTCTCAAAGAAGCATCTTGTATAGTGATTTTAATGTTCTCTGGAAGAACTATCGTGTTTGGTTGGTTTAATACACTAACAGACACCACATCACTTCCAGAAGATCCACTTGCTGCTGCATTTGCTAAGTTAGATACATTTAAAAGCGTAATATTTGCACTGTTGTTTGCTACAGGTACAGATACTGTGGTAGAATCAAGTCCACTTACACTTACTATCACAGAAGTGGAATTTGCTGATAGACCAGTAAGATACGTATTTAGATAGCCTACACCGCATCCTGGCCCAGATAGTGTATTTGAAGTAAGCGTTATAGAGTTTACATAAGCTGAGTTAGATGCCAAACTACTATTGCTTATGTTTTCAGGTGAAAACAACACTTTAAAAGGTGCAGTCGCTATGTTCCCACTAAGCGTATCCGTAGCACCTAATTGTGTACCTTGAACTGCACACTGTACTTGTATGTTGCCTGCCAAAGCCACTGCGCTGAGCGTAGAAACTCCTATCGCTACACCACCTAAGAGTTTTTCAAAGCTTAAAAGTTTTTTACCGCTAATCATATTTACCTCCTATTCTGATAATACATTATACATATAAATATACACCATTAACATGAAAAATAGATGAATTTTTTATGCTATAATATCAGTATGCCAATAGATGACAAGTTTTATACAGAATTTGAAGAGAAGTTTAGAGGTACAGAGCAAGACATTAAGAAAAGACTCAGATTTTACATACCACTTCTAAAAGTTTATGCTGAAGCCTATCCTTCTTCAAAACCTACGGCCCTTGATATAGGATGCGGTAGAGGCGAAATGCTTTCTATATACACTGAACTTGGTTTTGAGGCTTTTGGTATAGACACAAACAAAGTAGTACTTGAGCAAACACGCTCAAAAGGTTTTAATGTCACATATGCGGATGCTCTTGATTTTCTTAAAAGCCAAAAACCAGACACCTATGATGCCATATCCCTAATCCATGTGTTAGAACACCTTTCTTTTGAATACGCTTTTGAACTTCACAAAGAGGTACTCCGCGTGTTAAAGCCCGGTGGAGCTTACATAGTAGAGTTTCCCTTTGCAGAGAATCTAATAACCGGTACAATTGGTTTTTGGCTGGATCCATCTCATATAAAGCCTATAAATCCTGATATGGTAAAGTTTGTTTGGGAATATCTTGGTTTCGAAAAGGTAGATTATTTTGGTGTAAATGCGATACAAAAACCATTAGAAGATATGAGGATAGAAGATCTAAGATCTTTATATGTAGCACCAGATGTGTCTATAGTAGGTATAAAACCTACTGCAAATAGGTTATTTTTTGAAAAAGCAAAAGAAGCATTAAATTACCTAAAAGAAAGCTCAAGCCATAGGATAGATAATGTGCTTCATGCAGTAAGTGAAAATACAAACAGTAAAATAAAACATTTGCAAGATTTTTCTAAGCAATTAGATGTAAAATACGATAAAGCCATTCAAGAGATTATAACAGAATATCAAAAGGCTATAGAAAACCTTAGAGAAGAGCATCACCAAAACTTAGAAGCCGTAAGGGCTGAATATGATTCCAAGATATCTACTTTGTATGGTATAATAGACGCTCTAAAAGGTCAAATAAAAATGCTTGTTTATTCAAAACCTTGGAAAATATACTATTGGATAGGTAATTTAAAGAAAAAACTCTTGAGACAAAAACCAGACGAACCGTTTTTTTTTGAACAAGACATAATAGGCAATTTACCTTTTAGAGACATAGCAACGGGGAAAAAGTTAACTTATACAAAAGAATTAAGTTATAAAGAAGAAACAAAAGATAATTATATGAGCCCTTTAGAGCAAAAAATTTACAAGAAAATATTAAGACTAAAAGATGAAAAAGTTTACGAAAGACCAACTGGTGCTAAGCCAAAACTTGCATACATATCACCTCTTCCTCCAGAAAAAACTGGCGTATCTTGGTATTCAGAGGACCTATTGCCTCATTTATCTGAACACTATGACATAGAATTAATAATAGATCAAAAAATAGTGAAAGATAATTTAAGGGAATTTCCTATAAGAGATGTAGATTTTTTTGTAAAAAATTATGCCGTTTATGATAGAGTTTTATATCATATGGGAAATAGCCGTTTTCACAAACACATGTTAAATATTGTAGAAGATTGTCCTGGTGTTGTAGTAATGCATGATTTTTATATATCTGATTTGATCTATTGGATGGAGTATGAAGTAGGATATAAGCACTATATGTCAAAGGAGCTTTATCATTCTCACGGATATACCGGTCTTTTGTATTTAAAAGAAAAAGGAGTAGAGAGTACTACAAAAAAATATCCTATCAATCTTAGAATGTTGCAAGATAACAAAGGTATAATAGTGCATTCAAGCTACCCAAAACAATTGGCAGAAGAATTTTATGTGGATATAGAAGATAAATGGTTTCTAATAAAACAATTAAGAGAAATAGGAGTAAATATAGATAAAATCGTTTCAAAAAGGAAGTTAGGCTTCTCTCAACAAGATTTTCTCATATGTAGTTTTGGGTATATAGGATTTATAAAGTTTAGCAGCGAGATATTAGAAGCTTTTCTAAATTCAAATATAATAAACGTTAATAATGTAAAACTCGTATTTGTGGGAGAAAATCCTGGAGGCGCTTATGGGAATGAAATATTAAATAAAATACAAAAAAATAATCTTGAGAATAAGACTATAATCACAGGATTTGTAGATGATGAAACTTTTAAAGATTATCTGTCAGCTTGCGATATAGCCATTCAGCTTAGAACTATGTCCAGGGGTGAAACATCTAGAGCTGTCTTGGATACGCTGGCTTATGGGATACCCACCATAGTAAACGCTCATGGTTCTATGACGGATCTTCCAGATGATGTCGTCTATAAATTGGATGAGAAATTTAAAATAGAAGATTTGATTAAAGCTTTAGAAAACTTATATTTTAATGAAGAAAAAAGAAATATTTTAAGCAAAAATGCTATAGAATATATACAAAAAGAGCACAATCCTTCTAAGATTGCGTTAGATTATAAAAAAGCTATGGAAAGTGCTTATAATCTTTCAAATGAAGATACTATTGTAAAAAATGGAGCTAAACATATAAATCTCAATTTCACTGAAGAGATTATCGGGTTAGCTAAATCTATCACTAAACAGATAAAACCTATGCCAGGATTAAAACAACTCTTAGTGGATGTAAGCGTTATAGTAAGAGAGGACATGAAAACAGGCATCCAAAGAGTGGCAAAAGCTCAGCTATTAAACCTTATAAAAAATCCTCCAGATGGCTTCAGGATAGAACCTATTTATCTCTACAACTTAAACGGGAAATGGATTTACAAATACGCTAGAGATTTTACTTTGAGATTTTTGGGCATTGAAGGTGGGTTTTTGGAAGATGAACCTATAGACTTTTTTGAAAGTGATATATTTTTTACATCGGATTTATTCTATCCTATAAGTGAGGCTGTTTATCTGCTAAAAGCCATGAAAGACAAAAATGTAAAAATAACTTTTACAATCCACGATATATTACCAATAACCATGCCTAATTACTTTCCGCAAGAGTCTAAAAGAAATCATGAACTTTGGTTAGACGCTATATCATCTTATGCAGATAAACTTATATGCGTTTCGAAGGCAGTAGCTAAAGATGTGACAGGATATTTAATCAAACGCGATAAACTTAGAAAAGATTTAGAGATAACTTATTTGTACAATGGATCAGATATTAAAAGCGTTAAACATGCAGAAGGTATTGGTTACAAAAATTTAAAGCTTTTTGAGAATATAAAACAAAATCCATACTTTCTCGTGGTATCCACCATAGAACCAAGAAAAGGGCATAGACAGGTTTTGAAGGCTTTTGAAAAATTGTGGGAAAGGAGATATAATTTTAATCTCGTGTTTGTGGGTAAAAAAGGATGGATGATGGATGATTTTATGGATTACATAGAAAAACACCATGAAAAAAACAAAAGATTTTTTTACCTTGGACATGTATCGGACGATATGCTGGAAAATCTTTATGAAAATGCCACTGCTACTATTATGGCTTCTGAAGGAGAAGGTTTTGGGCTTTCTATAATAGAATCTGCACACTATAAAACTCCTATAATAGCAAGGGATATATCTGTGTTTAGAGAGGTGGCAAAAGATGGAGCGTATTATTTTCCAAATACAAATGACGAAAACACTTTGGCAGAACACATTTTAAAATGGTACGAACTCTATAAAGAAAACAAACATCCAAAACCAGACGATATAGAAATCATGAGCTGGGAAGAACATACAGAAAAGCTGAAAGAGATACTTTTAAAATGAAAATCTTAATAGATTGGACAGACACCTATATAAGTAAGCTAAATACTGGCATTCAGCGGGTAGTAAAAAATCTCATAAAGAATAGGCATATTATTGAAGAAATAACTAATATCGAAGTAGAGCCCGTTATATTTGTAGAAGATATAGGGATAGAACTGGATTATAAGCGAGAAAGCAAGTTAAAAATAATAATAGCGAATATAAGAAAGCACATATCAAGATATAAGACCATCTACAAAGTTGTGGCAAACATGTATAAAAGATTTTCAAAGTATAGTCCGGACATACTCTTTCATGTACTTTTTGGTAAGAAAGTAAGACTTAATCAAGTAGATATAATTCTTTTGGCAGATGCTTTTTGGAGCCTGTCTTACTCAAATTTTTTTTTTCACAAGATAAAAGACCTAAATATAATCCTTTTTTTACACGATATAATACCTATTACAAATCCTGAGACCCAACCTGAACATATTGTAAAAGCTTTTAATACTACAGTCTTAGATGCGATAACCTGCTCTAAGCTTATCATAACCACTACAAACTCTGAAAAAAGTATAATCCAGTCTTTCTTAAAATCAAAAAACATAGAAAAACCCATATATGTGGTACCTTTAGGGGTGGATATAAAACTTGCCAAAAACCCGGTAAAACCCTCCGCAAACATAGATTTTGAAAACTTTTATCTTATGGTGGGCACTATAGAACCTCGTAAAAACCATATGCTTGTTTTAAAAGCTTTTCATAAGATGTGGGATGAAGGAGAAAACTCAAACCTTGTGATAGCAGGGCGCATAGGTTGGAAGTACAAAGAGGTGATAGATTTTATAAATAATTCTCCTTTTAAAAATAAAAAGCTTTTTTTCTTAGAAGAAGTAAAAGACGAAGAATTGGAATATCTATACCAGCACACGAAAGCTATCATAATGGCATCTTATAGGGAAGGTTTTGGGCTTCCTGTGATAGAGGCTATGGTAAGAGGAGTGCCCGTAATAGCAAGTGACATAGAAGTTTTTAAAGAGATAGCTGGAGATTATCCCATATATTTTAACCCATACGATGAAGATTTTTTGATATCTGCTATTAAAAGCTCAAAAACATTGCAAAGAAAACCAGCGAATATAAAACTAAACACTTGGGAAGATACCGCCAAGGCCATAGCCGATACTATAAAAGAGCATTTTGGACTTTGAGATAGTTTACAAACTATGGAATTGGTGTTATTAGTGTTCATGTTTTGGGAAGAAATGTCATGAAGTTATATAAGGTTATGCTAATATCAATTGTAATATCTGCTTATAATGAAGAGGGGGATGTAGAAGTTTGTTATGACGAGTTGGTTAAAATCCTAAAAATATGAGGTTGTATTTGTTAACGATGGTTCAAAAGATAACACCTTGGAAAAGCTAATAGCTTTGCATAAAGAAGACCAAAAGCTCTGATACCTATGGGTAAAACTTTCATATAGATTTTATAGTCTATCTGAGCTTGGACAAGCCGAAAACCTCTCTTCTAAAAATGTATTTTGCTGGTTTTTGGCTTTTAAGATTTAAAAACTTTTACTCACAGCTCTCTTTACCTACTCTTTCCAAATCCTTCTCCATCATGATGCGCACGATATCTTGGAATGTAGTTTTGGGTTCCCAGCCGAGTTTTTGTTTGGCTTTCAAAGGATCTCCTATCAAAAGATCCACCTCCGCTGGTCTGTAAAACTTTTTTGAGACTTCCAATATCACTTTTCCTGTTTTTCTGTCTATACCTTTTGTGTTTTCTTTTTCTCCTTGCCATTCTATGTCAAAACCAGCCATAGAGCTTGCAAGCTCTACAAATTCTCTTACGGAATGGGTGGAATTTGTGGATAATACAAAATCTTCTGGAGTGTTTTGCTGGAGCATAAGATACATCCCTTGTACATACTCCGGAGCATATCCCCAATCTCTTTTGGAGTCGAGGTTTCCAAGGATGAGCTTTTCCTCAAGCCCATGTTTTATATGCGCCAATGTATGTGTGATTTTCCTTGTGACAAACTCAAGACCTCTTAATGGGGATTCGTGATTAAATAATATACCAGAGCAAGCAAACATGCCATAGCTTTCTCTATAATTTTGAGTGATGTAATGAGCAAACACCTTAGCGCAGGCGTAAGGACTTCTTGGATGAAACGGCGTATCTTCGTTTTGAGGGATAGCTTTTACTTTGCCAAACATCTCAGAGGTGGAGGCTTGATAAAATTTTGCATCTGGTTTTATATCTCTTATAGCTTCTAAAAGCCTCAAAACCCCCATCGCATCTATATCTGTGGTAAGAAGTGGTTGCTCAAAAGACACTCCCACGAAACTCTGAGCCGCTAAATTATAAACCTCATCCGGCATAATCTCTTTTATCACATGCCTTATATTTGTGAGCTCCAGCAAATCCATATATACTACTTTCACATGCTTTTCTACGCCGAGCTCTTTTAATCTCCAATTGGAAGAATCGCCGCTTCTTCTATCGGCCCCGTAAACCTCGTAGCCTTGATCCAACAACAGCTTAGCTAAGTAAGCTCCGTCTTGTCCTCTTATCCCTGTAATAAGTGCTTTTTTCATAAATATTTATTATATCACAAAATTTTGATATACACTTGATATGTTATAATATTTATATGGAAAAGAGATTTTTTAGAGGAGCGCTCTTTATAGATAGAGAATCTGAGATAGAGTTTTTTCTAAAAAGGTTTGAAACAAGGCCAGAAAGGATTGTGTGGGTATATGGGCCAAAATCTACTGGGAAGACTACGCTCATCGAGTACATCATAGAAAACGAACTATTTGAAGACTTTGAAAATCAAAAACCAAAAAACAACTTTTGGGTAAAGTATATAAATTTTAGAAGAAAGGCTATTGGAAGCTATGAGTCTTTTGTAGAGGCTTTTGCGAAAGAAAGAAAAGAATATGAAAATACATTTGGTGTAAGGATAAATCTTAGCATCATAGAATTAAAAGCTCAGACTCTTCAGAAGATAAAACAAAAAACCATAGACCTTTTTGATGCACTCTTAGATGATATATCAGGAATCGCCAAAACCCAAAAACCAATCCTTATAATAGATGAAATCCAAACCCTTGAAGATATCTATATAAACGGAGAGAAAGAACTTTTAAAAGAATTTTTAAATTTTTTAGTCTCTCTTACCAAAGAGCTTCATATAGCCCATGTTTTGATTTTGAGCTCAAACACGATATTTATAGATAGAATATACAACGATGCAAAGCTAAAAGTCACCAGTGATTTTTACAAGATAGATCATTTGTCTTACGAATATACCAAGGATTGGCTTAAAGAAGAGGGATTTAAAGAAGATGAGATATCTCTTATCTGGGATTATCTTGGAGGATGTATACCCTATTTGTATGAAGTGATTACTCATAAAAAAGATATAAA
>CAZDZN010000032.1:0-13839 GCA_964509905.1 uncultured Aquificaceae bacterium
TTGTAGGAAACTCCTCCATGTTATATACGATACCACCACCGGTACCCCCCAGGGTAAAAGCTGGTCTTAATATAGCTGGAAATCCTATGTCTTTTATAACGCTAAGTCCCTCTGATAAAGAATTTACTATGGCATTGGGTGGGACTTTTAGGTTTATCTCTTGCATGGCTTTTGCGAAAAGGGCTCTATCTTCTCCTCTCTTTATAGCTTCATAGTTTGCTCCTATCATCTGTATGCCGTATTTATCAAGTATCCCCTCCTCGTATAGATCTTTTGCTAAGTTTAGGGCTGTTTGGCCGCCCAATGTGGGAAGTATCGCATCGGGGCGCTCTTTTTTTATGATCTCTTCTAAAATTTCAATACTTAAAGGTTCTATGTAGGTTTTTGTGACAATTTCTTCATCTGTCATAATTGTGGCTGGGTTTGAGTTTACCAAAACCACCTCAAAACCCTCTTTCATGAGAGCTTTGCAAGCTTGAGTTCCAGAGTAGTCAAATTCCGCCGCTTGACCTATCACAATAGGGCCGGCCCCTATTATGAGGATTTTTTTAATATCTGTACGTTTTGACATACAATATATTATACCATGATATTAAGTACAGTCTGGTGTACGAGTTCAGTGCATCGTGAACACTTACACCAAAAAAATTATACCACACTTTCATACCGTTACCCTGCATTAGAATTTCTCATTTCGTAAGCTACTTCACCACAAGTATGCTACGGACAGGAGTTCTATATCCTAAAGCATAATGAGGTCTTACGAAGTTGTATTTATCTATATACCTTCTTAGAAGATTGTTAGGGTGGTCTATAAACCGCGGTAGACTTGTGGATAATCTATTCCTTCTATAAACCCTCCAGGATTGAAATCGAAGAAGGATTTATGTTTAGTCCTACTTTAAAACGCAAACTTCCAGAGTATATGGATGTGGCTTGGAACATATCCATAAAAAGATTAAAAGCGTGGATAGAAGATTGCGGAGAAGATCCGGGCAAATACGACATTCCCCAAGAATGCCCATACATCTACAATGAGACAATGTATAGAACTCTCAAATAACAAAACAATAATTTGGGTTAAAATATTAATATGAAAGCTATAGTACTTGCAGGTGGTCTTGGAACACGCTTTAAAAGCGATAAGCACAAGCTTCTTCATGAGATGCTTGGAAAACCTATTATATGGCATACTTTAAGATATATAAAAGAGTCAAACATAGTAGATATAGGTATTGTAGTATCTTATCAAAAACAAGCGCTTATAAGTTATATTAAAAGCGAAGGTATATCTTTTTTTGAACAGCAAAATCCAAAGGGCGGTACTGCAGATGCTCTTATCTCTGCAAAAACATTTTTTGAAAATTCAGAAGATTATATCTTAGTGGCAAACGGAGATGCACCCTTGGTACAAATCGATACCATAAATGGCATGCAAAGATTTTTACACATGGTAGAAGAATACGAAAAGATAAAAATAGGAGCTTTGGTACTCTCTTCGTTTTTACCAGATCCCACTGGATATGGAAGAATCGTAAAAGATGGCAAAGGGGATATCATAAAAATTGTAGAAGAAAAAGAGGCCACCTACGAGCAAAAACAGATAAACGAAGTAAATGGCGGTCTTTACATGTTTTATGTACCTTATTTAAAAGAGGCTATAAAATATCTAAAACCCAGCGAAAAGACTGGCGAGACTTACGTCACAGATATTATAGAAATCATGACAGAGCTCGGGTTTATCTGTAGAAGTTTTATGGCTTCTGAGATTACAGAAATATTTGGAGTAAACGACCGCTGGGAGCTTAGTTTTGCCGAAAGCGTATTAAAGATGAGGATATTGGAGAATCTGGCAAAATCAGGAGTAAGCATACATTCCCCAGAGTCAATTTATATAGAACCAGATGTGGTGGTGGAAAAAGATGTGGAGCTTTTCCCAAATATTGTACTGAGGGGCTCTACCATTATAAAACAAAAAGCCAAGATAATGAATGGATCTTATTTAGAAAATGCCATTATCGAGCAAGAAGCAATGGTACTTCCTATGAGTTATATAAAAAACTCCACTATAGGAGAAAAAGTTGTCACAGGGCCTATGTGTCATATAAGAGATAATTCTCATGTGGGAGCGGAGTCTCATGTGGGGGCTTTTGTGGAGCTTAAAAACGCAAAACTCGGTGAAAAGGTAATGGCAAAACATCTTAGCTATCTTGGAGATGTGGATATAGGCAAAAAATCAAACATAGGGGCTGGTGCTGTGATAGCAAATTTCGATGGCAAACAAAAGCATCAAACATACATAGGGCAAAATGTATTTGTAGGAAGCAATTCCCTCATCATCGCCCCAAGGAATATAGGAGACAAAGCTTTTATAGCCGGAGGATCGGTGGTAACAAAGGATGTTCCACCAAAGGCTCTGGCGGTAGAAAGGGCGGATTTGAAGATAATGGAAGATAAGTCAAAAGTAAAAGATGAATGAGGTAATATTTGAAAGAACGTCCATCACCGATGAAAAAGAGATAAAAAGGATATTGAAAGAATCTGGATTCGACGTATATGTATGGGAAGATGCCAAAGGTACATATTATCCGTTGCATACCCACGAACATTTTGAGGTGCGATGGGTAGTATCTGGAGAAGTGGAAATTGGTACAAAAGATAAAGTTTTCAAGCTTTTATCGGGAGATAAAATATCGCTTCCGCCAAACACACCTCACTGGGCAAAAACACTAACTGGAGTAAGATATGTATGTGGAAGCAAGGATTAGGGGTTTTTCTTCAGCGCTATAATATTTTTATTGATGTTGTTTACCAGCACAACAGCCTTATCAACCTCTTCTGAGTTAACCGACTGATCTTTTAACTTCCTTATTATATCTATTAAAAGCTCGATACCTTTTTGCATCTCATCCATCTGTCTTTTCATGTTTAGCACCACATCTATACCTGCTATATTCACACCCAAATCTCTCGCTAACATCAGTATAAGTTCCAATTGCTCTAAATCTTCCTCAGTATAAAGCCTCGTATTGCCTTCTGTTCTCGATGGTTTTAGTAAACCCTCCCTTTCATAAAGCCTTAACGTTTGAGGATGTATGTTGTACATTCTTGCCACCGTGCCTATAGTAAAGACCGCTCTTGTTTTCCTACTCATGTTTTGCGATCCTTTCTGGCTGCGGTAATATTTTCCCCAAATCCTTTAAAAGTTTTTCAGCCTTTTTACCATCACCCATCCATTTAGATAACATGTTGAATTTTGGCACGTCTATATGTATAACAACTATGATATCTCCATGTCCTTTGCCTTTTAGTTTTGGCATACCCCTACCTTGTATTACAACTTTATCTCCTTCTTTAGAACCCGATGGGATATTTACCTCCACAGGATTACCCATCAAATCTTTTATCTCAAAACTACCACCAATCACAGCCTCGGGGTATGTGATGTTGACATCTATATAAAGGTCATCTCTTTCTCTCTTAAATATCTCGTGGGATTTTATCTTAGTGATTATAAAGAGATTGCCGGGTTTTCCACCAAAAAGTCCTGCGTTACCTTGACTTTCTACTATTAACCTAGTACCATTGTCTACTCCAGGTGGAATGTTTACTTGAATAGTTTCTGATTTTGTAATATAACCATGACCTCCACAATTTTTACAAGGTTCTCTCAAATAACCAGAACCCCCGCATTTTGGGCAAGGAGATTGTAAAAGTACAAAAAATGCCTTTTGATTTATCATGCCACTCCCTTGACATGTAGGACACACTTTCTCTGTGGATTTATCAAATCCATATCCTCTACATACATCACAAGGAATCTGTCTCCTTATGTCTATGTTAACTTGTTTTCCTGTATAAGCCTCTTCCAAGCTAAGCTCTACCGTCGCAGTGATATCGCTACCATTGATAGGCCTTGGTCCAGAAGTTTTATCTTTTGATTTTTTTCCGGTAAATATAAAATCTGTGTCTGAAAAGAAATTTTCAAAAATCTCACCTAAATCTTGAAAGTTAGCCCAAGCCTCGGATCGTACATCTTGATAGGCACCTTGTCCCATGCCAGATAAGCCTGCCTCCCCATATTGATCGTACACCTTTCTCTTGTTCTCGTCCGATAATACCTGATAAGCTTGGTTTACCTCTTTGAACTTTTCCTCGGCTCCTGGCTCTTTGTTAAAATCTGGATGGTATTTTCTGGCCAGCCTCCTGTAAGCTTTCTTAATCTCATCCTGAGTCGCGTTTTTGCTCACTCCTAAAATTTCGTAATAATCTTTTTTCATAATGCTATATTATAAAATATTAGCATATTATTGTCAAGTGCTTTATATCAACTTCTGCAAAAAATCCATGATAAAAACTTTTGCAAATTTAGAATAAGTATATTAGAATATTCTTATATTCTTAACAGCGTTAGGAAATACTAATTTATGTTAATATGATGTTTAGGAGGATGATATGAAGCTAAGATACATTTGTTTTTTGGCTTTTGGTATACTGATAAATCAAAGTTTTAGCGCTACACTTACTTTAAAAGAGGCTATAGACCAAGCTCTAAAAAACAACCTAGGTATAAAGGCAAAAAAATACGATGTGAAATCAAAAGAGTTTGAATATGAGAGTGTAAAAGGCATGCTTCTACCAAGGCTTAGCATACAATCCTCTTTTAACCGCACTAACATAGCCCCCTGGAGCATTATGAACAGGATGGACACCAGAAGCTTGCAGTTTCCATCCCCGTCTTCTCAGTTTTTCCAAGCTCAATATACAACCCCTCAAATGGTAGGTAGCGCTTTTCAATCCATGCAAGATTTTTTCAACAACCCTGGCTCTTCCCAACTCTATCAGACCCAACTCAACTTACAAATCCCAATATGGATGGGTGGCAAAGTCCAAGCTTACAAAAACGCCTCTTATCATAATTTTAAAAGCTCAGAAATAGCTCTAAATCAAACAGACCAAGATATTGTGTTTAGTGTATACAAAGCTTATCTTGGTGGGCTTTTGGCAAAAGAAGGTATATTTCTCGCCTCTCAGGCAGTAAAAGACGCTCAGAAACATGTTGACATGGCAAAGGAATATTATAAAACTGGTATGGCACTCTTTTCGGATACATTAAGAGCAAAGGTATATCTCAACCAAGCCAGACAAAAACTCGTAGAGGCCAAAAACAACTACAAAACTGCTAAAAAAGCGCTATTTTTACTAATGGATGGGCCTTATAAAAATGTGAATTTAATTGGAAATCTATATTGTCCTTCTAAGATAGACAAAAATGCTCTCATAAACTCAGTTTACAATAAACCTCAGATAAAATCTATGCAAGAGCAATTAAAAGCCCTGAAATATATGAAAAAAGCTTATTTGGCAGATTATCTACCTCAGATAGGAGCTTTTGCATCGTATTCACTATTTGACAACTCAACACCTTTTGGAGCTGCTGCCAATGGATACATGGTAGGGGTGGGGATGAACTGGAACATCTTCGATGGTTTTACGGCTTTTAATAAAATTAGAAGCCTAAACGAACAAAAGCTTATGCTGAACTCATATATAGACTATATGGCAAAAGGAGCAAAGTTTAAGATAGAAAAAGCTTTAGCGGATTATGAAAACGCACTTGCTTCCATGAGGTTTGCTAAAAAAGAAAAACAAGAGTCAAAAGCTACACTGAAAGTGATGGATCAGCGTTACAAAGTAGGCCTTGCCAAGATAACTGATGTGTTGGATGCTGAGACCCAATACGATAAATCAAGGTTCGACTTGGTAAAGGCAATGTATGATTGCAACTTATCTTATATAAAAATGCTCTACCAAGCAGGTATATTAAGCAAGGAGGTTAACTGATATGAAAGGCTTTACCAAATATGTGTTTTATTTTCTCATACCCATGGTGGTGCTTGTGTTGTGGCTTGGAGGATTTTTTGAACACAAGATCTCTCCGGGTGAAAAGCCTATTAAACCAAAAGTCATTACCGGAATAAATATAATCACTGTTAATGCATCAGCTCCTGTGTTGGATGAATTTGATGGGACTGTTAGCGCTAAGAATCAAGCGGCTATCGCCACCAGAATTATGAGTAAGGTTTTAGGAGTTTACGTAAAAGACGGAGATTGCGTAAAAAGAGGACAACTCCTTGTAAAACTTGATTCAAAAGATATATCAAGCATGGTGGCTCAAGCTAATTACGGTGCCAAACAAGCCCAAGACCAGCTTAAAGCAGCCCAAGCAAATTTAGAAGCGGTTTCCAAGACATACCATAGATTTCAAAAGCTTATAAAATCAGGGGCAGTAACAGAGCAAGAGTACGATGAAGTAAAGGCCAAATATGAAGCAGCAAAAGCCATGGTAGAACAAGCTAAAAACGCAATACTTGGAGCTCGTGCCGGAGCCTTGGCTGCTGGAGCAAATCTAAACTATGCCAATATCACAGCTCCTTTCTCTGGATGCATATATATGAAAAATGTACACAGCGGAGATGTAGCAGCGCCGGGCATGCCTCTTATGATGATAGATAAGCCGCCATACAGAGTGGAAGTATCGCTTCCTGAAAAATATCTAAATAAAATTACACCAGGACAAACTCTAAATGTGTATATATCTGGTATGGATAAGACGGTTCAAGGTACAGTATCAGAGGTATCAAAAGCCCTAAACCCCATATCTCACACATTTGATGTGAGAATAGATATACCTCAAAACGCTGGTATAGAAAGTGGTTTGTACGCAAAAGTATATATACCAAAATCCAACGAAAAAAATATAATAATTCCAAAATCGGCACTTTTTAAATGGGGAGACATAGATGCGGTGTGGCTTGTGGATAAAAACAACATAGCCCATATGCAATTTGTAAAAGTTGGTCAACAGATAGGGGATAACTATGTGGTGTTATCCGGGTTAAAGTCAGGGGAGCATGTCGTATCTGGGAATGTTTACAATGTATGCGATAAATGTAAGATAGGAGAATAACTATGTACGGGATAGCCGGTAAAATAGCCAAATATTTTATAGATTCTAAACTTACATCTATTATGATATTAGCTCTTTTGGCGCTTGGGATATTTGCGGTGGTCACCACTCCAAAAGAAGAAGATCCAGATATAGTAGTGCCTATGGTGGATATCATGATTCCTTATCCGGGAGCTACTCCGAGGGAAGTAGAAAAAAGAGTAACTACACCTTTAGAGAAAAAGCTCTGGGAATTAAAAGACATAAAATACATATACAGTGCTTCTGGAGATGGATACGGACTCGTCACTGCAAGGTTTAAAGTAGGTACGGACCCAGTAAAAGCCCTTGTGGAATTAAATACCAAGATGATGGCGAATTTAAACTTAGTCCCACCGGGGGTTATCCTCCCTCCTCTTATAAAAGAGCGTTCCATAGATGATGTACCGATTCTTACTTTGACTTTGTGGGGCAAAGGATATGATTATTATACACTAAGAAAAATAGCTACCACCATAGGAAACGATATAAAAACTGTGGACAATGTAGCCCAAGTAAGTGTATACGGAGGGCAATCAAAAAAACTAAGAGTATTATTGGATCCTGCCAAAGAGGCTGCTTTTGGACTTTCTCCAGCTTATGTGGTGCATATTATCCAAGAGGCAAATCAAGAGCTTCCCAGCGGATATGTAAATGAAAAAAATACTCTTTACTATGTAAAAACTGGAAACTTCATAAGATCAGAATCCGATCTTGAAAATTTGGTGGTGGGATGGTATGGTGGAAAACCCGTTTATCTTAAAGATATAGCCACTATAACAGAGGGTCCAGGTGGAGTTCATGATTATGTGGCTATGGGATTTGGTGCAGATTCTAAGCGCTATGGACAGCCCATGTACCCAGCGGTAACCATAGCTGTAGCTAAGAAAACCGGTACAAACGCTGTGAATGTTGCGGATGATGTGCTAAAAAGGATTCGTCAAATGAGAGGTTATATAATACCGGACAATCTTCACATCACTGTTACAAGAGATTATGGAAAATCTGCTCAAAACAAAGCAAATGAGTTAATAGAGCACTTGTTTATAGCTACTTTTTCTGTGGTTTTATTAATTGCAGTAGCTCTTGGCATAAGAGAAGCAGCCATAGTGGCTATAGTAGTACCTGTGACTTTGGCTTTTGCGCTGTTTTTCAGTAAATGGTATGGATTTACGATAAATAGGGTTACACTCTTTGCCCTTATATTTTCTATAGGTATTTTGGTGGATGCAGCTATAGTGGTTGTAGAAAATATCCACAGATGGTTTGAGTTCTTCCCAGAACTTCCCAAGCACGACGCCATCATAAGAGCCACTGATGAAGTGGGGAATCCCACTATTCTTGCTACGCTCACCATCATAGCAGCTCTTATGCCTATGGCTTTTGTGGGGGGGCTCATGGGTCCTTACATGAAACCAATACCAATAAATGCCAGCGCTGCAATACTATTTTCTCTTTGGATCGCTTTTACTGTCACTCCTTGGGCAGCTTACAAGCTTTTGAAACACCATCATGTGGATAATCATGATAAAAGTCAAACACAGATAAACATAAAAGACACTATATTTTGGAAATTATACTGTAAAATGGTAGAGCCTCTCTTGCTATCAAAAGCCAAAAGAGTAATATTTTATATAGCCGTATGGTCTTTGCTTGGCATATCAGTACTTCTCATATTAAATAGAGATGTAATTGTGAAGATGCTTCCCTTTGACAACAAATCAGAACTATCGGTAGTCCTAAACATGCCAGAAAATACCACCGTAGAAGAGACTTATCTTGTAGCTAAAAAAATTGCAGACTACATAGCCAAACAAAAAGAGGTGAAGTATTATCAAATATATGCAGGAGTGCCAGAGCCATACGATTTTAACGGCCTTGTAAGACATTATTATCTTAGGACAAGACCGTATTACGCTCAAATAGCCATAGAGCTTGTGGGCAAAGATAAAAGGAAGATGGAATCTCACGCTTTCGCTCAATCCATAAGACCAATGGTGCAAAAGATAGCTTACTCTATGGGAGCTTCCTATGCGGGGGTCTCTGAAGTCCCACCAGGTCCTCCGGTACTTGCTCCAATAGTGGCTCAAATATACGGGCCAAACCTATACTCTCAGAGGGCTTTTGCCAAAAAGGTTTTGAAGCTTTTCAGACAAGATAAAGAAATCACTGACAGTGGTGTATATTTAGAGGCAGATGCGCCTCAGATAGATTTTGTAATAGATCAAGCAAAAGCAGCGCAGTTTGGTGTATCCAAGAAAGACATTGTAAGGACTTTGAGGATAGCCACCGCTGGTTATGAAGCTGGTATTTTACAGACAAACTCATTGGAATCTGTACCTATAGAAGTAAGGATAGCACAGCCTTATAGGACTTTGCAAAATCTTGAAAACTTAGAGATTCCCAACAGAAAAGGTCAACTCATACCTTTGTCAAACCTCATCAAGGTGGTAAAAAGACCTATTCATAAAACCATATACCATGAAAATCTAAGAAGAGTAGTGTATGTGATAGGAGATGTGGCAAAAGGAGCTGGGGCACCATTCTATTCTATATGGGATATAAGGAAAAAAGTTTTAAGCATAAAGAACCCCTATGGTCATGTGTCTGAGCTTTGGATGGGTTTTCCTGGTCTTACAAATCACATATATGTGAGATGGGGTGGTGAGATGTATATAACATTGCAAGTGTTTAGAGATTTGGGTATTGCTTTTGCAGGTGCCCTTTTCATTATATACATACTCATAGTGGGATGGTTTAAAGATTTTAAGACACCGGGTATCATTATGTCTCCAATACCACTTACTTTGGTAGGTATAGTGCCAGGGCACTTTATCTTGCATGCGTTTTTCACTGCTACTTCTATGATAGGGTTTATAGCATTGGCTGGTATAATACTTAGAAATTCTATACTTCTTGTGGAGTTTGCCGAACAGCGTATGAGAGAAGGAATACCTCTTCATGTGGCGGTGGTGGAAGCTGGCGTTATCAGGACAAGACCCGTGCTTTTGACAGCCGCAGCCCTTATAGTGGGTGCTTTTGTGATCATATTTGACCCTATATTCAACGGTCTTGCAATATCCCTTATATTTGGTACCATCGCCTCTACCGCACTAAGCCTTGTGCTTATCCCTGTTATGTATTATGGTTCTAAGATAAAAGGTATACCCCCAGAATCTTGTCCATTGCCAGAAGAAATAAGCAGGGATTTAAGATCCTAAAACAAAGTTAAAAGGGGGTTATACGCCCCCTAACACCTTATAGAGCTCTTCTAAGTTGTATATAGGACTTAAGCAAGTGTAATCTTTGCATACTATAAATTTTTCCTCTTCGTCTTGCTCATAATAAAACACTGCATTTGGTATATAGTGTGTATTTATGTCTTTGATGCGTTTTTGAGCTTTTGACAGAGGCATTTTTAGACTAACTTGATAAGCGTTTTTTAAAAGCCAAAAACTTGTTAAAAAAAAGTTTGCCGATGTAGGGGCTCGCGATAGCATTTCAGAGTAAAGAGCTGATAGCTTTTGGTAATACTCTTCATAGGTTTGTTCTTTCGTGATGAAAAATAGCTCCACAAGATTTAATCCCATTACGGAGTTGCCAGATGGTATAGCTCCGTCGTATAGGGGTTTTTGTGGGAGTACCACATCCGAATTAAGGCTTAGGAAAAACCCGCCTCGTTCTTTATCCCATAGATTTTTAATCGCTAAATCCATAAAATAAATAGCCCTTTCAAGATATTCTTTTTCAAAACTCGCTCTATATAGAGACAAAAGCGCTCTTATCAAAAACGCATAATCATCCAAAATCGCTGGTATATCTTTGGAGTGCTTCAACGCATGCTTTAAGGGTTCTTTGGAGATAAGGCCTATATTCTCCTTAGCGATATCTAAAAGCCCTCCATCGCCTATTGCTATATAGGATTCTGCCAACGCACAAGAGATTAGAGCATTCTGGTCTAAGAGTATTTTTTTGTCTATAATGGGTTTGGGACGGTGTTTTCTACGTTCTTTTAACATATTTAGCTCTTTTTGGAAATGATATTTTGGGCTTTTTGCATACAAAATATTTTTACCTGTAGGCTTTTTAGTAGCCTCATCTAAGAAATTCCCATCTTTTTTGATATTAAAAAACTCCATAAACTCATCAGAATTTAAAATGTTTTTAATCTCATCGTAAGTCCAAAGATAATATCCTCCCTCTTCTCCTTCGGTGTCTGCATCCATAGCAGTACAAAAACATCCTCCTTCATAAAATTCATCTTTTAAAAAGCCCCAAATCTCATAAACGGTGTTTTTATAGATATCATCTTTTGTAAGTCTATAGGCTTCTTGATATGCTAATATACTCATCGCTTGATCGTACAGCATTTTTTCGAAATGAGGTAAAAGCCAATATCTATCGGTGGAATATCTATGAAATCCACCCCCTATGTGGTCATAAATTCCGCCCCTTCGCATGTTTAAAAGGGTGTTTAGTGCCATATCCTGAAGGTTTTTATTTTGGTTTTTAAGAAGAAAAATCACATTTTGAAGGCTCGGGAATTTAGGGGCCTCTGAAAACCCTCCGTATTTTGGATCGTAGCTATGATAGAGCGTAGAATAAGATCTATCTATTACATCATCGCTGAGGGTCTTTCTCTCTGCGGTGTAAGATTTTAACTGCTCTATCATAGATTTTGATCGCTCTATAATGGCCTTAGAATCTTTTTCCCAAAGCTCTTTTATCTGCCTTAAAAGCCCCAAAAACGCATTTTTTGGAAAGTAAGTCCTGGCAAAAAACGGCTCTTTAGAAGGAGTTAAGAATACAGACAATGGCCAACCACCACTATTATTTAAAAGTATGCAGTACTCCATGTAAACAGTATCTATGTCTGGTCTTTCTTCTTTGTCCACTTTTATGCTTACAAAGTGTTCGTTTAAAAACTTGGCAACCTCTTCATCTTCAAAAGACTCTTTTTCCATTACATGGCACCAATGACATGAAGAGTATCCTATGGATAAGAATATAGGCTTACTCTCCTTTTGGGCTTTTTCAAAAGCCTCGTAAGACCACGGATACCAATCCACAGGATTATACGCATGCATTTTAAGATAAAGGCTATCCTCATTTATAAGCCTATTAGCTTTTCTTTCCATAGGAAAAATTTAGTATTTAAAAGTTCCAATAGGGTGAGTTATATCATTTTCAAATCGGGGTAGCAGGACTCGAACCTGCGACATTCGGCTCCCAAAGCCGACGCTCTAGCCACCTGAGCCACACCCCGTAGGTTATATATTATATCACATCTTAACTTTTATGCAATATAATCTAAATCACTTATAATAACACTGCTTTTATCAAAAGCCATAAACTCATACACTCCATCTTGGAGCTTTTTAAAATATTGAGGCAGCATCGGAACCTTACCTTTACCTCCCGGTAAATCTATGGCATAGACGGGTATTCCAAACCCGCTGAGTCTTCCCCTCATATAATCCATTATTTCAAGTCCTTTTTCTATGGAAGTCCTAAAGTGCATAGCACCGGTTATGGGGTCGCAGTGAAATAGGTATTGGGGTTTTACCTTTATACTCAAAAGCTTTCTCATAAGATTTAGCATAATATCTTTATCGTCGTTTACTCCTTTTAATAGCACCGCTTGGTTGTTTACCGGTATTCCCGCTTTTAAAAGATTTAAAATACCTTTTTTTGCATCTTCTGTAATCTCGTTTGGGTGATTGAAGTGCGTATTTATCCAGAGTTTATCGTATCTGGATAATATGTTAAGAAGCTCTTCATCGTACAGTCTTTGGGGTAATGTCACCAGCACTCTGGAACCTATCCTAATCACTTCAAGATGCTCTATACAAGATAGGTTGTCCAGTATATATTTTATTCTATCGTTATCAAGGGTTAGTGGATCTCCACCGGATATGAGCACATCTTTTATAGTTTTATGGCTTTTAATATAATCAAAATAAACATCTAATAGCTCCTTAGAGGTGGCGTGAGTGCCCTCTTTGAAGATACGCTTTCTCATACAATGTCTACAATAAACTCCGCAGTAAGAGGTCACGCTTATAAGCACCCTGTCTTCATACCTATGGGTAAGTCCCTTTATAAAACCCTCTTCGTTTAAAGCGTTGGGATCAGAATTTCTTTGAGCATTTTCGTCTATCTCCAACAAGCTTGGGACTATCTGAGCTCTTATAGGGTCGGTGGACTCGTCCTTTGCAAGGGATAGATAGTGAGGGGTTACCGCAAAGGGGTATTCGTCGGATACTTTTTCAAAATGCTTTATCTCTTCATCGGTAAGGGTGATGTAATGAGATAGCTCTTGATAAGTGGTAATTCTATTTTGTAGTTGCCATCGCCAATCGTTCCATGCATTCAAGTCAGTAGTTTTTATCATGTTATTGAGCTTTTAAAACGCTTAAAAACGCCTCTTGTGGTAAAGACACCTTGCCAAATTGTTTCATACGCTTCTTTCCTTCTTTTTGCTTTTCTAAGAGTTTTCTTTTTCTGGATATATCCCCACCATAACATTTGGCGGTGACATTTGCTCTAAGAGGGGCTATTCGCTCTGAGGCTATGATTTTACTTCCCACCGAGGCTTGGACATTTATCTCAAAAAGTTGTCTGGGGATAGTTTCTTTTAACTGCTCCACTAAGCTTCTGGCCTTCCTATAAGCTTTATCCCTATGTACCAAGAAAGATAGGGCATCCACCGGCTCTCTATTTATCATGATGGTTAGCTTCACAAGATCGGATTCTTTGTAGCCTAAAAACTCGTAATCAAAAGAGGCGTATCCTTTGGAAGAAGATTTTATCTTATCGTGAAAATCCACTATGATCTCTTGAAGAGGCAT
>CAZDZN010000032.1:13849-15051 GCA_964509905.1 uncultured Aquificaceae bacterium
TAAAAGAGCTGTATTTTTATCAAGATATGAAAACTTTACCTGTATTCCCCTTTTATCTTGACAGATGTTTATAATATTTCCCACATAGTCTTTTGGGGTGATAATGGTGGCTAACACATAAGGCTCTTCTATATACTCTATAAGTCCTGTGTTGTCTGGAACATCGTTTGAGCTTTTTACCTCTATTACATCCTTGTTTTTTAGTTTTAATCTATATACTACGCTCGGAGCTGTGGTGATTACGTCTATGCCATATTCTCTGGACAATCTCTCTTGGACTATTTCCATGTGTAAAAGCCCCAAAAACCCACACCTAAAACCCATGCCTATGGCCGGAGAGGTCTCTGGTTCATACACTATCGCTGCATCGTTTATGGCGTATTTTTCCAAAGCATCCCGAAGCTCTTCAAAATCAGAATCCTCCGCCGGATATAGCCCTGCAAACACCATCGGCTTGGCGGTTTTAAACCCAGGGATAGCTTCTTTGGTGGGGTTTGATTTTAAGGTAATAGTATCTCCCACTCTTATATCCCTTACATCTTTTATAGAAGCTGCAATATACCCTACGTCTCCGGCTTTTAATATATCAAACTTTGTCATCTTTGGGGTCTGAGCTCCTACTTCTGTGAGTTCAAACTCTTTACCGGTGGAAAATAGCTTTATCTTGTCTCCTGGTCTTACAGCCCCGTCAAAAATCCTTACAAAAGCAACAGCTCCTCTGTAAGAATCATAGTAAGAATCAAATATAAGAGCTTTCAAAGGAGCGTTTATATCCCCCTTGGGAGGTGGAATCCTTTTGATGATAGCCTCCAGAATATCCTCTATACCTATACCTTCTTTTGCGGAAGCTAAAATCGCATCCTCTGGATCAAGCCCCAATATGTCTCTTATCTGAGTTTTTATACGCTCTGGGTCGGCAGCTGGTAAATCTATTTTATTTATCACTGGTATTATTACGAGGTTTTGTTCGACCGCCTTCCAGAAGTTTGCCACCGTTTGAGCTTCTATCCCTTGGGATGCATCTATCAAAAGAAGCGCCCCTTCACAAGCAGCCAAAGACCTTGACACTTCGTAAGAAAAATCCACATGCCCTGGAGTATCTATGAGATGAAGCATGTAATCTTTGTTTTGGATTTTACTTTTATAGTTTATCTTCACCGCTTGAAGTTTTATAGTAATCCCTCGCTCTCTTTCTATATCAA
>CAZDZN010000033.1:0-6930 GCA_964509905.1 uncultured Aquificaceae bacterium
CACGATTACAAGTCTGCCACGATTACAAGTCTGCCACGATTACAAGTCTGCCACGCAATATGTACTGAACTCGTATAGAGGTTTCTTAATAATAGGTATAGAGTTTTCAGAAACTAAGCACAATATAATAAATCTTGAGTGGGAGAGTAAAATAAAGGTTTTACTTTTCTTCTCTTGCTACGCCTCGCTTTGAGGTTTTAATAAAATCCACAAACATCATGGCATATTTGTTGTCTTTGTATAAAGAGATTATCTCTTCTATGGCTTCGTGACGGAGTTTTTGGCTTTTAAAAAGAATCCTATAAACATGCTTTATAATCTGGATGTCTTCTTTGGGGAAGCCCCTTCGCTCCAAACCTATAGTGTTTATGCCGAATAGCTTCGCGTGAGGACCCGCCGCTTTTACAAATGGTGGGATATCCAAAGACACACCGCTTAATCCCCCTACCATCGCATAAGCTCCAATTTTTGTATGCTGGTGAGCCGCTGAAAGCCCTCCTATGAAGGCAAAATCCCCCACTTCCACATGACCACCCAGAGTAGCGCAATTTGCCATCACCACTCCATTTCCCACCACACAATCATGAGCCACATGAGAATAAGCCATCAAAAGCACATCACTTCCCACGGTGGTTTTTTTCTTATCAAATGTGGTACCTTTGTGGATAGTCACATACTCTCTTATAATGGTGTTTTCACCAATTTCTACAACGGAGCCTTCGCCATTGTCTTTTAGATGTTGGGGATCTTCGCCTACGATGGCTCCGTCATATATTTTCACATTATCTTTTATGATAGTGCCTTTTCTTATAAGCACCTTATTCTTTATCTTTACATTGTTTCCTATAACTACATCATCTTCTATGATGCAAAACTCACCTATCTCTACATTCTGTCCAATCTCTGCCTTCTTGCTTATAATAGAGCTTGTCATAAGCTTATAATTTTACCATACATTGATATTAGGATACAAGGTTTTAGAAATATATCTTATCTTAGCTTTTAGGCTTTCTAAGTCTTTTGCGGTTATATTTATATGCCCTATCTTCCTATTCTCTTTTGGAGTTTTCCTATACCAATAAAATTTCGTCCCTTCCAATTGCAAAATACTTCCCATAAGTTCTTTTGTGAGGTTTATATCTCCTATAATGTTTACCATCCCACCTTCAGAGATAGCCTGAGGACTATATATGGGTAGTTCAAACAGTGTTCTTAAAAGCAGTTCAAACTGAGAGAGTTCCATGTCATCCAGCGTATGATGTCCGGTGTTGTGCACTCTTGGAGCAAACTCGTTTATGTATATATCTTTGGCCTTTACAAAAAACTCCACCGCCAAAACACCTTTTTTTATATCCAATGCCTTTAAAAGCCTTGTGGTGATTGCCTTGGTTTTTTCTTGAATATCTATACTAAACTTATCAATATGATTGTACAAGAGTATCCCGTTTTTGTGTACATTTCTTGTCATAGGCAAAAACACCACCTGTTCGTTTGAAATTCCTGCTATAACAGACATCTCAAAAT
Source organism: uncultured Aquificaceae bacterium (assembly GCA_964509905.1). Lineage (GTDB taxonomy): Bacteria > Aquificota > Aquificia > Aquificales > Aquificaceae > Hydrogenobaculum. The sequence goes on from CAZDZN010000033.1 coordinate 1,525, forward strand.
CAAAATAGCAAAACTCCTCTATTAAAAATGTATCCTTTGAGCTTATGAACACATCTTTTAAGCGTTCTAAATCATCTTTTGTGTGTACTGCATACTGACCCTTTCCATCGTATCCTTGAGAGACTTTTTTTATCACAAGCTCTTTGTTCAAATCGTTTGCTATCTCAAAAGCTTCCATACCAGATTGGGCTTCATAAAATGGCATGGTGCTAAAATTGTTTCGAGCTAAAAATATCTTTTCTTTAAGGCGGTTTTGCTTTAATTCTATGGGCTTTACACCAGGATATAGCTTGTCAAGTAGTTTGTGGTTTTCAAAAATTTCTCTGTCTATGTGCTCAAACTCGTAAGTTATCACATCGCTAAAAGCCATAAACTCCTCAATCCGGTCTTTAGTATAAATATTTTTTGTAAAATATGAGGCAGGGACGTCTTGCGTGTCCGAAAGCACGGCAAAGTCCATCCCCATCCTAAGACCTTCTTGTATAGTCATCATCGCCAACTGTCCACCACCTATGATTCCAACTTTCATAAATTATTATTATACCATTTATAAGAAGAAGCTATAAAATGTTTTTTTTTTTTTTTTGTTATAATATTAAGCCTATGGATAAGTGTAAATACAAAAGCGATATCTTGACTCTCTTTGAAGAGTATATAAAAACAGATATTATAGACAAAGATAAAATAGAAAGGATGGGGTATGAAGCTTACGATGGCACGCACATAGCCTATGCCAGTGCAAATATTGAGGAGTTAAAAGACGAATTTATAAAAGATTACTTCACGATCAATCCTTTTTCCAAAGAAGATTATGAAAAAATATCAACATTTTTTAAAATCTTAAAAACTTATATATCAATAGGTTATACCAAACATTGCGTAGAAGAATCGGAATCTACGGAAGATCTTTTATACTCTGAAGATATATTGCCTGAGTTCCTCAAACCCAGTAGCATTTTTAAAGATGCTATCACCAACGATTTTTTAAGTTTTAACGAAACCCCTTCTGTAGAACTTGACCCAAAAGCTTGTCCTGTTTTTAATGAGATAGAAAAAGCAATTATACCTGAGAATGCAAAATATCATATTCACAAAGTCCACGACAGACTTCATTATGCAGCAAGATACTTTTACGAACTTATAAAAGAAAAAAGATACTATGAACTGTATGGCATATTCTGGCGCATGAGATATCTAAACATACTTATAGTCACCGCCATAGCCCTTTATGAGTTAAAGCGTCAAAAGGAGTTTTACGAAGTCTTTTTAGAAGGGCACAGAATACCAATGCTTATAGTAAGTATGGATGGACAAATTGCGAATGCCAACAAAGCAGCGCTTGAATTTTACGGATATACAAAAGACGAAATTACAAAGCTTCACTCTTGGGATATAAACACACTAAATGAAGAGCAGATGAGAAAGCTTATATCAAAAGCCAAAAACAAAGAGGTAAATCGCTTCAAATTTAAACATAAGTTAAAATCTGGTGAGATAAGAGATGTGGAGGTATTCTCCTCGCCTGTAATGATAGAAGGGGAAGAGTATCTTTTATCCACAATACTTGATATTACGCAAGAAGAAAAGACAAACAAGCTTTTAAATATATTAAGAGACTTGGAACATATATCAAACAATGCTACCTCAGAAGGTGAGTTTTTGGAAAGACTATGGAATACTCTGGAAAATTCAGAGTTGTTTAAAGATTTGTGCATGGGGCTTTTAAAAGAAAATGAACTAATACCTGCAAAACCTCATGCATCTTGCATAAAAGAAGGAAAACTAAATATAAAAGACGATAGGTTTAAAACTTTTCCTATCTTAAAAGCCATAAAACAAAACGATATAGTATATCAAAAAGATTATGAAAATTTAGACGATTATGTAAAAAATGTATTTATAAATGAAAGCATCTCATCTTCTCTAGCCATACCTATAAAAAAAGAAGGTAAAGCTATAGGAGGTATATGCCTTTGTTCTGATAGGAAAAACTATTTTGAAGGATTTGAGATTTTTGCCCAAGAGTTAAACAATGCCATAGCAAAATTTGAGATAAAAAGAGAGTTAGAACAGAAAAATGAAATATTGAGGTTCTTAGCTCAAGAGATGCCTATAGGAATAATCGTATTCGACATGGATAAAATTTACGACACAAATCCCTATACATCTGAGCTGCTTGGCTTTGATGAAAATACTTTAAAAAATATGAGCATATTTGAGATACTATCTCCAAGACACGTAAAAGACTTGATAGAGGCTTTCAACAATGAAAAAAATATACTCATTGAAGAACTTATCTTGTTTGATTCTAATTATAAAGAAAAGATTGTAAAAGGAAGCATGTTTACTTTCGTCCAAGATAACAATAAAAAAGCCATAATATCTTTTGTAGATATCACAGAAGGGAGAGAGCTTTTAAATAAGCTTGAAACCAGTCAGAAGCTTTTGAACGCCATATTGGAAAATGCAAATTTCGGAGCTTTTATATTTAAAATAGTAGATATAGACAATCTTGGCATAAAAATTTCCTATAAAAACAGGTTCTTTGAACTATTGATAGATAACAAAGATATTAAAAGATGTGATGATTTCATCAAACTAAACGAAGAACAAAAAGAAGAAATAAGAAAAGCCATAAGAGAGCTTATGGCATCAGAAAAATTCCATTCTATAAACATATCAAATGTAAGATTTAAATCAAAACCCGATACGGTATTAAAACTAAACATCGGCAGATTAAACGAACAAGGGGATATGCTCTGCATATTAGAAGATATAACCGAAGAATCAAAATGGATTAGATACTTTGAAAATCTATCTGCCACCGACCAACTAACTGGTATTTGCAACAGAAGATGTTTAGAAGAAAAACTGCAAGAGTATATAGAGCTATCAAAACGCTATCAAAGACCTTTTAGCCTTATCATGTTTGATATAGACTATTTCAAACACATAAACGATACTCTTGGACACGACATTGGAGACAAAGTCTTAAAAACTCTAACAAATATCGTAAAACAAAATATAAGAAGCACGGATATATTAGCCAGATATGGCGGCGAAGAGTTTATAATAATAGCCCCAGAAACCACTTTAGATCAAGCCAAAATCTTAGCAGAAAAGCTAAGGATATCTATAGAAAATACAAACATAGAAAATTTTATAAACATCACCTGTTCTTTTGGTGTGGCAGAGCTCTACTCCCAAGATACACAAGAAACCTTCCTAAAACGAGTAGATGAGAGCCTCTACAAAGCAAAGAGAAGCGGACGCAATAGGGTTATGGCATAAAATTATCAAGGTATGTATCAGATAATATTGTGTTGACATTGGCTCTATAAAACCTAAATTATTAGAGTTGTTTTATGAGGTACGAGATATTATATAAGGAGCATAAGATATGATGATGCCTCCCGGCGGTAGCGGTAAGATGTCAAAGCTGGCGATGTTTTTGATGGGTCTTGGTTATGGATTTAAAGGAAAGCCCGGTATGGTAAAAACTTATCCTATGAAGGCTTTTACGGGAAAAGTATCAGAAAAAGCGGAAGTCTATTATGCAAACAAAAAATTGGATGCCATAAGCAAAACCCCTTTGGTTTATAACTCACACATTATCGTGGTAACCGATAAAGGAGATCAACTTTTAGTGGAGGTTTATAAAGATGAAGACTGAAACTATACCTTTTTCTAAGCTTTTAAGAGAAGGTGTTTGGGACATACACAGCATGGCTGATAGCTCTACACTGGCCCAAGATATGCAAGAGGCCAAAACCACCATAGATGACATGAAAAAAATCACCGCAGGATTGTATTATATCTATACTACGTTGGAAGATGCTATACAAAATCTAAAAAACGATTACTATGTATCAAAGATATACTATCCAGAGCTTTTTAGGATGGATTATATAAAAGAGGATTTGAAGTTTTACTTTGGTGAAGATTGGCAAGAGAAAATATATCCCACGGTGGCGATTTTAACCTACATATCAAGGATAGAGTATATAGCCAAAACAAACCCTATGCTCTTGATAGCTCACGCTTATGTGCGTTATATGGGAGATCTTTCTGGTGGTCAGATGATAAAGCAGATGATAAGGGAGGCCCTAAACCTTACAGGAGACGAAGGCACGAAGTTTTATGAGTTTAATAAAATCCCAAGCATACCGGAGTTTAAAAAGCACTACCGAGAATCTTTGGATTCTTTGGATTTATCAGAACCTGATCAAAAAGCCATAATCGGAGAGGCAAACTTAGCTTTTCTATACAATGTAAACTTTTTTAGAGAAGTGAATAGACCTACACCTTATCCAGACGAGATAGAAAAACCATACCTATTGAGAGCTTACGAAAAGATAAAACGCATAGTATAGTTGAAAAATCTATAGCATATAACACTACGATATGAAATTGTTGCTTACAGAAGAAGAGATAGAAAGCAATCCTTTTTATAAAAGAGGTTTGTTAGAAGATGCGAGGGAGTTTGTACTGATGGCCATCGAGACGAAGTTTGACTCTGTGCCAGAAGATATAAAGGATAAGGTGAAGAAGATAAACGATGTAATTAAGCTAAGAGAAATAGGTAAGATTGCAATAAAAGCAAACTCAATAGATGAGGTAAGGGAAAAGATATCCGTAGTTTTTTAGCTTTTAAAAATAAAATACTTGACTTTTTTTATAATATTATTTAATATTTTATGACAACTTTTTGAAGGAGTGTACTTTCATGGAAAATGTGTTTTGGTATGAGTCTAAGATAGCTATACCCCAAAGTGGTTCTTTTATAAAGTTAAAAGCTGACAAAACCGTTGAAACCCCGAATAATCCCATCATACCTTTTATCCAAGGAGATGGCATAGGACCTGAGATTACTCCTCAGATGATAAAGATAGTAAATAAGGCTATGGAAAAAGCTTACGGCGGATCAAAAGTTATCTATTGGGTAGAGGTCTTAGCTGGGGATAAAGCTGAGTCAAAGGGACTTGATAGAATGCCAAAAGAAAGCTTGGAGCTTTTAAAACAAAGCATCGTGAGTATAAAAGGTCCCTTGGGCACGCCGGTGGGAAAAGGCGGTAAATCTTTAAACGCTATATTGCGCCAATCTATGGATTTTTACTCTGCCATAAGACCAGTTTACTGGATGGGTCAACCCTCCCCTATACCAAATCCCCAAAGGGTAAACGTGGCGGTGTTTAGGGAAAACTCGGACGATGTTTACATGGCTATAGAGTACATGCCAAAAACCGATGGAGCTAGAAAAGTAAGGGAATTTTTTACAAATGAAATGAACGTATCCCAAGAGGCTATACCAGAGGATGCTGGCATTACCGTTAAGCCTATGTCTGAGTTTAAAACCAAGCGTCATGTGAGAAAGGCTTTTAGATATGCTCTACAAAACGGCAAAAA
>CAZDZN010000033.1:6975-10855 GCA_964509905.1 uncultured Aquificaceae bacterium
AAAGCCACCGAAGGAATGTTTATGAACTGGGCTTTTGAAGTGGCGAAAGAGCCGGAGTTTGAAGGCAAGATTATCACCGAAGGAGAGCCAAAAGAAAATCAGGCAAAGCTTTACAAAGTCATCACAGATCAAATGCTCATGCAACTTGTGTTAAACCCAGAGCATTACGATGTAATCATCACCCAAAACCTAAATGGGGATTACATATCTGACTTAGCTTCCGCTCTCGTGGGTGGACCCGGATTTGTGCCCAGTGGAAACATAGGAGATGGATACGCTCTTTTTGAAAGCACCCACGGGACTGCATACGATATCGTTGGAAAGGGTATGGCAAATCCGTTGTCTATAACGCTATCTGGAGCTATGATGCTTGAGTATTTAGGCTTTTACGAAGGAGCAGATCTTATATATAAAGCTATTAAAAGCATAATAAACCAAAGAAGAGGAACTTCGGACATCGCCTCAGGGTTTAAAAAAATAGGTCTTGAGGCAGCGATTCTCAGTACGAGTGAATTTGGGAATGCCATAGCAGATGAGATTGAAAAAATTTGATGTGTGAGGTGATATATGAAGTTAAGCGTAAGGCAAAAAGAGGATTTTCACTTTGTAGGCAAAGGGGAATCAGGCATTGAAGTCCCAATAGACGCAGCCGGATATGTAGGTGGTAAAGGAAGAGGTGTAAGACCTCCAGAACTTTTATTTTTATCAATAGCAGGATGTATGGGGATACATGTGTATGAGGCACTGCACAAAGCTGGTAAGCACGTGGAAGATGTGGTGGTAAACACCGATAGCGAAAGAAAAGATACCTATCCGAAGGTTTTTACAAAGATTTATCTTGATTTTACAATAAAAGGCAAAGACCTCACCGAAGAAGATGTTAAAGAAGCCATAGAAACAGCTCTAAATAAAACTTGTAGCATAGCTTATATGATAAATCAAGTGGCTCCTATCTCATACACTTTTAAGATAGAAAAGGGGTAAAAATATGTTTAAGAAAATACTTGTGGCAAATAGAGGTGAAATAGCCTGCAGAATTACAAGAGCAGCAAAAGAGCTTGGTATCCCTACAGCAGCCATATACTCGGATGTAGAACCCACTGCAAGACATGTGAAGATGGCAGATGAAGCCTACATGATAGGGGCTAACCCATTGGATACTTATCTAAACGCCCAGCTCATCGTGGATTTGGCGAGATCTGTGGAAGCAGACGCTATTCATCCAGGTTATGGGTTCTTAGCAGAAAACGAAGATTTTGCAGAACTTTGTGAGAAAAACGGCATCACATTTATAGGACCGTCCGCTAAAGTGATAGCTCTCATGGGGGACAAAGCACGTTCCAAAGAGGTGATGAAAAAAGCAGGAGTCCCCACGGTACCAGGAAGTGACGGCATACTAAAATCTGTAGAAGAAGCTGTAGAGATAGCCAAAGATATAGGGTATCCAGTGCTTTTAAAAGCGTCCGCCGGAGGTGGCGGTAGAGGTATAAGGATATGTATGAACGAAGAAGAGCTCAAAAAAAATTATGAAGCCGCATATTCAGAAGCCCAAAAAGCCTTTGGAAGAGGGGATTTGCTCCTTGAAAAATATATACAAAATCCAAAACACATAGAATTTCAAGTATTAGGAGATAAATACGGTAATGTGATACATTTAGGAGAAAGAGATTGCTCTATTCAGCGTAGGAATCAAAAACTCATAGAAATAGCCCCCTCTTTGGTGTTAAATGAAGCCAAAAGACGTCATTACGGAGAGATTGTGGCAAAAGCTGCAAAAGAAATAGGTTATTATAGCGCTGGGACTATGGAGTTTGTATCAGACTTAGAAGGCAACATTTACTTTATTGAGATGAATACCCGTATTCAGGTGGAACACCCAGTCACTGAGAGAATAACAGGGGTGGATATAGTAAAAGAGCAGATAAAAATTGCTGCAGGACATAAGCTTGAAATAAAACAAGAGGACATAACCTTCAACGGATATGCCATAGAATGCCGGATAAACGCCGAAGACCCCAAGAAAAACTTCGCTCCAAGCATAGGTACCATAGAGCGTTACTATGTACCAGGTGGATTTGGTATAAGAATGGAGAGTGCAGCCTCGGTAGGCCATGAAATAACCCCCTACTATGACTCTCTTATAGCAAAACTTATATGCTGGGGTAGGACTTGGGATGAGGCAATAGCCAGAACAAAAGCAGCGCTTGATACATACGAGGTAAAGGGTGTAAAAACCACAATTCCTCTTATCAAAAAAATTATGGATGAGCCAGATTTCCAAAGAGGGTATTTTACCACCAAGTATCTGGACGAACACAAACATGTGTTTGATTACGAAGAGCCAAAAGATAAAGAAGATTTTGTGGCTTTTATAAGTGCAGCGATAGCTTCTTATCATGGTTTATAATAAATTAGGAGGTTTGTATGAAACTCATTGAACAAATGCTAAAAGAACAAAACCTTGAAGTAGCCCCACCAAAGAAGATCCTCATCACAGATCTTACCCCCAGAGATGGTCAACAATGTAAACTCGCTACCAGAGTAAGAACCGATGACTTGCTTCCTCTTTGTGAGAAAATGGATAAAGCTGGTTTTTATGCAGTGGAGGTTTGGGGCGGTGCCACCTACGATGTGTGTCTTAGATATCTAAAAGAAGATCCTTGGGAAAGACTAAGACGCATCAAAGAGGCTATGCCAAACACTAAGCTTCAGATGCTATTCAGAGGCCAAAACATCGTAGGATACAAACCAAAATCCGACAAAGTGGTGAAAAAATTTGTGGAAAAAGCGATAGCAAACGGCATCACCGTATTTAGGGTGTTTGATTCTTTAAACGACAACCGCAACATAGAAGTGGCTTGCAAAGCCATAAAAGAATTCGGCGGTGAAGTGCACGCTGAGATTAGTTATACTAAAAGCCCGGTACACACGTTGGAAAAGTGGATGTCTTATGCGGACGAACTTATAGACTTAGCCCCGGATTGGATATCCTTCAAAGATGCCACCGGCATATTGATGCCCCTTGATACCTACAACATTATAAGAGGTATAAGGCAAAAAGTTGGAGACAAGATAAAGATACTCCTTCACAACCACGATATGAGCGGTACAGCTATTATGAACCACATGATGGCAGTGCTTGCAGGGGTGGATATGCTTGATACCGTGCTTTCACCTTTGGCTTTTGGCTCATCTCATCCCGCCACTGAAAGCGTAGTGGCAGCCCTTCAAGGCACAGACTACGACACTGGCATAGATCTTAAAATATTGGACGAGCTCTCAGAACTCACCCGTCAAATTAAGAGAAAATATAGAAAGTACGAAACCGAGTACGCTGGAGTCAACGCAAAAGTCCTCATCCACAAGATACCAGGCGGTATGATATCAAACATGGTGGCTCAGCTGATAGAAGCAAATGCCGCAGATAAAATGGAAGAAGCTCTTGAAGAAGTGCCTCACGTGGAAGCAGACCTTGGATATCCACCTCTTCTTACCCCATCTTCCCAAATAGTGGGTGTGCAGGCGGTACTCAATGTTATCACCGGCGAAAGATATAAGACTATCACCAAAGAAGTAAGAGACTACATAGAAGGTAAATACGGAAAACCACCAGGCCCCATATCCAAAGAGCTTGTAGAAAAAATCCTTGGTCCTGGAAAAGAGCCGAAGTTTGACATAAGAGCAGGGGATTTGGCAGATCCAAACGATTGGGACAAGGCAGTGCAAGAATCAAGTTCATTGGCAAAATCCGACGAAGATATACTCCTTTACGTGCTATTCCCAATGCAGGCTATGGAGTTTTTAAAAGCCAGAGAAAACGGCGAACTCACCCCAGATATTGCTATAGATACAGCAGAAATAATGGAAACCAAGGCGGGCA
>CAZDZN010000033.1:10868-14824 GCA_964509905.1 uncultured Aquificaceae bacterium
GGAGATAAATTCAAAGTAAAAGTAGAAGGGGTAGCTCCAAGTCAAGAACTTGGTAAACCAAGAAAGTACTATGTAAGGGTAAACGGAAAACTTGAAGAGATACAGCTATACCCTATAGCAGAAGCCATAACCTCAGGACAAGCCCAAGCAGGAGCTCCTCAAAGCGCCAACGCCAGACCAAGGCCAGAAAAAGAAGGGGACGCAGTGGCTCCGATGCCCGGTAAAGTTTCAAAGATTTTAGTAAAAGAAGGGGATAAAGTAGAAAAAGGTCAAACGATAGGCATAGTGGAAGCCATGAAGATGGAAAATGAGATACACGCTCCTATAAGCGGTGTAGTAAAAGGGATATACGCAAAAGTAGGTGAAAACATCACCCCAGACGAAGTACTCATTAGAATAGAGGCTTAAGCTTTTAGCCCCCATTTTGGGGGCTCTTTATGATTTTAAAGGTTTTTATTTATGGTTGTAAGTGTATATTTATTTTTATGCATTTATTAGGGTTGTTTTTATATGTTAACTAACTTTTTTGGAGGTTTTTATGGGTTTTAGCTTAGTTATCAAAATTGGCGGCGAAGGCGGCGAAGGCGTCATATCCGCTGGAGATTTTCTGACAGAAGCGGCGGCAAGGTCTGGTTATGAAGTGGTAAACTTCAAAAGCTTTCCAGCGGAGATAAAAGGTGGATATGCAAATTCCACAATAAGGGTGTCGGATCAAAAGCTTTATAGCACCGGCGATGGGTTTGACATACTATGCTGTTTTAACGCCGAGGCTTACGCTTACAATAAAAAACATCTAAAACCAGGTACGGTGTTAGTTTATGATTCATCGGATTTTGAACCAGAAGAACACGAAGGAGTAGTTATATATCCAGTGCCTCTTTCAGATATTGCCAAGAACGAAATTAAAGCTTATATCACCAAGAACATCGTAGCTCTTGGAGCTTTGACAGGGCTTTTCAATCTCCCCGCAGAATCCATAAAAGACTCTATAAAAGCCAAGTTTTCAAAAAAGGGTGAAAAGATAGTGAATATGAATTATCAGGCTTTGGAGGCTGGAATTAAGCATGTGAAGGAAAATTTCACTAAAAAAGATGGTTTTGAATTTCCGCCACCAAAGGGTCTAAAAGATGTGGTGATAATGGAAGGAAACCAATCGGTGGCAAAAGGCTGTGCGGTGGGAGGATGCGAGTTTTACGCAGCTTATCCTATAACTCCAGCCACATCTGTGGGAAATTATATCGTGGAGGACCTCATAAGAAAAGGCGGATGGCTTTATCAAGCAGAAGACGAGATATCCTCTCTGGCTATGGCCATAGGAGCTTCTTTTGCAGGAGCAAAAGCTATGACCGCTACCTCAGGACCAGGGCTTTCTCTGATGAGCGAGCTTTTAGGATACGCCGGTATGACAGAAACCCCCGTTGTGATAGTGGATGTCCAAAGAGTGGGACCAGCCACAGGCATGCCAACCAAACATGAACAGGGAGATCTTTACCATGCGGTGTATGGTTCCCACGGAGAAATTCCAAGAGCAGTGCTTGCCCCTATATCCGTAGAGGATAGTTTTTATATTAGTGTTGAGGCTTTTAACTTAGCAGAAAAATACCAAATTCCTGTGATAATGCTCACCGACGCAGCCATGAGCCTAAGGGCTGAGGCTTTCCCCACTCCCGACGTATCAAAGCTAAACATCGTAAATAGACTCACCTACAGCAAAGAGTTTGATCCAGAGAATAAGTTTATAAGACACGGGAGGTTTTTAAGATATGCTTTATTCACAGAAGACGGTATCACCCCTATGGGAATCCCCGGAGACCCTAACGCAATACATGCCATTACAGGACTTGAAAGGCAAGAAAACTCAGATCCAAGAAATAGACCAGACATCAGAACTTATCAAATGGAGAAGCGCTTCAAAAAACTTGAAAAACTCTTAGAAGAAGATTACGATAGATTTATAGAGATAGACGCTCCTTACAAGGATGCAGATATCAGCATCATCACCTGGGGACTCACAGCATCTATTACAAAAGAGGCGGTGGACAGATTAAGAGCAAGGGGGCTTAAGATAAATGCCATGTATCCAAGACTTTTATGGCCTGTTAAAGAAGAAGTCTTTGAATTTTTTGCTAAGAACTCAAAACGCATATTGATACCAGAAACCAACTACTACGGACAGCTTGCTACCATACTAAAAGACAGAACCCACATAAGACCAATATCGTACAATATTTACAGAGGGGAACCTTTCATACCAAAAGAAATAGAGGACATTGTAGATTTTCTCGTGGAAAATCCTGATATTACCGAGGGAAGATTTACTCCCTCCCATATATACGGCGAAAAAGCTTACGGGCTTATTTAAGGAGGTTTTATGTTGGAAGTAGAACTTCAACCACAAGATTACAGAAGCGATATAGAACCCACATGGTGTGCCGGATGCGGTGATTTTGGCGTTATAAGTGCCATTACAAAAGCCCTATCCGAGTTAAAAAAAGCTCCTCAGGATGTTGTTTCAGTATCTGGTATTGGGTGCTCTTCAAGATTGCCACTTTTCTTAAAAAATTATAGCATGCATGTGCTTCATGGAAGAGCTATACCCACCGCCATAGGTGTAAAATTGGCAAACCCTGAGCTCACTGTGTTGGTGGAAGCCGGTGACGGAGACCTATTTTCCATAGGCTCTGGGCACAATCCGCATGCAGCCAGAAGGAATTTAGACATCACCGTAATATGCATGGACAACCAAGTATATGGACTTACCAAAAACCAAATATCTCCCACTTCCAGAGAAGGGCTTTACGGGTCTTTGACACCTTTTGGCTCTATAGATAAACCTGTAAACCCAATCTCTTACATGCTTACATTTGGGGCTACATTTGTGGCTCAAACATACGCTGGAAATCTAAAACACATGAGCGAAATCGTCAAGCAAGCGATAGCCCACAGAGGGTTTAGCTTTGTCAATGTAATATCCCCATGCCCAACCTACAACAAAGTGGATACATTCAAATACTACAAAGACAAAACTTACGACATAAACGAGCAAGGGCATACAGATCTCGGAAACCTTCAAAAAGCTTTGGAGCTTGCCACACATGACTTGGAGCATTACTATAACGAATCCGCTAAAGTGCCCATAGGAGTTTTTTATAAACACCTTGAACCTACATATCACGATAGGATGCAAGAGATTCAAAAACGATACAACGCTTCAAGAGATACAAACACACAAGTATTTATAGATGCTTGCAAGGTAAACCCTGTATGAAGCTTTTAGAAAAAATAAATACTGCTGATTTAAAAGACCAAGATTTTTCAAACGAGATCTTAGAAGAGCTAAGCCTTGAGGGCTTAGCCTTTTGTTTTTCTACATTCACCTGTTCGAAGTTTAAAAATATAACATTTAAAAATATAGACTTTACAGAATGTTTTATACCAGAGGCTGAATTTATGAACTGTTCTTTTATAAACTGCTCTTTTGACAGGTCAAATTTTCAGAGAACTTTGTTTGATAAATGTATTTTTGATGATTGCTCTTTTAGAAATGCATTTTTAGGACTTAGCAAGTTTATAGAGTGTGACATAATATCCACAAACATGGACAAAGTAAATATGCCAGAAGCCGTATTTTTCAAAAGCAGCTTAAAGAATGTAAGCTTTAAAGATGCTATTTTAAGAGGTACTAATTTTCAAGAATCTTTTTTAAACAATATATATTTTATAGACACGGATTTAAGAAAATCTTCTTTTAAAAGCTCAAAACTCCAAAATATAATAGATGAAAATGCTATGTTTTACGGCAAAAAACCTTGGGGCGGAAGCTATGAAATAAATTCATTAGAAGGCTATTCTTCAGAAGGAGCGGATTGAGTGCCAGAAAACCCAATAGAAGAGCAATCAAAAGAACTCATAGAAGAGGCCCTAAAAAAAGAGCACAAGAAAGAGCGTTGGCTTCT
>CAZDZN010000034.1:0-14750 GCA_964509905.1 uncultured Aquificaceae bacterium
TTGGAGGATGTATACCCTATTTGTATGAAGTGATTACTCATAAAAAAGATATAAAAGATTTAAAAGAATATCTTGATAAAAAAGCATTTTTGGCTTATGCGGAGATAGTGAATTTTATCATAAGAGAACAATCAAAAGAAGAGGATGAGATTTTTAAAATAATAGCCAAAGATATATTAGAAAAAGGGCGTTTTTTATTGGATCCAAACATGGAAAAAAGAGCAGATTTTACGAATTTAGTAAGTAAATGGGCAGAAAAAGAGATCCTCTTTTACGATCCATTATCTTTAAAAGTAAATGGCAACAATAGAACCTACGAAAAAGGCATGGAGATACTTTTAAAATAATAAAAAAGCTCAATACTCTTTCCAATATAGTATGGTAAAGGGAAAGCTAAGATTGGCTTTTTTCTGAATATCTGCATGTATCTTGTATATGGCTTTTTTGTTGTGTAGTGCATACACTATAATCCTCATGGAATCCGAAGGAAAATAGTATATCCTCATATTTGGCATCTGCAAACTGCGACTCACAAGGCTTTGAAGCTGGGTATCCGAAGTTATGGTGTTGTCTTTTACATACCTTTTTATAAGCTCTGCTTGGGATTTGGTGATGTTTAGACGAGCCATCAACACTGGAATGGGGGCGGTGTTTGGATTAAAACCAGAATTTGGCATAAGCGTGATGTAATCTTTTATAGCGTTATAGGCTTTTTTGTTCATCCCATAAACCAATGAAAACTCTTCTTTGTATTGGGGTAGATATTTTCTAGGTGGATATTTTTCATAATAATCAGCGGGTATGTTTTCATAGTTATAGCCTGGATTTATCCAAGAAGCCCAAGCTTTTATAACAGTATCTGGGTCCGCGTTTGTATTGTAGGCAAGCAAGTTTTTCAAAGCCTCAGCGTTTGGATAAGCTATGCTTAAAAGTCCGTTTGAGTCTTGAAAGGATATCTCCACATCCTTAAATCTTATGTAAGTACCATCAAGGGGTATGAAAGAACTTTTAAATGGTTTTAGCACCACCTCCGAGTTTAAACCCTTAGGGGTAAATTCTGATAAAGAAATCATATATAGGGCTTTATCCATTATAGAGTATGCTTTTAACATACCTTCGGTTTTTATTTTTAAGTCGTATGTGGCTTTCATGTGCTCTTTCACTATCCAGTCAAAGCCTATGCCCAGTGTGATGATAACCGCGGATAAAAGCAATACCAGTATGGTGGCTGAACCTCTTTTAGCGTTTTTCACCCACACCTCCAAAAAGGTAAATCATACCGTATATACCCTTTATGAGGGAGTTATTGTTTATGCCGAGTATTATGGTATGCTTTTTTTTATATTTTTTGTAGGATATCTTTATGAGAGTAGGTAGAATTTTTTGTTTTAGAGCGCTGTAATTTTTGTACCAGTTGTATTCTCTAGTTTGAATGTTGTATCCGTAGTATCTTAATTTTACAGAAGATAAGTTTTTAAAAAGCCTGATACTAGTGGATTTTTTATAGTCCCCTAGTTCGTAAAAATCCACAAGGTCTTTGTAGTACATAGTGTATACCGGCTTTTCATAATAGATTATATCATACTTATCCTTTTTATTTTTATGGACTTTTACCACCGCCACCACCGGTAGACGGTTTGCAATAGGAGATGTGCTCACATACTCAAAGTAATCCTCTTTTCCTCTGAAAAATGGTGCCCATCCGTAAGGAGAGTTTACATAATAATCCAGCATGGACCCAGCACTCTTTGTAAGCCACACATACTTTGCGTTTTGCCAAAAGTTAAGCCCGTGGGACAATATATTTTTATACTGCCTCAAACCTTGGGTAAGGGCCATCGTACCCAAAAATACCATCATACTGAATATAGCCACAGCTATGATAACCTCGATGAGAGTATATCCGGATTTAGAATATTGGCACATTTAACAGCTCTTTTCCAGTGGGACCTAAGTATTTGTATTTTAGTATATCTATTTTATAATGATCCTTGTAGCTTTTGTAAGTAAGATAAAAATCCACATGGTAAAGGTAAAGTTTGTAAGGTAGTTGTTGTTTTTGAGCACTCATAGCCATAGGTCCCATAAGAAGGGGATTTTTCATAGTGTTTATCTGACTTGTGTTTGTAAGCTTTGCGTTCCACGAAAGCTTTACTTCCCCCAGATTTTCGTCCCCTTGGGGTTCTGTTTTAAAGTCCACAGTTTTTAGGTAGCTAACCGCTTGTGGGATTTTTGATACTATTTTGGATACGGTATTAGCCTGCTCTAACTCTTTAAAACCTATCCTAAATAAGTACATGGTGGCTGCTACCGCCGCAGTAAGGATGAGCGATGCTATTATAATATCTATGAGAATAAACCCTCTAACCATTTTCCATGCTTATTGCCCCAAAGGGCGCTTTTACTTTTAATGTGTAGTAAAAGCCAGACACGTCAAGCTTCATCTTACCCCCAGAGGATGTTCCGTTATTATAAAACACTATGGGTTTATCGGTGGTGCATACTATCTTGTCTTTTAGCTTCACAGCTTTATCGTTTACATAAAGTTTTCCCTTTTCACACTTTATCTCGTATTCTTCTGAATATAAAAACGAATGCCTTCTTATCTGAGACAACAGTATAAGCATCTTTTCTGCGGTCTGAGAAGCCATATAGCTTCTATACATGTTTATAGACATAGGAGCTACCACGGAAAATAGTATACCCACGATAGCCACCACTATAAGCATCTCTATGAGGGTGAATCCCCTTTTTTTCATAATTTTATATTGCTTACATTCATCACCGTAAGCATCAAAGATACCACTATGGTTCCCACTATAAGACCCATGACGGTGATTATGATAGGTTCTATCAAAGACAATACTCTTTTTATCGTGTTTTTAAGCTTTTCATCAAAAAGAGCGTAAAGCTCGTAAAACATATCCTTCATATTGCCACTTTCTTCTCCTACTTTTACCATCCCTTTAAATATAGGTGGCACAAATCTTAGCTCTTCAAACGTATCTCCTATGGATTTACCCTCTCTAATCTTAGGAGAAGTCTTTTTAAAGTCCTCTTTTATAAAATCATTTTTTATTACATTGGTGGCGAGATCTAAGGCTTTTATAAACTCCACGCCATTTTTTAGCATAGCGTACATAGCATAGGAAAATTTTGAGAGCTCTATTTGGATTATGAGATTTCCAAGGATAGGAGCGTGTATAAAATAATTTGCAAATCTTCTATAGAGGTTTAATTGAAAATACTTAGAGAGTACATATATACCTATCAATGCTCCAGTAAAAATAAGCTCCGTTTTTATATTTAGGCTTTTACTAAACTCATACAAAATCCTTGATATAAAAGGAAGGTGTTTTGGATTTGACCCAAATATGCTAAAAAATCTCGGTATTATAAGTTTAAATATAGCCACCAGCGTCACAAAAGATGCAAACACCAAAAACATCGGATAAGCCATGGCGTTTCTTATCTCATTTCTAAACTTTATCCTAAAATCCGTATATTGAGCTATGTTGTCAAAAGCATCTTTTAAATTACCGGTGGTTTCCCCCACCCTCAACATCGTTATAACAAGGGGGTCAAACATCTTTTTTTCTTCAAAAGCCGAAGACAGAGCCTTTCCACCTTTTACATCCTTTAAGATGTTTTCTAAAAATAGTTTTAATTTTTCTTGCTCTATGGAATCTATGACCATTTTGAGGGCTCTATCAATTACAATACCAGAGTTTAAAAGCACCGACATCTCTTTGGATATCGTATATAGTTCATCATCTGATATCTTCTGAGTACTTGTAAATACTCCTTCTTTTTTTGGCTCTACCTTTACTATGATAAGCCCGGTTTCTTTTAATTTGGTCTTAGCTTCTTGGACAGAGTTTGCGCTTAGTATGCCTTTTATCTCTTTACCAGTTTTATCTAAGGACACGTACTCAAAATCCATTAGGCGATTCTCAACACCTCCTCTATGGTGGTCTTACCTTCTAATACTTTTAAAAATCCATCTTCTCTTAGCGTTCTATAATAAGGTTTTTTCTCTAGAAGTGTTTTTATGCTGTCTAAGGATTTTTGCCTTACAAAAGCCTCCTTTAAATCCTCGGAGTATTCAAACATTTCATATATGGCTATACGACCCCTATATCCGGTGTTTGCGCATTTTTCACAACCCCTTCCTCTCATAAACTGCTTTTTTTCCAATAAGTGAGAAAACTTATCCGATAATACATCAAGCTTAAACTTTTTTATAACCTCATCTTCTATGTGTGTTTCTTCCACACAATAAGGGCAGTTTGTTCTTACGATACGCTGAGCCACTATTCCAAGTACCGATGCGTTTATAAGGTAATCTTCTATATCCATGTCTAAAAGCCTAAAAAGGCTACTAGGAGCATCGTTGGTGTGTAAAGTGGAAAATACCAAGTGTCCTGTAAGAGCTGATTGTATTGATATCTCAGCGGTTTCTTTATCTCTTATCTCACCCACCATTATAATATCTGGGTCATGTCTCAATATAGACCTCAAAGCGGAAGCAAAGGTGAGTCCAATCTCCGGTTTTATTTGGATTTGGTTTAAACCCTCTATTTGATATTCCACCGGGTCTTCCACTGTGATTATCTTGTCTTCTTTGCTATTTAGCATTGATAATACAGAGTATAGAGTGGTGGTTTTACCACTTCCGGTGGGCCCAGTGACCAAAATCATCCCATAAGGTCTTTTAATAAGATCTACCAATATATCGTAATGATCGTTTTTTATACCAAGCTTATCTAGTTCAAAACTCAACTTCCCCCTATACAATAGTCTTATAACCACATCTTCACCTTTTACCGTTGGTATGGTGGAAGTCCTTATGTCTATGGGGGATGAGCCTATCCTTACACTAAATTTTCCGTCCTGAGGTAGTCTTTTCTCCGCTATGTCAAGCCCTGATAAAAGCTTGATACGAGATGTAAGGGCTAAGTAAAAACCTTCATCTATTTCATCCATCTCGTGGAGCACTCCGTCTATCCTAAATCTAACCATAAAGCGCTTTTCCTGGGGCTCTATGTGAATATCCGAAGCGTTTAGCTCTACGGCTCTTGTGATGATATCGTTTAGATACCTTATCACCGGCACTTCTAACGCCATATCTTTTAGTTTTTCTGGGTCTTCGGCTTCTAAGGATATAAACTCTTCGGTGGAATTTTCTACAAACCTTTTATATAGGCTTTTAATATACCTATCATAAGTTAAAAAAAGCTCTGGTTTTAGCCCTGTGTCTTGTTCTAATTTGCTTACAATATGTATTTTAAGAGGGTCTGTGGTAAGAGTTAGAATTTTACCATCTTGGATATAAAAAGGCAAGAAGTCGTTTTTGTAAAAAAAATCTATATTTATCTTTGTGTTTATATCGTTTATAAAATCCTGAAACTTCACCTCGTCTATTTGAAATTTAAGAGACATAGAAAGCTGATCAGATAAGGCTTCCAGAAGCTGGGACTCCGTTATGCTTCCAAGTTGAATAAGAATTTGACCTATATAACCGCTGTTTTTTTTCTGGATTTCTAGGGCCTGAGCTATATCTTGGTCTGATACTCCAAATTTATCCTTTAGTATCTCACCTATAAGTCGGTTTTTCATCAAATATTATTCCCAGCTTTTGATGGCTTTTTTATCTAATTTATCGTCTGGACCTAAGGACCATAGGTCAAAGGTTCCGTGTTCTCCAGGACATTTGAATTGATAAGGATGTCCCCAAGGATCTAGTGGTATTTTTTTCTTAGATAAATAAGGACCATGCCATTTGGGATTGTTGTCTTTGTTTTCTATCAGGTCATTTAAGGATTTAGGGCATTCGTCTGTATCTACCATGTAAGAGCGCACCGCTGAGGATAGAGTTTCTACCTGGGCCTTAGCTATCTGGACTTTTGATTGCTCAAACTTCTTAAAAAGATTTGGCATCACCAAAGATGCTATAAGCCCTATTATAGCCACCACTATAAGTATCTCAATAAGTGTAAAGCCTCTATTTTTATTAACCTGTTTCATAGATTTTATTATATCAAAATCCTTAAACTTTACCATGACACCACCTCACTTCAACTCCTTGTAAAAACTAAGCTCGCTTTTTATCTCATCTGTTATTTTCTCAGCTTCCTTGGTATCTGTGATAATGTATGGAGTTAGCATGATGATTAGTTCTGTTTTTGTATTGTTTATAGAAGTATTCTTAAAAAGATTTCCAAGGACCGGTATATCTCCAAGAATTGGTATCTCATTAATGCCAGTTCCTTTTTGTTGAGATATGAGACCACCCAGTATCACAGTGCCAGCGTTTGGTACCACCACAGTGGTGTTTATATTTCTTGTAAGGATCATGGGAGAGCTTATGCTGGAAGTATTGTTTGGCTGAGCTGTGCTATCTTCTTGGTATATGTTTAGATTTACTAAGTTGTTTGTTTCTATAGTAGGAAGCACATTTAATATTATACCAGTGTTTACATACTGCACGCTTTGTATAATGCCAGCTCCTCCTGTTGCGGATGGCACATTTATAGATGTGGCTTGAGAGTTTACTACTGGCACCTGAGTACCCACATCTATGCTGGCTTGGTGGTTGTTTAGCACCAATATAGTAGGAGTGGATAATATTTTTACCCTATTCTTCTGAGCAAACATATTTAACAACGCTTGGAATATTTTAGAATCTGTAAGATATGTGGCTACAAGCCCAGCGGAATTTGATACTCCCAAATTACCCAAGGTGGATATCGTGTAAGTACCTTGTTTAAATCTGTTTTGTATATACCACTCTATGCCGTATTGTAAAGAGCCCGTAAGCGTAACTTCAGCTATGGTAGTTTTTATAAGTACTTGTTTGGGTGGTTTGTCAAGCTCTTCCAATAGACTTCTTACAATCTTAAATTTTGTAGGTGTAGCCACTATAAGTATCCTATTTGTCATGTCATCCGCTGCTACCCTTAAGTGTTTTGAGGCAAAGGCTATCACCTGAGGTCCTGTATTGCCAAGACTGCTTGTAGTGGGTACTGCCCCTTGCATAGTAGGTATTACACCGGTAGTGCCAGTGGTACCAGTGGTGCCACCATAAGGACTCATAGCGCCATAGTTGCCATAAGCGCTTGTGCCTGCTCCTATTTGGTTCATAGCCATCTGAGGTGATATGACGGGACTTGATTGTAGTGCAGTACTTTTGGTTTTGGAAGTTTTCGATTTCGATGAGCTGCTGTAAGTGACGCTATACAAAGCCTGGAGCGCTTGTACTAATTCTGTAGCTCTGGTAAATTTCGGTTTATATATATAAGCTTTTTCTTCAGAGCCTGCTGATTCGGCGGTATCTAGTTTTTTATCCCAGTACATGATGAGTTTTAAGGTTTTATTGTCTGGTGGGATTACCATAACGCTGTTGAGATAATCTATAGGTATAAATAATACACCAGGTTCATTTGGGGTTTTGGCTATAGGGATGTTTAGACCTTGTAGTATGCCGTTCAATTGTTTTATAAAATCATTTGGAGACCAATATACAAGGTGCAAAAGCACAGGTTTTTTGTTTTTCATGTAAGGAATATCTATAGCATCTAAAAAGTCTATGAGGCTTTTAATAGAAAGACCAGGACCAGTCATAATAAGGGCATTGCCTTTTGGAAACACTTGTACATCCAAGCTTGAGTGATATATGTTTTTTATGAGATTTAGGGCTGTTTGAGGGTCTAAATATTTCAGCGGCACTATCTGAGTAATTGTTTGGTATGTATTTAAAGCCTTTCTTGAAAATATCACCCCTTGTGGTGGAGAAGGTGCTGCTATGGCAGGCTTTGTAGCTAAATAAAGTGCCCCACCTTTTTCTGATACTTCTATATTGTTTTTTTCTAAAAGTCCCAAAACAAGTTCGAGGGCATTTTTGGGTTTAAGAGGGATAGGCATATTTATTGTCACAGGAGTGTTATTGCTTTGAGTGTTTTGATCTATAAAATAAGGGACTTTTAGCACCTGCCCCAGAGCATATTGAACGAAACTCCCAAGAGGCATGTTTTGCACATTTATAGCTACTTTTTGTTTTGTACCTATTTTTATCTTGGATATATCAAATTTTTCTTGTTTTTGTGGAGGTGGGGGAGATGGCGGGGTTTTCGGCTTTTTATAAAAATCTGGCATTGGTATAGGTTCCAATATGTTTTTATTCTGTACAGTAGGTTGATTTTCGTTTTGAACGATACCCATTTCTTTTACTTTCTTTTCTTTGTGTTTGGTAGTTTCTTTTGATATCGTTATCTGATTGGCGGACTTTGGAGCCATTGCACAAGAAGACATCAAAATAACACTCACACTAAAAACCAGCAACTTTTTACCTTTCATATTTATTCACCTCGAAATCAAACATTTTTAATATTTTTGTATAAGTTTTATACTTATATGTTGTCAAAACACCTTTATGGACTGGTATTTTTTCTACAAATTTAAAGCTCACATAGTTCGGCCCTACATTTGTTACCTCTACAAAAGGCCCTTTTTGATTTTTCATATTCTTTAAACTTACTATCTTTGTGGCTCCAGAAGGCATAGAAGATGGTATATTTGGCGGATGGGCACCAAGAAGCTGAGGCAAGCTGGGAAGTCCAGGCATATGTCCTGGGGCTCCAGGAGTGTTTGGTGCAACACCGCCCAAAGTTGCAGGTATTTTTTGTCCTCTGTGCACTGTTATCAGACTGCCATCCGGAAGTTTTAATACTGCAAACCTCATATTTCCCCTTTGGAATATACCCGTTAGCTGGACAGCATTTGATATAAAAAGAGATTGGGCTAAGGCTGGTAAAGTGGGTGTAGGAGGAGATGGCAGGTTAAATATATTGTTTACGAATATATACTTTGGAGTATAAAGGGTGTTTGGTACCACGCGCTCTTCAAGGGTATTCTCGTTTTTTTGGCTTTTGTAAGGATTTATATGAACCAAGGGATAATTTATGGTAGGAGTGTTTCTAAACATTAAAAATGCCACAAAAAATGTGATTAAGAATATCAGTATATCTTTTTTGGTGATATTAAGTTTATTCATACTTTTTGCACCAATTTATAAGTAGTGACGGTAAAGTAAAAATTTACTGTATTTCCCATTACGGTTATTTGAGACTCTCTTATGATAGTGTATTTTGGCATAGCTTCAAGGTATTGGAATAATGAATATACGCTGTAAGGATTTTGAGCGGAAAGTCTTACCTTTACATCTATTTGTTTTATGTACTTTCCTTTTACAGGTTTCGGAAGCTCTATGCTTTGGATATTTATATTCTCTTTTTTAGCGTATTTTTTTACAATCTTTGATATATATATTTGAATATTTCTTGATTTTTCGTCGATACCATGAAGATTTTGGACAGATATCTCGAGATGCTCTATTTTGCTTGGTTTTTGTTTGATGCTTTTTGATGTGTATAGCTTTATATTTTGTATGTATTCTTGAAGTTTTTCTTGAAGCTTTTGCTTTTGATTCTCTACATTCTCTTTCATGGGATATATCATAAATCTTAAAAATATAAGGATTATGAGAAGATATACACTCAATTTTTTCCTATCTATACTCTTTGAGTACTCTTTGAATTTAGATAAATTTGGTAAACTTAACGCACGCATGAGAACTCCGCTTTTATATTTAGACTATAGACTTTTTGAAAATTCTGCGAAACCGGCGATTCCAAATCAAAATTTTTTATGCATTTATCTTTTGTAAGAGATTCGAGTATTTCAAAGGGTTTATTAGTATTCACCGTAAAAGTAGCTTTTGGGGTTTGTGGATTTAAGGGTTTTATATCTACGTTTGTAATATATTCTTTGTCTTTTAAACAAGAAGCTATATCATCTAGTACAAATATAGGATCTATATAGGCTATAGTGCTTTTATACTCTTTTACAAAAGCCTCTTTGTAATGGGCCCTGGAACTGGTGCTTTGTGCCAGGTTTAATTTTATGTAAGGAAGTAGCTTTTTGTTTAGATAAGTTATTTTTTGGACGTTTTCTTCATAATACTTCCCATTTATATAGAGGGCTGCTGCATATCCTGTAAGAAAATACATTATGATTCTAAATACCAAATCTTCATCTATCTTAAAAGCTTGAAAACGCTTGAAGGGTTTTAAATCTATGTGATTTATGTAATCTAAGAATATTGGATAGCTTTTGTAGGCTTTTTGAATAGTTTTGATATCCAATCCAAGGTCTATATCCTCGTAAGATATTATATCTTCTATGTCAAAATTTCCAAGCCCTTTTAGGAAAAGCTCAAAATACTCTTTTGAAAAATCTTTTAGCTGAAGGTAACTATATAACCCAGTCTCAGATATGGCTAATATATTATAAGTACCATCTTCTTTGAAAATCAATATTTCGTTTTTTTGGCTTTTAAAACAGATAGGCTCTACCAATACATAGTTAAAATCAAAATCTTTTTTCACCTCTTGAAGTATATCTTTTTTGAAGATAAACACATTTACTTGCATTGTATTTTCAAAACTCTTGGCTATGTTAAAACAAAAATCCATCTCTTGGTTTGGATAAGTATCCTCTATCTGATTTTGTATGATACTTTTAAGATTCTCGTAAGAGGTTTTAGGCAATGTGTCCTTGTAATAGTGCGCATCTTCTGAAGATATCACCAACACCTTTTTCTCAAAAAACGGTACTTTACCAATCTCTCTTAAAACCCTTACACTTTTAGACACCTCGTAAAAGCTCTTTTTCCCCTCTTTATAAAAGCATATATGCATGTTAGTTTGCTAATGGAAGCTTGCCTTTTTCACATGCCATTTCGTATATCTCTTTGTTTAATTTAGGTGATTTTTTCTTAGCGTAATATATCATATTAACCTGGCCAGCCATCTCTATAATCTGCTTAGTTTTGCAATTAACTCTTGCTAAAATAGTGCTACCCACAAGAGGTACTGTGGAATTAGCTATATCTTCAGCTTTTTTTATGTTCTTATAAATCTTTTCGTTAGTTTTTAACATATTTTCATACACATCTTTATCCACATAGGATACATACACTTGATATGTATTTTTATCCACTTTGGTTTTTTTACTGGATATGTAAACTCTATAATGATGCTCTTTACCTCCCACTTTACCGCTTACATCATCAAGATATAAAAAGCCTATAAACTTTTGGGGTTTTGGTTTTGAAGCTACTTCTTTTGTTTTTTGGCTTTTAATAACGCTTGTAATAGCATAAGCTCCCATATCTTGGGATATGGATATGTCAAAAGCATAAGAAACGCTAAAACTTAGCATTGCAAATCCGATACATTTAAATACTTTGCTTATCATAACATCTTATATTATACCAAAAGTATGGAAATTTTGTGATATAATTAAAAAATGCTTGAGGGTTTGATATGAAAAGAGTAGTGTTGGCTTCTTTGTTAGTTGGAGTGGGCGTAGGGCTTGTCTCCTGTGGTGGAGGCGGAGGTGGTGGCGGAAGCAGTGCAGGTCCAGCTAAGCAGAGTTTAGAATTAGGAGTTTCTCTTACTCCACCCACAAAAGCTATAGAAGTGCTAAACCTTGGTATTTCTTATACAACGCCACAAGATCCTTTTGCTTACACTGTAGCTTTGTATAATCAGAATTCCAGCACCAACAGTTCTTCTTTGCAAGTGGTGGCTACTTCTGGTAGTATATGCTTTGATGGAGGTCCAAGTCAAACCATATGTACTTCTATACCAGTACCACTTCTTAATATAGGCCAAGCTTACTCAAACACTATATATACAAACATAGAAAAGATTACTCCTTTTGCTCTCAGTGTAAATCCTTATCAAGGGGTACCCTTTACATCTCTCACAAATGTAACTTTGTCTATGCCTCCAAATAGTGGCTTATCCACTATAAGCAGTGGTACTATAGCGGACTATGGTCTTACCATCATACCTCTTAACAACTATATAATTCCTGGTACCCTTAGCGTAAGTGGTTTTGCCTCTTATACTTTGATATCGAGTACTACCAATATCACCGCATCAAACACCACCGTAAGTTCAGCTCAATACTCTTATACAAACATCCCCTATGTCTGCGAGGATAGTGGTAGTGGATATTTTAATCTAAATACGATATCCGCTGTACCTATGAGTTGTAACGGTTCTATCACTTACTCTAGTGCTGTGTACGCTTTTATAAATAATTTTAGCGTCCTTCCCTCTTACTCTTACAATTTTTCATACAGCTTAGGAGGCGGGTCTTCCACAACTATTATAAACAATCAACTGGTATATCCTACCCCTTCTTCTACTGTGAATATCACATATCAAACCTATAGTCAAAATCCAAATACTTTGAGTTCAAGCTCTAATGTGCTGATAGCTTATGTAAACCCCTCGGTTATACTTATGAATGGATATGCTCTTCTTTCTTCTTATACGCCTATAGGGGTTTATGTCACTAATACCTACGGACAAACGGGTTTCATAAATTGCAACTCCAATGGGGTTAGCTGTTCTGTGGGTAGTGGGTTTATAGAGGTTATATTGCCAAACTCTTACACTAGCGCTACACTCCAATACGAACAAACAGAGATTATGAGCTTTGGTTCTGGTAGCAGCGTAATTTATTCAGGAGCTCCCTATGTAAATATGCCAGTCAATATAGGGGTTTCTCTTACATTTAACGACGGAGAGGTGCTTAGTGCAAGCAACTCAGCCACGCTTTTGATAAGTCAAAATTAGGAGAACGCTATGAAAAAAATTAGGGTTTCCGAGCTTTTAATAGGAGTAAGCGTCTTAACTATAGCCTCTTGTGGTGGAGGAGGAGGCTCTGGAAACGGCATATCCACAAATGGTGCATATCAGCTTGTTTTGTATGCACCTTCTGTAAATACATATTCCGTAAATCCAGACGGAAGTGTACCTGGGACTACTATAAACGCAAACCTATCTCTTTATTACAATGGCTCAACATCTTCTTCGGCTATTCCATACGGTATCATAGAATCTTCTTCTATATGCTTTTTTGATCCAACTATACCTTTTGGATTTTCGGGACTAAACGGTAGTAGGTGCTTTCCATTGGTTTTTCAAAGCAATAGTATACCAACCAACGGTACAGTTTCTGGCTCTTTTATAGGAAATTATTTTAATTATGGGGCTATAGCTCTACAGACAAATCCTTTCCAAGATACTATTAGTAATACTATGGCCTTATCTCTTACGCCCATCAACGGTTATTTGACAAACTATCAATCCAACACTGTAGTAATCTTACCCAATCAAAATATAATACCTGGTTCTGTGGAAGTGCAGTTTTCTGTGGTTTACCAGGATTATCAAACTGCTCAGAGTATTAATTATACTTCTGACAGCACCGGTCTTTCTTCAAGCAATGCATCTTCTTCTAGTTATATAGGAAGTTATACTGTAAACGGTATATGTATTGACAATGGTCTAGGAGGATTTTATCCAAATGCTAGCACTACTGCACTAGCTTTATTAACAAATTTATCCAATACAAATTCTCCAGTAAGTATAACTTGTAGCGGTAGTATAAACTATCAAACTGGACAGATATCAAACTTTAGCATCACCGCTCCGCCTTATTCTTTTACTTACAATAGCTCTAATGTGTCTAGTTATAATTCATCCAGTAGCAGCTTTTCTTCTGTTATAACTTATTCTGAAATCTCTGATTCTTATCAAAATCCCGTGTATTTACCAAATGTAAACGTATATTATAGTTTTACCAACGGTTCATCCACTTCTAACCTTACTCCAAATGTATTTTACGCCTATATACCAACTCAAAGTTTAGTCCCTTATTATAGTCTTTCTTTAATACCTTTTAGCGTAGATGTAAGCGGTACAAATTATCCCTGTTCTCAGTTAAATTGCAACATATATTCAAACGGACTTTTCAATATCTTTTCAGTTACTCTACCCCAAAGTCTATACGTATCCTATACAAATGTGACAGCTAGTATTTTACAAGAGTTTACTTACAACCCTTCTGTTATAATACAAAACCATACATCTTTTGCGGTTCTACCTTACACTGTGTATATAAATGTAGTTATGGAAGATGGGGAAACCATGGGAGCAAATTATACCGCAGATTTATTTATACAATCTCCAGTTTTAAGCGCAAGCTCTTCATCCTCTAGTTCTTCATCCTCATCCTCTAGTTCTTCTAGTTCTTCTACTTCATCCTCCAGTATTATGCCTTGATGAGTTTGGGATTAGCGCCAGAGCCTAGAGATTTATCCTTTTGGATTTACTCTTTTATATATATGATAGGAAGCTTGCCTTTTTGACAGACCATATCGTATATTTTTTTGTTTATCTCGGGGGATTTTTGGTCTATATGATATAACATGCGCATTTGAATAGAACCTCCGCCAGAGATTATTGATATTTCTTTTTTAGCGCAGTTTACCTCTGTAAGACTTAGCTGGCCTGATGTGGGGGCTATCTTATTGGCAGCTTCATAAGCGCTTAATTTTGGTTTTCTGTGAAACTCTTTGTATACCTCTTCGTTAGCTTTTTTTATGCTTTTAACAAAATTATCAAAAGCTTTTTCATTTACAAAAGAAAGCCAGACTCTATAAACGCCATTTCCAAACTTACCCTTGCCTTTTGATATGTAAACTCTAGACTTTTCTTCTTTTTTACCCACTTTGGTGATGCTATCTCCCACGTATATAAAGCTAAGAGGTTTTGAGGGTTTTGGTTTTGTATAAGATGTTATGGCGTAAGCGCCATTTTTTAAATTTACGT
>CAZDZN010000035.1:0-2208 GCA_964509905.1 uncultured Aquificaceae bacterium
ACTAAAATCTTTTTATTTAAAGCATGATACTTATAATCTGTGTTCTGGAAAAAAGTTGTGCTTTTTAAAAACAAAAAATATGGTATAATTTATATAATTAGCTAGCGTAGCTCAGTCGGCAGAGCACGTGATTTGTAATCACGAGGCCGTGGGTTCGACCCCCACCGCCAGCTTGTTATTTTCTTAGAATTATGCTTACACCAGCTTCTCAACGTACTCCTCATAAGCTGTATTGTTGTAGTTTACTTTGAGGACGAACGGATCGTAGAATAGTATTTGTTATCACATCCATTTGTCTATTAATCTTATTAGCTTTCTGCCTATATATTTACTCGATACAAAGCGATTGGCTTATTTACTACTATATTTGCAAGGTTTATAAAAAATCTTTTTCCATAGGGATATTACAGCGCAGTGCTAAGTTATCTAAGTATTTTTCTTTACTTTATAAAAATAAAAACCCACCACTGAAATCTGGGCTATCAAAATACCAGTTAAAAACGATATCAAATCAATAGAAATTTTATTATTTAAAAGCAAAAATACTATTGAAAATATAAGTACCGATAATACCCAACCTGTATAGTATAAGTATCTTTTCTTAAAGACAAACCTTGCTCTAAATTTCAGCATCATAAAATATATAAATCCCATGAGAAAACCCATTAAAAATCCATTAAGCAGTTTCATTTTCGTTTAAATAAAACCTCGATAAAAATTTAAACACGATAGGATAAAAAAGTGAGCTAAACAACGCTCCCACGAGAATACCTACGCTTTGCTCATCGTTTATATACTTTGCATCTGATAAGATTTTTATAGAAGCTATCAAAAGCGTAAAAGGAAAACTAAGAAAAAGACTTGCAAATGGAAGATTGCTTATTCTAAATCCAGCCAATAAAAGTATAAAAGATACGCCAAATCTTGTTATCAAAAGAGCTATTCCTATCATAAATCCGCTCAATAAAACTTTTTCGTCTGCATATACCAATTTTAGGCTAATGCCAGTATATACGAAAAACAGGGGGATAAAAAATCCAAACGCCATATCGTAAAAACTTTTGTTGATTACATCTTTTTTTCTTATGATATAGCCAAGCATTGCTCCGCTAAGCATTGCTCCAAGGATAGGTTCCATGCCTATTAACTGAAAAACAGAAGCAAATATAAAGGATGCAAACAAGGCTATCCTTATAAATATATGCGTATTTTCAAGGGATATATTTTTTATAAGACGTCTGTACTCTCTTATCTTTGGTTTTATAGCTTTTAGTATCAAAATAAGTATTGTAAATATTGAGTAAGTCCATAGTATTTTAGTAAAAGCTCCTAAAATGCCCACTTTTAGATATGTATCTAAAAAACTTATATATATTATACTTATTATCTCACCTATGCTACCCATTATAAGTAATTTTTGGCCTATGAATGTCTCTGAGACGCCAGACTCTTTTAATATAGGAAGTCCAAGTCCCACAGATATCAAAGGAATAACAATGCTATAATGTATACCAAGACCAAGAGCGCTCCCCACCAAAAGAGAAAATGGAATTAAGCTTATCACGTATGTCGCTGCAAATATTAATTCTCTTAGGCTTGATTCTTCTATAAAATCAAAGTCTATTTCAAATCCCGCCATAAACATCAAAACGATAAATCCAATGGTGGACAAGAAAGTTATATCAGGAGATTTTGGTATTTGGTTTGAAAATATGAGTCCAAAAATTATACCCATTAAAAACTCTATAATCACTAAAGGTATCTTTATATAAGAGGATATTATAGGGCTTAAGATAGCTACAAGCATACTAACTATCAAAAGTACATGATGGATCATGTTAGATTTACTTTAGACCCGTCTTTTGCTTTTGATACTTGAAGTCTGAAGGGGAATTTTGAAGCGAGCTCCTCCACATGGGTTATGATACCTACGGTTTTGCTGACATTTTGAGATAAAAGCTCCAAGGCATTTCCTACCTTTTCAAGGGTTTCTTTATCCAGTGTGCCAAATCCCTCATCTATAAATAGGGATTCTAATATGTTCGAGCCTATCGTATCCCCCAGCGCTAAAGCAAAACAAAGAGATGTGATAAATGTTTCGCCTCCACTTAAAGACCTTATGTGTCTTTTATTCCCAAAAGCATCTTCTACTATTATGCTGTCTCTTTCCCTCGAGCCTTCTTCTGTTTTAAATATATATGGAAATTC
>CAZDZN010000035.1:2218-2720 GCA_964509905.1 uncultured Aquificaceae bacterium
TAATCATTTGCGTATGTTATGAGCTTTTCTATTATCTTTTGAGATACATATGCTTGAAGTCCATCGCTTTTAAGATCGAATTCCAGTCTTTCATATATGCTTTGTAGTTTTTTATGGTATTCCAAAGTTTCTTGAAGGTTTTTAATCTGTTCTTGATTTTCTTTTATCCTATTTATCTTTTGGGATATAGAGCCCATCTCTTGATTCATAGAATCCATCTTGGCTTGATGGTTTTTTATTTCAAGTTCTAAATTCTTAACATTTTCTTGTTCTTTCATATCCTTTAAAGCTTCATTTATAAAGCTTATGTTGTTTTTAATTTGAATGAACTTATTCTGATAACCGCTATATTCTTCCTCATAATCTTTAAGGTTCTCTAAATCTTTCAAAATGCTGTCTTTATCCTTTATATCTTTTAACTTTTGGCTAAATAAATTAAACTCTGCTTGTTTTGTTTGAAGCTCTTTCGTAAGATATTCTATATTTTCTTTTAAGATGCTTA
>CAZDZN010000035.1:2735-12381 GCA_964509905.1 uncultured Aquificaceae bacterium
TTTTTCGTAGGCATGTTTTTTGTCTTTTTTTTCATTGTAGGATTTTGTGATATTTTCTATATGCGTGTTTATCTCTTTTATTTTTTTCTCAGTAACTTCTTTTAGGTGTTTTTTGTCTTTCATATGCTCTTGCTTTATGCCAAGTTCTTGCAGTCTTTCTTCTAAAAGTCTAAGATTATATGTATTCTCTTCAATCTCCTTTTTTAGCTCTTGCTCTCTTGATTCTATGTTTTTTAGCTCGATCTCCAATGCGCTTTTTTGCTCAAGAGTTTTTTTTGCAACTTTTAGCTCTTTTAATCTATCTTCAAAACTTGACTTGTCTTTTAAAATGTCTAAACTTTTTGTAATATCTTCTGATAAATTTGTTAGCTCTGTCTCTTTTGAGTTTATTTTATCATCAAGTATGTGTCTTTGGCTTTTAAGAGTATCCAGATCTTTAAGAAGGTTATAGTTATCTGTTAAATCTTCGGGTATTTTGTGAGTTGCCTCATGATATATATTTCCGCATACAGGACACATATCTCCCTCTTTTATAAGAGATCTGATGATATAGCTGTGATAAGTTAGCATATCGTCTTTAAAAGCCTCTATGGTTTGTTCTAAGGACGTGATTTTTGAGATAAGCTCTTTATATTCTTCTCTTAGCTTTTTTACTTCATTTTCTAAAGCGTTCTTTTGAGCCTGTTTTTTTGATAGATCTTTGGATACAAACTCTATTTGATTTAGCTCTCTGGATACATTTTCTATACCCTTGTCTATATCTATATTTTCAAAGTTTATCAGTATTTTTTCTTGGTCTTTTAATTTGTTTATATTTTGTTGCTTTTTGTTCTCTTGGATACTCAAACTCTCTTTTGATTTTACAAGCTGAGATTCTACTATTATAGCTTCATTTAATATCTCAAGTATTTTTCGCCCTTTTTCTATGCGAGATTTTTCTTGTTCTAAGTTTTGATAAGACTTTTCTATATCTTCATAATCTCTTAAAAATTCTTGATATTTAGCTGATAGATCAGAATATTTTTTGATTTTTGAATCTAAGTTTGTTTTTAGACTTTTAATATCTGAATCTAAATTTATATAGCGCTCTATATCTGATTTGAGACTTAGCTTTGATTTTAAAAGCTCGATACGGTCTTTTAGAGACTCCATGTAGCTTGATTTTGCTTGTAGAATTTTTAGCTCGTTTTCATATAAAGTTAGAGTGTCAAAAAGTTCTTCTTTCTTAACAGCTTCTTGATAGCGTTTTTGCAGTGTATTTAGTTCTTCTTTTTTTAAGTTTAAATCTTGTTTTAAATATTCTAAACGTTTTTGGAGTCCTTCTAAAGATTCGTATTCTTCTTCTAATCGTAGAGTTTTTATCTTATCCTCTATTTTTTCTATTTCGGTTTTTATGTCTTTTTTCTTGGATGAGGCTAATTCTCTTATTTTTTCTATTTTATCAAGGTTACTAAGTTTCATTATGATTTCTCTTCGCTCAGAAGGAGAAGAAGGTTTTATAAACTTCGCAAAATCCCCTTGAGGTAAAACGATTATTTTTGTAAAAGTATCGTAATCCATGTTTAGTATTTTTTCTATCTCTTTTTCGTGGGCTTTGTTGTGGGCATCCGTGGTAATAAATTTTCCATTTTTACGTAGTTTTACATCGCTTGATAAACCACTTTTGGTTTTTCTCGAATAGCGTTCTATTGTATAAGACCCCCCTCTTACAGAAAAGCTAAAAATTATTTTAAAAAACTCTTTTCCCTTTGAAATGTAATCTTCTTTCGAGTTTATTTTTTCAAATCTTGGGGCTTTACCGTACAAAGCAAAAATGATGGCGTCTATGATGCTACTTTTACCAGCTCCAGTGGGTCCTGTGATGGCAAAAAGACTAAAATCAGAAAAATCTATTATAGTTTTTTCTTTATAAGATAGAAACCCTTCTCCAATAAAATAGGTCTCATAAATCTTCAAAACTTCCTATGGTCTCATAGGGCCATTCAAGCATTCCTCCTCTTATATTAAAAGCCTCAAAACCCATTTGTCTTAAAGCGTAAGCCGCGCAAGCACTTCTCCCACCGCTTAGACATATTATAAGATATTTTTTATGCTTATCCAGTTCTTTATAAGTTTTCATAAGTGTATCAAGAGACATCAGCTTCGCCCCTTCTATCCTCCATCTGTCATATTCCATCTTTGTCCTAACATCCAAAAGCACATAATTTTTATCCGTATCCAAAAGCTTTTTTGCTTCTTCTGGGCTAACAGAAGGGACTTTATCAAAACATACGCTTTCTTCAGATATGTGCTCCATGATAGATACTCCTTCTCACATCCACCACATCGTTATTTTCATCTACATAAACAAGATAAGGTCTAAAATCAGTGAGTTCTTGCTCATTCACTTCCGCATATGAGGCTATGATGATTATGTCTCCTTTCATGCCAAGTCTTGCAGCGGCTCCGTTTAGCCTTATTTCACCGGGTTTCCCAGGTATTATGTATGTGGAAAATCTATTGCCGTTGTTTACGTTGTAAATCTCCACCTTTTCAAAAGCTACAAACTTTCCAGCCTCCATAAGTCTCTCATCCACGGAGATAGATCCTTCATAGTGAAGCTCTGAGCCTGTAATAGTGACTCTATGTATTTTAGCTCTTAAAAGTGTTCTTTTCAATCTCAAGCCTCCTTAAAGCCAAATTTTTGGCTTTTAATAAAAAATATAAAATACATGTTATAAAAATCCTATGAAAAATACTACCTAAACATTTGCTGCACATCTTGGGCAAAGTTCACCCACAAACTCTTCCACATAAAGCCAGCATCTTGGGCACTTTTGACCTTTGGCTTTCTCTACTTTTATATTAGAATATGTGTATTCGCCTTTTACTCCGTTATTTGGTGAAAACTCCACTTGGCTTACGGTTAAGAAAAATCTTAGATAATCTTGATATCTTTTAGCTATATCCTTATACTCGCCTTCTAAACTCATTGTGATCCTCGCCTCATAAGGATGTTTGATAAGGCCGTTTTGACGCTCAAGCTCTATGGCTTTTAACACATCTTTTCTTAAAAGAAGGAGCTTCTCATAGTCTTTTAAAATCCCATCATCTTTAAAAGAAGAGCTATTGTACTCTTTCATGAAGATACTCTCAAGGTTTGAATTGTCTATTTCTTTAAGATACGAAAAACCATCTTCTGCGGTAAAGCTAAGCACTGGTGCTAACAATATCAAAAGGTTGTCTAAGATATAATAAAGTACCGTTTGAGCGGACAATCTTTCAAAAGAGTCCTTTTTATACATATAAAGCCTATCTTTTAAAACATCAAAATAAAGAGCAGATAAATCTATACTTATAAATTCCATCAATCTATGGTAAAACCTATGATACTGATAATTTTTATAAAAGCCAAAAAGTTCATCAAACACCGAAGAAGAGTATACATACATATATTTATCAAAATGATGAAGATTTTGGGGATTTATGGCTAAGCTTGGTTTAAAATCATACAAATTTCCAAGGCAAAATCTTATAGTGTTTCTTATTTTTTTATAATCTTCAGCTAATCTCTTTAATATGGACTTTCCAAGCTTTATGTCCTCTGTGTAATCTTCGGATATCACCCAAAGCCTTAGAATATCAGCTCCATATTCTTTGATGATGTCAAAAGGAGATATGACGTTGCCTTGGGATTTTGACATCTTATGTCCTTTTTCATCGACTGTAAACCCATGAGTCACCACTATTTTAAAAGGGGCTTCTCCGTAAGAAGCAATGGATTCTAAAAGTGAAGCTTGAAACCATCCCCTATGCTGGTCAGAGCCTTCCAGATATACATCAGCTTTTTCGATACCCCTTGGTCTTAAAACCGATGCATGGGAAGACCCAGAGTCAAACCAAACATCCAATATATCCATCTCTTTTATAAAATCCTTGGATCCACATTTTTTACAAGTTATGCCTTCTGGGAGCAGCTCTTTTGCATCTTTTTTGAACCATTCGTCCGCTCCTACTTCGGAGGTTTCAAATATTTTTGCTACATGTTCAAAAACTTCCTTTTCCATCAGAGGTTCAGAACAATTTTTACAATAGAATATGCTAATAGGCACTCCCCACGCTCTTTGACGGGATATACACCAATCAGGTCTATTTTCAAGCATAGACATCATCCGGTTTTGCCCAGTTTTTGGTATCCATTTCACATTTTGGGCTTCTTGGAGAGCCTTTTCTCTTATGCTTTTGTTTTGAAGTTTTGAGCTTTTAATATCAACTCCTATAAACCACTGAGGAGTGGCTCTATATATCACGGGATTTTTACAACGCCAACAATGAGGATAAGAATGTATTAGCTCTTCTTCTTTTAAAAGATGTCCAGTGTTTTTAAGGTGCTCTATAATAACAGAGTTTGCTTCAAAAACGTTTAATCCCCTTATAAACTCTGGTGCCTCGGAGGTAAATCTACCCATTTCATCCACCGGTGAAAAAGGTTTAAGCCCATACCTTAAACCCACTACATAGTCTTCCACACCATGCCCTGGAGCCATATGCACAAAACCAGACCCAGTGCCCTCTTCCACAAACTCCGAGGGGTATACCTTGCCTATCCTATCCACGAAAGGATGTTTGTATTCTAAGTTTAAAAGTTCCTCACCTTTTAAGCTGATTTTCGGTTCTTTGTCATTCATATATGGGCTTTTTTTGCCCACTATAAGATAACACCCATTTTCTTCTATTATGGCGTATTCCATATTGGGAGAGCACATAACTCCGAGATTTGCCGGAAGTGTCCAAGGGGTGGTGGTCCAAATAACTATCGATATAGGTTTATCTTTAAGATTATACTTGTCTTTTAGTACACCTTTATATTTTTCCAAAAGATCAAATCTTACATATATAGAGATATCTTTTTTGTCTTTGTATTCTACTTCGGCCTCGGCTTCAGCGGTTTTATCGTATATACACCAATATACTGGTTTGTTGCCTTTGTAAAGAACGCCATTTTCAATACATCTTGATATCTCCCTTACCTCTTGGGCTTCATATTTTGGATCCATCGTGAGGTATGGTTCTTCCCAATCCCCTAAAACTCCCAGTCTTACGAACTCTTGCTTTTGAATGTCCACAAACTTTTTAGCGTATTCTCTACAAAGTTTCCTAAACTCTTCCTTTGGTATGGAATCTTTATTTATTTTCTTGGCTTTTAGCTCTTTTTCCACCTGTTGTTCTATGGGAAGCCCATGGCAATCCCATCCTGGTTTATAATCTACGTCATGTCCTTCTATGAGGGCTACTTTGCATATAATATCCTTTAAAATTTTATTAAGAGCATGCCCTATGTGTATATTGCCATTGGCATAAGGTGGGCCATCGTGAAGTATAAAAAGAGGCTTACCATTTTTGTAAGCTCTTAACTTTTTATAAAGTTCTTTCCAATATTCCAAAATATTTGGCTCTTTTTCCGCCAAATTAGCTTTCATGGGAAAATCTGTTTTTGGTAAGTTTATAGAATCTTTGTAATCCATAGATATATATTTTACAATAAAATTAGGATACGATACGGATTTTAGTTTATAATAGATGTATTATGAAAGGAATATTTGTAAGAACATCAGGGCTTAGTTATAACGCTCACTATGTGGAGAGGATGGCTTATGAGCTAAACCAGTTTGGTATAGAGCTTGTATTTTTTGATTTTGATTACAACAACATCGATGCTTTAGTGAACTTCATTCAAGAGCAAAGACCATTTTTTATAATGGATGTAAATGGAAGTGCTTTGGTATATGGAGAAGCAGAGGGCAACAGAGTAGCTCTTTGTGATGCTTTTGGATTTTTGCATATAAGCGTATTCACCGAAGATCCGATGCTTTATTATCCGGTGCTTTTCAACGGCAGGGGCTCTAAGAACTTTGTCCAGATTATCACAGATATGAAGCATGCGGATTTCTTAAGAAGTATCGGTTATCAAAATATATACTTTTTAGCTCCTTTCGTATCTTCAGAGCTTTTAGAAAGACCTATGAAAGAAGAAAAACAGATAAAAGTCTTATTCCCAGGACCTATTGTGGAT
Organism: uncultured Aquificaceae bacterium; assembly: GCA_964509905.1. Classification (GTDB taxonomy): domain Bacteria; phylum Aquificota; class Aquificia; order Aquificales; family Aquificaceae; genus Hydrogenobaculum. The sequence continues at coordinate 8,788 of CAZDZN010000035.1, forward strand.
CCAAACATGATAATCCAAGAAAGTGCCAAAATATTTCCCCAAGAGTTGATACCTATCTTTGTAGAAGCCGGGGAGTTTATGAGGAGAAACCCAGAGATAGATGCTATATTTGCCATAGAATATATGCTTCCATTTTTCAACTACGAGCTTCAAGAGGGTTTCCTAAAATGGCGAAACGAAAATGTGGAAGGATATATAAGCTTTTTAGTAAATCTTGGTCTATACAACACCGCCCGTAAAAGATTGTTTGCTATAAATTTTTTAGATGGTATAGATATAAAAATATTGGGAGACTCTCAAATACCTCTAAAAGAAGGTCAAGAGGTGATAAACGCCCAGTCTCAAGAGGAAGTGCTTGACATATATGCAAGTTCTCTTATCACATTCTTAAGCTTTCCCTCTATCGTTCCTTCTGGTATAGGCTTTACTCCGATAGAAGTGATGTCTCAGGGCTCTTGCGCTTTTATAGATTACAGAGCCTCAATTCCTGGATTTTTCATACCAGATCAAGAGCTTGTAGCCTATCTTCCTTTAGATAGGCTCGATATCGAAGAAAAATTACTTTACTTCTTAGAAAACGAAGACCAAGCTTTGGAGATAGCTAATAGAGGCAGAGAAAAAATAAAATCAAATTTTTTAGAAGGCCAAAGGGCGGAGTTTTTATCAGAGATTATAAAGCAAATATACAACCAAGCGATGAGCGTGATCCAAAACTCCGACAATACAAATAATATAGGAGATGTCTCCGAGAGTCCAAACTGATATACTTATTTAATGAGCATTAGGAATTTGTTAGCCCCATTTTCTCTCCTCTACGGGGTTTCCATAGGTATTAGAAACAAACTATTTGATGTTAATATTTTAAAAGCACAAGACCCAGGTATATTTACAATTTCTATAGGAAATCTAAGTGTAGGGGGGACTGGTAAAACTCAGGTATGTATATATCTGGTTAGAGCCTTTAAAGAGCTTAACCCGTGTGTAATATTAAGAGGATACAAAAGAAAAACCAAAGGAAATTTCATAGTAAAGGATGACAACGTAAATTATTATGGAGATGAGGCGGTAGAGATATACCTTAAAACGAAAGCAAATGTAGTGGTGGCTTTTAATAGAATTGAAGGTGCTAAAATATGCAAAGATTTGAGTGCTAAGATGATAATCCTTGACGATGCTTTCTCACACAGATATATAAAAAGAGATTTAGACCTTCTTCTTATTCCAGCCAACAGACAAAAAGGTCATCTATTACCTTGGGGCAATTTAAGAGAGCCTCTTAATTCTATAAAAAGAGCAGATACAGTTATTATCACAAGGCTTGAATCTTATGAAATGCCACATATAGATTTTGACAAGCCTATTTTTAAAGCGAAAACCGTATTTAAAGGCTTTTTAGATAAAAATTTTAACGACATAGATATATCACACATAAAGGGAAAAACTTTTGATATCGTGTGTGCTCTGGGAGATCCAAGCCCATTTATAAGATTTGTAGAAAACCTTTCAGAAAAAAAAGGATTTAATATAGATAAAAGAATCATTTTTAAAGATCATCACTTTTATCAAAAAGCTGATTTAGAGCAAGGTAAAAACTATATATGCACTACAAAAGATCTCGTAAAATTAAGACATTTTCATGAGTTTATAGTGGGAATAGATACAGAATTGGAAATTCCTGATTTAGTAGAATTTATAAAATCTCGATATGGAAGATGAGAAATATTTATACATTGGTATCGTTTTATCAATACTTCTTCATACACTTATTTTTTTGGCTTTTAATATTAAAATCTCAATACAAAAACCTATAAAAAATGAATTAATATATATAAAAACAACACATCCTAAGATGCCAGGTTTGAAAGAAAGTTATAAACCAAAACCTATGAGACTAAAGCCGATACAAGGGATTAAACCTACATCTAAATCCACTAAAAACACATTTACCAGTTATCAACCAAATTATAACCTTGGGGTTCCATCTTTTAAAGAACTTGGTGTATCTCAAAGTCCAACACCCATGTCAAAAATCATATCCACACTAAAAAAGACAAATCAACTGATTATAAAACATGCCAAAACTCCAGAAAAATCCCAAAAAGAAAAGCCAGCTAAAACCTCAAAACAAGAAAATGAAGCAAATGTTTTGAAACCAAAACCTCTAAATACACTTGGGTCCGATGCTGATTTATTAGATTACCTTGATAATGTATTTAACTATATTCATGAGCAGTGCAAAGGGGAGGGGATATTGGCTATAAACCTTTACAAAAATGGCTCGTTGAAGATAAAGCAAACTATAAAGGGAAACCCCTTATGTCCTCAAAATATGCAAGCTCCTCCAATGCCAGAAAGTATTATGGAAAATAAAATCCAGTTTCTCATAAACTTCCCATGAGTATTTATTTATTTTTTAAACTCTCCTATCTTTTTTCTTGCCTCTTCTGTAATGCTTACAAGCTCACCCATTTTATTTATAGCTTTTTTTACAACTTCGTTATTCTGATTCCCTATGTTGTTAAGTTCTTCCATGGCGTTGGATATCCCTTTTGTGCTTGCCGAAGTCTGTTCCATAGCGGTGGCTATCTTTTGCAGCATTTCCTTTATATGGCTTATATGATTTTCTATCTTTTCAAAATTAGAATATACAGACTTAGCATTTTTATAGCTTCCTGTTAGACTTTTTGTCATGTCTCTCACGGCTTGATTAATGGAATATGTCATCTTTTTCACATTTTCAGCTAATTTGCGCACTTCGTCAGCCACAACAGCGAATCCTCTACCTCTTTCTCCAGCTCTTGCCGCCTCGATCGCCGCATTTAAGGCCAAAAGATCCACTTGTTCTGCTATAGCTTGAATAGCCCCTACTACTTTTTCTATTTTTTTTCCTTCATCTTTCACCGCTTCCATGGAATCCATAAATTCTTCCATGAACTTTGTAGAATTTACCATGGTTGAATAAGAGGTTACAGCAAACTTAGAAGCATTTTCTGTGGATAATGTAATATCTATCATTGTAGTATTTATTTCCTCTGTGGCTTCTGCCACTTTACTTCTGTGCTCTGATAAGCTTGTAGCACTCTCTTTTACTATATTCATTACTATTGCTGTTTCTTCAGATGTATTAGCAATAGAGGTAAGTGCATTAACTAAAAATTCCAAAACATCGACAGTTAAATTTATTTTTCCCTTTATAATAGACAATCCCCCTCTAAACTCAGTCATAATCCTTTTACTAAAATCAAGGTTTGCTACAGAAACCATTATTTTTTTTATCTCCTCTACAACCTCTTCAAGTGCATCAAGCATAGAGTTCGTCGCATCTTTGATGGTAAGCAAATCTCCTTCTAAATCAGCGTTAATTCTTTTTGAGAAATCCCCGTTTGCAGCAGACAGCATAGTATGCTTAATTTCTTCTACCATAACACTAAACTTATCTAATACAGAATTTAGGCTATCCTTTATAGTTTTGAAATCTCCACTTAGATCTCCACTGATTTTCTTTGAAAAATCACCATGGGAAGCAAGCTCTGTGCTACTTTTTATCTCCTCTACAACCTCTTCAAGTGCATCAAGCATAGAGTTCGTCGCATC
>CAZDZN010000035.1:12481-14627 GCA_964509905.1 uncultured Aquificaceae bacterium
TGAGAAATCCCCGTTTGCAGCAGACAGCATAGTATGCTTAATTTCTTCTACCATAGCTTCGAAAGAATCCATGAGATTGTTTAAGCCTTTAGCTATTTTACCAAGCTCATCGTTTGATTTTATCTCAACCCTTTGATTAAATTTTCCATTTTCGGCCGCTGTTCTAATGACGTTGCACAGTCTATTTACGGTTGATGTTATATTTTTTATTATACTAAAAGCTAAAAAAGATATTAATAGAAAAGAAGATGTTCCTATAAATAATAATAATAATGCATTTCTAACGGCAGAGTTTATTAAGCTGTTTGAGTTTGACATAAGAAGATTATTTATATACTTTTCGATCTTTATCATATTGTCTATTCTCACTGAAGATATATTGAACCAATCGTACGGATTTATAGTTAGTGGAGTAACTTGGTTAGTTTGGTTATAACTTTGAGATTCTATTACAGATTTTATCCACTTTTCAACCTCATTTCTTATTTTGTTTACATCCCCATTGTTAACTTTCTCACCATATATTTTAGCAATATTCTGAGGAGCGTAATTTAAAAAGAGATCGCTATAAATGTTTTGACTATTTAGAGATTCATACCACATTTTTATATCGTAAGAGCTTAAATTTCCTTTTGCAAATACGCCAGTTAATATACCTCTTTCTTGACTTGCACTTTCTTCAAGATCTATTAGGTATATTTCATCCTGTAATAATTTAAAAAGACTTGTAGGATTTGTGTTCTTGGTAATGTTTCTCAAGTATATCAATAAATCATATATGTCGTCACTATAAGAATTTAAAACATCAGAGGGACTTGCTTTAAAAGAAGTTACAGCTTTTCTTATGTATTTTATATTGGCTAATTGGTTCTGCATATTTTTAGGTATTTTCTTTATAAGCTCATCTGTTATAAGTTTCTGTTTTTTAAGTCTGTTGGGGAATTTATACCCCGATGATCCTATAAATCCAACGCTGTAACCTCTTTCACGTTGAAGACTATTTATAAGTGCTACAATGTTTTGTGATTTATATATAGCTTTCTCGATTCTTTTTGCTTGACAATAAGGCTTTAAGGCTGAAAAATAAAATAATGATACCATAAAAATAATAATTGCGATACTTGGTGTTACTGCAAGCATAATTAACCTCTTTCTTAAACTCATATGTTTTATCATATACTAACCTCCTTTTGTAAATTAAAATTTGCAAACTATACTTATATATTATCATATCTTTAAAAAAATTGCTTCGTCTTTTTTTACTATGTAGAATCTAATCAAGTTAATATAAATTTGATAATTTAGGAAGTTTCCTCCCGAGAATTCTATCGCATATTAGAATAAAGAAGCATAAAAATCTTTTGCAAGTTTGTTAGAACTCAACTTATATTGTCAATACAACCAACTCATATAAACCCAATTTTCCAATTTAAATATGATATAAAAAGCCTCCTATGGACAAGTATGTCACGCTACCATAATTTTTTAAGTCACCATAGGAGGTTATCACAAATGAGCTATGAAGATTTTATCATAACTGTGTTTGTAATTGTAAATGATTTGTTAAAAGCTATGGGTCATAAACATAGAACAAACAAGCCAAGATTCTCAGATGACAAGTATACCACGGTTTAGAATTGATAACATTGTTAATATTTGCCATGACATTTAGACACGGAGATTACACGGCAACTTTGAAAGAGTTTAGGGAAAACTATAAGCATTTGTTTCCTTACATACCAAATCTACCTGCAATAACTAAAAGAGTCAAAAAATTATTACCACTGGCTAAAATATTAACGATAATGTTTAGAAATCTATTTCAAGATAAAGAGACCTCGGGACTGTACAATCTATTGTGTAAATCTTTTGTGTTAAAATAGTACTTTATTTTAGGAGGTTTGTATGAAGGTTGAAAGAAAAGTGATTACCCAAGAAGAGTTAAAAGGCTTAATGAAAGAAGCCTTTGCAAAGATAGTGGAAGCTGCTTTGGAAGCAGAACTTGATGATTTATTAGGCTATGAACCTTACGAAAGAGGCGATAATCCAAATTATAGGAATGGTTATTACAACAGAAAAGTTCAGATTGAAAATGGTGATATAGAGATAAAAATGCCAAGAGATAGAAATTCAGAATTTGAGCCAA
>CAZDZN010000036.1:0-14023 GCA_964509905.1 uncultured Aquificaceae bacterium
ATCCGCTATAAACTCTATCCCTATGGACACTTTTGGAATCATCAGGATAAATATAAAAAATGAAATTATTATTCCAATGCTTTAAATCAAGAACTCTATCTTTGGGTTAAAAGGCACTTCACCATATTTTGCATCCCTAACGTAAGCTTTTTTATCTTTTATGTAGACTCTGCCTTGCTCTATCCAAGATATCACTTGAGGAAGTATTTTGTGTTCTAAGGATAGTACTCTAATAGCTAAAGATTGTTCTGTATCCTGATCTAAAACAGGCGTGATGGCTTGGGCTATAATGCAACCATTATCTACATCCTGCGTGACAAAGTGCACTGTGCATCCGCTAAACTTTGCCCCAGATTCTATAACTCTTTTATGCACATCTATACCTCTAAAAGCCGGAAGCAAAGAAGGATGGATGTTTATAATATTTCACTAAAAATGCTTTATAAAATCGTGAGACAAAATTGCCATGAACCCAGCAAGCGCTATAAAATCAACACTTTGCTCTTTTAAAAGACTTAGGGTTTCTTCTTCAAAATTTTTTTTTGGTTTTGGCTCTATATAAAAATGCTCTACATCATAGTTTGATGCAATCTCAAGAGCTTTGGCTTTCTCATTGTTTGATAGGACTATAAAATCTGATGTTAAAAGTCCTTGTTTTTTGGCTTTTAGTATAGATTCCAAATTCGAGCCTCTTCCAGAGGCAAAAACGCATATCTTCATACACTTTTCACCTTTTTTATAAATCTTTCAAGCTTAGTTGGGTCTTTTTTACCAGGCTTTGCTTCTAATCCAGAGGCCGCATCCACTCCATAAGGTTTTAATATTTTTAAAAGCTCTGAAACATTTTCATCGTTAAGCCCACCCGATACAAAAAACCTTCTGTTTAAAGCTTTTAACATCTTCCAATCAAAACTTTTACCAGAACCACCGTATTTATCTGCATATGTATCAAAAAGTATGAGATTTTTATCCCAACAACTTTCCATGTCAGGAAGCTTATCTTTTACCCTATATACTTTTATAAGTCTGCTTGATATAGCATAATTACAAGTCTCATCCGAATGAAGTTGGACAAAATCAAAATAGTTTAAAAGCTCTTTTATTTTATATACATTCTCATTTACTACCACGCCCACACAAGGGATTTTGATATTCTTTTTTATCTTTAAAGCCTCTTCTACAAGTATATACCTTTTGCTTTTTTCATACAAAATAAAGCCCAAAAAATCAGCTCCTAACTCTTGAGCGAGCATAGCATCTTCTAAGTTTGTTATACCACATATTTTTACCTTCATGAGTCCTCTTTTAAAGACAGTATTATAAGCCCAAATATAGATAAGCTAACAGCACTATCAGCTACATTAAAGGCGGGCCAGTAATGGTTTTTTATGTGAAAATACAAAAAATCTGTAACCTTTCCATAATAAAGCCTTTCAAAGAGATTTCCAAAAGCCCCACCTGCGAGCATTCCCATTAAAATACTAATCTTCGTATCTTGGCTTTTAAAAGCATAAAAGCCACTTATCAAAATAGCGATAATAGGAAGGATCTCTAATATGAGTATTCTAAAAGCACCATTTAAATCGGAAAGCATTCCAAAAGCCACACCTTTGTTGTAGATGAGAACTATCTTAAGTATAGGGAGTATGTCTATGGTTTCGCTTGGATTAAGAAGCTCCCTTATAAAGATTTTGGATAGTTCGTCTAAAATCACCACCAATATAAATGTGATTATGTACACTAAAATGTATCTTTTAGGGTATTTTTCCATAAATGTATCGCTTTTTCCAAATCGCATTCCAATAGTTTCCTACCGTTGTATTCTACATTAAATGATCTTTCTTCTATCACATTTCCTATAAGCATCCAATCCAAGTTTGCCTCTTCTACTATAGCTTTAAAATCTTCTTCTTTCGCAGTTTCCACACTAACCACTACCCTGGTGGGATTCTCTGAGAATAAAAACAAAAGCGGGTCTTCTTCTGCATATATACTAATATTTGCCCCAAAAGGAGTGTCTGCCAAACTTTCAAGTATATTCACCAAAAGCCCACCCATAGATATATCGTGAGCTGATATTATAAAGTCTTTTTCAATAAGTTCTATAAGAGTATCTACCAATGTTTTCTCTTTTTCGATATTCACTTTCGGAAGGTATCCTTTTACGCCAGAGGTGAGTATTTTTTGGACTATAGAGCCATTTAAGGTATATTCTTGGTTGACAATTCCTATCAAAAATATACTGGAGGTTTTTTTAAATAAATGATCCATATATTTGTTTACATCTTCCAAAACTCCAACTCCCACTATCACAGGGGTGGGGAGTATATTAGTACTAATATTATTTTCCATAGTTTCATTATAAAGTGAGACATTGCCACTTATCACGGGTAGAGAAAACTCTTTCATGGCATCTGCCATACCACTTACACAGAGTTCCATTTTTATAGCCACATCTTCTTTTATTGGATTTCCAAAGTTAAGACAATCACTAAAAGCCAAAGTCTTTGCTCCTACGCAAGCTAAATTCCTCACACATTCTGCCACATTCCACTTAGCCCCCTCGTAGGGATCAACTTCCATATAATAAGCATTTCCATCAGCTTTTATGGCTATACCTTTTTCAGATTTCACGCTTGGTTTTACGGGCCATTTTATCCTAAGTACCGCCGCGTCAGAAGATGGTCTTATCACAGTATTTGTACCTACTTCAAAATCGTACTGGGTGTATATATGCTCTTTTGAGGCTATGTTTGGATTCGAGAGCACTTTTAAAAATAGATCTTTTATGTCCACATTATCTGGGCTAAACTTTCCTTTTGAAATTTCAAGGCTTTTGGTAGGAGTATTATAACAATTTGGTGTACCTTCCGCAACCACCTTATAATCTAAAGACGCTACGCATTCACCTTTAAAGTAGATATCCACCGTATTTTTTTCCTTAGTTTCGCCCAACACACACCAAGAAAGATGGTATTTGTTGGTAATTTCAATGAGTCTTTGCACATTTTCTTTTGTGCTAATTATGAGCATACGCTCTTGAGATTCCGAAAGAAGGATCTCATAAGCGTTCATATCTGGTTCTCTTAGAGGTACCTCATTTAAGTTCACATCGAGCCCCATGTTTGATTTGTAAGCTACTTCAAAGCAAGCTCCCGCTATACCTCCAGCCCCTAAATCCTGAAGCCCTATCAGTAATTCCTCTTCTATAGCTTGCATAATAGCCTCTATAAGTTTTTTGCCGTAAAACGGATCTCCTATTTGAACATTAGACCGTCTTTTTAGGGCTTTCTCATCAAACTGAGCGCTTGCCATCGTAGCTCCATGTATACCATCTCTTCCAGTGGATGACCCAATGAGAAAGAGTATTTGCCCTATTGATGTGGCTTTTGCTCTATAGAGTCTTCCCTTTGGCATAACCCCTATGCAAAAAGCATTCACCAAAGGATTTTTTTCATAAGTTTCATCAAAAAATGTCTCGCCCCCAACAGTAGGAATGCCTATAGAATTTCCGTAATGACTTATACCATTTACCACACCTTTGGTAATCCTTAAAGCGTTTGGTCCGAATCTCAAAGAGTCCAAAAGCGCTATAGGTCTCGCCCCCATCGAGATAATATCTCTTATGATACCTCCAAGTCCTGTAGCTGCTCCATTTACAGGTTCTATATAAGAAGGATGATTATGGCTTTCTATTTTAAAAGCTACCCAGACATCCCCAATATCTATAACACCGGCGTTTTCACCGGGCCCCTGTACTACATAAGGAGCTTGAGTAGGAAACTTTTTAAGAAGGGGTTTTGAGCTTTTATAAGAACAATGCTCAGACCAAAGCACACCAAATATACCAAGCTCTACATCGTTTGGCTCTCTTTGTATAAGGCTTTTTATAACCTCATACTCTTCTTGGTTTAAACCATGCAAATCATTCATCTTAAATATTTTAACATATTATACATTGCATATCAAATACACCATCCCTATAAAAGCTAAAGACATGATTAAAAATTTCAATATACTTATGAAAAACAAACCGAGTATAGTATATATAGTAATGGCCGGTTTTCTAATATATGTTGCATCGTATTTTTGTGCGATGTAGATTATACTCCATACGGCTATAGCATATACAATAGTATCTATTATTAAAGCGTATATCAAAGAAGATAAGTTTAGATTAGAGGGTAAAAGTCCTAAAATATCATTTTGGGTTTTCATCGGTATTTTTAAACTGTAGGTTTTTTGGTAATATCAATATTTGTTCGTTGGGTCTCTGCATCTGCATATATTCGGCGGCGAACTTTTTCATGAAAAAATTTGGATTTTCATCTATTTGCTGTTTTTTTGTATAAAGATAGTCATAACGCTCCTTTTCGTATTTAAGTAAGCCTTCTATAGGTGTGTTAGAGTTTTTTAATACCAAAAGCGAAAAAATATTGGAAGAGCTTATAAATACATTCCACAACGTGTAGAATAAGGCCAACAAAAAAAATAAAAGCACTATAACACTACTGTAAAAACGACCAAAATTCCTCTTTTGATGCATATTGAGCGCCATATCCCAAATACTCCTCTATTCTTAAAAGCTCGTTGTACTTTGCTATACGCTCAGACCTTGAGAGCGAACCAGTTTTTATCTGACCAGCGTTTGTGCCCACCGCTAAATGCGATATAAAGGTGTCTTCTGTTTCTCCAGACCTATGAGATATAATCGTATTGTAGCCATACTGTTTAGCTATAGATATCGTCTCAAGTGTCTCGGTCACAGTACCTATTTGATTTAACTTTATCAATATAGCGTTAGCAATGCCTCTCGATATTCCTTCTAAAAATATCTCTGGATTTGTCACAAACACATCATCTCCTACAAGCTGAACTCTATCTCCTAATTCAGCCGTAATAAGTTGCCAACCATCTTCGTCATCTTCAGCAGCCGGGTCTTCCATAGATATTATCGGATAATTGTCCAAAAGATTTATGCAAAAGTTAAGAAGCCCCTCTTTATCGTAGGTTTTATCATCTATATAATAAAATCCATCTTTATAAAATTCTGAGGCCGCAAAATCAAGCCCTATGGTTATGTCTTCTCCTGGAGCGTATCCGGCTTTTTCTATAGAAGAAAGTATAAGCTCTATAGCTTTTTGAGTAGATTCTATGTTTGGGGCAAAGCCCCCTTCATCGCCTACCGAGGTAGCAAGCCCATTTTCTTTTAAAATATTTTTAAGTGTGTGAAATACCTCTGTCCCCATCCTAAGAGCATCAGAAAATGTATCCGCCCCATAAGGAATTATCATAAATTCTTGAATACTGAGGGGATTGTCTGCATGTACTCCACCGTTTATGATGTTCATAAGGGGCACCGGAAGCTTTTTAGCAAACACCCCACCCAAATACGCAAAAAGAGGAATACCAATCTCAGCGGCCATAGCCCTGGCACTGGCCATACTTACAGATAATATAGCATTTGCCCCTAAGTTTGATTTGTTTTCAGTACCGTCAAGCTCAATGAGCGTGAGATCTAACTCCGTTTGATTTGAGGCATCAAGCCCTATGATAGCTTTTGCTATGGCTGTATTTACATTTTCTACTGCTTTTAGTACCCCTTTGCCGCCATACCTTTGAGAGTCTTTATCTCTTAGCTCCAAAGCCTCTTTTGCACCAGTAGAAGCTCCACTTGGCACGATCGCTACACCCACTACTCCGGATTCTAACAGCACTTCTGCTTCTACTGTGGGGTTTCCTCTGGAATCTAACGCTTCTCTTGCCCTTACGCTCGCTATCTTACTCATAAATACCCCCAATTAACAATAGGCACGAGGGGGATCGAACCCCTGACCTCAGGCGTGTCGAGCCTGCGCTCTCCCAACTGAGCTACGCGCCTTCTAATATTATTATATCATTAAAAGCCAAAAAACTTTTTATTTCAGATCCCTAATTCTTTCATTTTCCGCCAAAGGGTAGTCCTGTGCATACCAAGCATTTTCGCCGCTAAGCTTTTATTGCCTTTGACTTGCTCTAATACTTGTCTTATCTTTTCTTTTTCTTCATTGCTGAAAGATTCTTCCAAATCTATATTTAAATCCTCTACGTTTATAACACTTGCTTTGGCAGTGATCACCGCTCTTTCTATGAGATTTTCAAGCTCTCTTATATTCCCCGGATATTCATAAGAGAGAAAGAGTTTCATAGCCTCTGAAGATATACCTTTTATTTTCTTTGAATAGGCTTTTGAGTATTTATCTAAAAAGTAGTTTATTAAAGCCGGTAAATCCTCTTTCCTTTCTCTTAGTGGTGGAATATATAGCTTTACCACTCCCAGTCTGTAGTATAGGTCTTCTCTAAAATGTCCATATTTTGAAAGTTCTTTGAGGTTTTTATTTGTAGATGCTATTATCCTTATGTTGGCTTTCCTTGGGGTAATATCTCCTAACCTTTCAAAGATTTTCTCTTGTACCAAATGAAGGATTTTAGCTTGAAGATGCATCGGCATATCCCCTATCTCGTCTAAAAATAGCGTACCTCCCTCGGCGATCTCAACTTTACCGGGTTTGTCTTTTAAAGCTCCTGTGAAAGCTCCTTTTATATATCCAAAAAGCTCCGCCTCTAAAAGCGTATCTGGTATCGCAGCGCAGTTTATGTGTATAAAAGGTTTATCTCTTCTGGGTGAAAGCTTATGAATATATCTGGCTATAAAAGTTTTGCCACTTCCAGTTTCTCCTTCTATTAACACATTTACATCGTACTCAGCGCTGGATCTCACTACATCAAACATTTTTTGAAATTTCGGGCTTTTAAAAGCCAAAAACATATCACCACCATTTGTACACACAATGGGCTCTTGCACTACATAAAGAGATAGCACATAACCAAAATTTTGCTGCATAGAAGAGAGAAGCATTGAAGCTTTTTGCCTACCGCAAGGGGTGTTTATATACACATCTGAGCGCTCACCCTCTGGAGGGAATTCCTCTAAGGATAGATTTATAAGCTCTTTTATGTGTTTGTTTAGCAAGCTCTCAGTCTCTTCTCTACATAGCATCCTCTTGGCAATTTGATTGTGCTCCTTTATGTAACCATCTTTATCTAATACCAATATCGCCTCTACTATGGAGTTTAATACTCCTTCTTTATAGGCTTTTTGGCGGTTTGCCTCTATAATGCAAGATACCACATTGCTCACATCCTTGAATATTTCTATAGCCCCTATAAAGTTTCCATCTTCAAATATAGGACTCATACTCCAGCACAAGTGTTTGTCTTTTGTTATTGTATCATACACTTGGATTCCCTCTTTTTCTTCTTTTATATAATTCATGGGACAACTGTTGCATATGCTAAATATATCTTTGCAACTATCTCCTATAGTCATACCTTCCAATATATTTTTAGCTGAGTCGTTCATATAAAATATTTTAAAATCTCTACCTATTCCTATAACTCCTTCAAAAAGTCTGTCAAAAGATTTAAAATCCATAAGTTTATTATATCGTATTTTAGATGTTTCAACATATGTTGCAACATACTATATATTTTGAGTTTTGAGCTTTTAATAAAAGCTTAATACACATAGTAAACTACTAAACTATAACTTGGCATAAACATTGCCACATAATTTTGCAGAAATTTAAAGGAGGTAGTGCTTATGGCAATTATAAGCAAGCTAAGGGATCTTATGTCACTTCCGGGTGCTGTGGCAGCTGGGGAATTTGCAGATGATGGTAGGCTTTTAGCCTACTATGGCAATATTGATGAAAAATCCGCTGAGATAGCAGCTCTTATGTGTGCAGCAAACAAAGCCATGGGTAACATGCAGGCCAAAGGCTGGAGTGTCTATACAGAACAAGATGGATTTTTCCCAGTACAAGGGTTTACTGTAGCGGGTGGAAAACATGCCGCTTGTATAATGGGGGGTGTAGGAGTATTTTTAGAGCTTGATAGAGCTGACTTTGACAAGACTTTTGAAACCCTTTCAAAATACATTTAAAAAGGAGGTTTTTGTTATGGCAAACTTAGATAATCTTCTAAAAGTAAAAGGCGTGGTAGCAGCTGGTGAGTTTGCAGATGATGGTAGGCTCTTGGCTTTTAAAGGAAACATCTCAGAAGAACACGCTGCAATGGCAGCTTCCATGTGTGCAGCAAACAACGCTACAGCTAAGATGCAATGCGATGGTTTCACAGCTATGTCAGGACAAGAGTGGTCTCCGCTGATTGGGTGGGCGCTATCTGGTCCAAAACTCTCTGTATGTGTAATGGGTAATGTAGGCGTTATCGTAAACAACGACGAAGTGTCTTTCAACGAAGTATTCAAAGCCCTAAGAGGTTAATGTGTATAAGGGGGGCGGGCTTATACCACCCCCCACTTTTTCTAAAATATAAGGAGTTTTTATGTATAGATTTCTTTCAGAAGAGTGGATAAAAGCTTATAAAGAAGAATGGAATAAAAACGAAAATTTAAAATCTGGTTTGAAAAACTTCACAGCTTCTATAAAATACTATATAGAAAATAACGACCAAGTGCCAGTGGAACTCATAGTAGGAAATGGCATAGCCGAATCCGCAGGATTTCCAAATAGAATAGATTACGATTTTGAGATGTGGGCAAGCATTGAGAATTGGAAAAAGTTAGCCAGCGGTAATTTAGGACCACGAGCAGCTATGCTCACAAAAAAGCTAAAGTTTAAAGGCTCTATGGTCACTGCCATGAAATACATGGGACCTTTTGAAGAATCCTTAAGAATGTTTGGCAAGATCCCTACTCAGTGGTAAACTGGGGGGGAGGAGAGGGAGCCTAAAGTTTTTAACCTACTTAAATGTCCGCAAGCAGCGAACACCTCTGAACCTTTACTCCATCTGATGGTGCAAGAAATATTTTCTTTTAAAAACACTCGCTGAAATTTGTAGATAGCCTCATCAGACGGTCTTTGGTAATTTAGCATTGGGTTTGGATTATATGGAATAAGGTTTAATTTTATCTTCAACTTTATGGCTTTTAATAAAAATATAAGGGCTTTAGCATCAAGTAAAGAATCATTTATTTCTTTTATAAGCACATACTCTATAGTGATGCGCCTTCTGGGTGCTAATGGATAAGATTTTAAAATATCTATAAGCTCTTTTAAAGAACCTATCACCTGAGGCATCAAAAATCTTCTTTTTTCATCAGAAGAAGCGTTTAGAGATATGGCTAAGTTTAGCTCTCTCATAAAAGTATCGTCTTTTAGGCGTTTGAGATAATTTGTATACGCGCTGGTGGATATGGTGATGTGTCTTTTGGAGAGTTCAAACTCTTTTAAAAAGATATAAGAGGCTTTTTTGAGATTATCAAAATTTGCAAGAGGCTCTCCCATACCCATAAAAACGATGTTTCTTATAAAAATATTTTTTAAAATAGATACATAAAAATATTGATCCACTATCTCAGAGAAACTTAGATTCCTTACAAGCCCTCCTATAGTGCTCACGCAAAACTTACATCCGACCGCACATCCAATCTGAGTGGATATACAAAGTGTATAATGATCTTTTTCGTTTATTAAAACAGATTCTATAAAATGTCCATCATTTGTCTTAAATACAAACTTAGTAGAATCAAGCCCCTCTGCATATGAATCCAATTCTAATACATGAAAATCCAACTTAAGATTTCCCCTAAGAGCTTTTGGAAGATCTGTCATAAGATATATATCTGTAATTCTTCTCTTAAAAGCCCAAGACTTGATCTGAGATATTCTATACTTTTCTACACTTAGTTTTTTATCCAGTTCAAAATAATCTTGGAGCAAATTTATCATAGGATGTTTTCTATGAGTTTGTAAGAGAGTGCGCTTGTAATATCAGTATAATCTTTTTGCAAAAGCTCTTGTTCTTTTATGTTTTCTTGTTTTAAATCCTCTTCATAGGCTTTTGACCACTCTTTTATCATATCTTGGTTTAGCTCTATATGAAACTGAAGTCCAACGGCTTTTTTATATACAAAAGCTTGAGGGTATCTATCGGAAGTATATATTAGTTTTGAGTTTTTAGGAACATCAAAAGTATCTTGATGCCATTGGAAGACTTTAAGGGTTTTTGGAAAATCTTTAAAAAAGGTGTCATATTCTATTTTTTCAATATCGCACCAGCCTATTTCTCTTCCTTTTGAACCTTTGTAAACAGGTGCACCAAGCACGTAGGCAAGCATCTGAGCCCCCAAGCATACGCCTATTACAGGTTTATTCTCTTTTAAAAAATACTCTATTGTTCTAAACTCTTTAGTTAAAAATGGATAATCGTTTACTTCGTACACTCCCATGTACCCACCAAGCACCATAAGCATGTCGTAATTGTCTTTAGGAATTTCCTGATTTGGGTCTACATATGTAAAATTTATATTTTTTGATTCAAATACGTTTTCAAACACACCGGCATGCTCGATAAGAGCATGCCTGAGTATAAGGGTTTTCATCAAAGCATACCCGGGGGCTTTCCTTTGGATATAATAAGTCTTTCTACAGGTTTATCTTCTTTAAGATGACTATCTATTATCTCTTGCACATCTTCTTTTTTGACCCCGCCATACCATATGCCTTCTGGATATACCACCACCGTAGGTCCCATCGCACAAGGTCCAAGGCAACCGGTAGGAGTGACAGCCACTGTCATAGTAAGCTGAGGATCTTGAGCTAAGGCATCCGCAAAAGCGCTATAGACATCCCTGCTTCCTTTTTCAGCACAAGAGCCTAAAGGATGACCTGGAGGTCTTTGATTTACGCACACAAACACATGTTTAAACATAACTCCTCCTTAAAAGGTTTTTTAAAAATTTAATATTTTATTTTTTATTTTGCATGACAAAAGCTTTAAAACAAAATATTTATTTTAGCCAATAAAATACCAAAGCCAAATAAATTTGTAAATAATATGGTATTCAAGCTTTTTAAGGATAAGCTGATAAGAAGAGTCTTGAAAATAAAGAAAACGAATCAGAGTGCAGTTCTTTGAATAACTTTTTTTGCAAATAGAGCTTGGATAGAAAATAAATATATAGTTTTAATCATAGCAAAATAGTAAATAAATAGTATCATATAAATACTGATATTTTTAGGAAGGAGGTACCTATGAATTTTTTTGTGGAAACCAAGAAAGAAAGCTATCTCAATGCATCATCTTTGCCTTATGTCTTGAGAAGAGACAACAAGACCGTTGTAGAGTTTGACAAAGATAGAATCAAAAAGGCTATAGGAAAAGCCTTTGAGGCAGTGGATGAGTTCAAAGGTATAAACGACGCTTATGTAGAGGATATTACCGAAGAAGTGATGAGTAGGATATTGAAAAAAAATGTAAATACGATACACATAGAAGAAATTCAAGATCTCGTGGAAGAGTCCATCATAGCTCATGGGTTTTCAAAGGTAGCAAAAGCTTATATAATTTATAGAAGGGAAAGAGAGAAAATAAGAGAGCAAGTTTATCACGAAACATCTTTAGAAAATACAACAATAGATATAGACAAACTCGTAAAAAACTACTTAAGCCAAGAAGATTGGAGAGTTTATGAAAATTCAAATTCAAGTTTTTCTTATCCGGGGCTTTATTTACATGTAGCTGGATCTGTAATTGCAAATTACACATTAAGAAATGTATATCCGGAGCATATCAGAAAAGCTCATGAAAGCGCTGACATCCACATCCACGATTTATCACACGGAATAGTAGCTTATTGTGCTGGATGGTCTATGGAAGATTTACTAAGGAAAGGATTTAGAGGAGGATATGGTCAAATAATAGCAGGACCTGCCAAACATCTCTCAGCACTCACAGGGCAAATGGTAAATTTCTTAGGGGTTATGCAGATGGAGTTTGCTGGAGCTCAAGCTTTTAACTCCGTAGACACATTTTTAGCACCTTTTGTAAGGGTTGATGGCTTAGGATACCCGGAAGTAAAACAGCTAATCCAGCAAATGGTGTTTGCTATGAATGTACCCTCTCGTTGGGGCTCTCAACCACCCTTTATAAACTTTACCTTTGATTGGACTCTGCCAGACGACATGAAACATAAACCAGTGATCGTAGGAGGAGAAGACAGACCAGATATAGGTTTTTACGGAGATTTTCAAAAAGAGATGAACATAATAAACAAAGCCTTTATAGAGGTGATGATAGAAGGAGACTATGCAGGTAGAATATTCTCATTCCCAATCCCCACTTACAACATCACGAAAGATTTTGATTTTTACAGCGAAAATGCAATGCTTTTGTGGGAGATGACCGCTAAATACGGCACACCCTATTTCCAAAACTTCGTAAGCTCCAGCCTAAATCCTGGTGATGTAAGGTCTATGTGCTGCAGATTGCAGTTGGATTTGAGAGAATTAAGAAGCAAGATGGGTGGGCTTTTTGGAGCTGCGGACAAAACCGGTAGTATAGGCGTGGTGACGATAAACTTACCCCGCATTGGATATTTATCAAAAACAAAAGAAGAATATTTTGAAAGGCTTTTTTATATGATGGATGTGGCTAAAGAATCTTTAGAGATAAAAAGACATGTGGTAGAGAGAAATCTAAAAGCAGGGCTTATGCCTTATACGAGCGCTTACCTTAAATCCTTTGACAATCATTTTTCCACCATCGGTATAGTAGGTATGCACGAGTCTTTGTTAGACTTTATTGGGTTAGGGATAAATTCAGAAGAGGGTAAAGCTTTTGCTGTAGAGATACTTCAAAAGATTAGAGAAAGATTGTCCCTTTATCAAGAACTCACGGGACATCTTTATAACTTAGAAGCTACACCCGCAGAAGGCACTTCTTACAGGTTTGCAAGGCACGACAAAAAGAGGTTTGAAGATATAATCACTGCAGGTGAAAGTGAGCCCTATTATACAAACTCCACGCTTTTACCCGTAGGATATACGGAAGATCCTTTCGAAGCCTTGGAGCATCAAAAGGATTTGCAAACACTTTATACAGGAGGGACTGTGCTTCATACATTCTTAGGGGAATCTCCAAAAAAAGACTTGATACCTACTTTCATCAAAAAAGCCTTTGAAAACTACCCAATTCCTTATCTTACAATAACTCCTACATTCTCTGTATGCAAAGACCATGGATACATAAAAGGCGAACATTTTGTATGTCCTAAGTGCGGGGCTCCAGCGGAAGTTTACTCAAGAGTGGTAGGTTATTATAGACCAGTGCAGAGATGGAACGCCGGCAAAAAAGAAGAATTCAAAGATAGGCTTGAATACAATATATACACTTAGATTTTATGATATACGGCATTCAGAGGACATCCTTTGTGGATTGCTCAGGATGTCCAAGTTTTGGCATACCCCCTTCCATATGCACAGTTTTATTTTTTGGTGGGTGCAACCTAAGATGTCCATATTGCCACAACAAAGATATCGTATATAAAACCTCAAAAGAGTTTGAGATTGAGTATGTTTTCGAGCTTTTATTATCAAGAAAACACCTGATAGACTGGATTTGCATATCCGGGGGTGAGCCTACCATATATAAAAATGAGCTCAAAGATTTTCTTAAAAGCCTAAAAACGATGGGATTTCATATAAAACTTGATACAAACGGCACAAGCCCTTCGGTTTTAGAACACATTCAGGAATTTGTGGATTATATCGCATTGGATGTAAAAGCAATTGATTATAAACTCTGTGAGGATAAAGATGGGTTTAGTAAACTCATCAAAAGTATATCGCTTTTATCAAAAGCCAAAAAACCGTTTTTATTAAGGACTACATTTTATCCTCCTTTTGTGGGTGAGCACTTCGTGAGATATATACTAAATGTGCTTATGGATTTAAATGTGAAAAACATAGATTGGTATTTTAATCCTTTCGATAATAAGCATGTCTTAAAAGAAGAGGCAAAAGTATATGACTCCACTACGAAAGAAGATATAGAAAACCTACTAAAAGATATAACACCTCCTCCCAGCGTACATTTTTATTGGTAATTTTTTATGACATAACATCATTGTATAAGTCAGATATATATATATATATGCACATAGTGCAAGTTTATCATGATT
>CAZDZN010000037.1:0-13925 GCA_964509905.1 uncultured Aquificaceae bacterium
CATATCTACACCACTTATAATGAAACACATAGCTCCTCACGCAAATCTTTTACAAAGCACCGCTATAAGCTTTTTAATATTCGTAATATTCGCAGTACCGGGGTACTTTATAGCTGCTACCACTATAGACAAAATAGGGCATAAATTTTTACAGATGTTGGGATTTTTGATGATGGGAATCATGTTTTTCATAATAGGGGTTTTTCCTTCTATTGTAAATAATTTTACGCTTTTCATAATAATATACGGATTGTCTTACTTCTTCTCAGAGTTTGGACCAAATACCACAACATTTGTATTACCGGCAGAGATTTTTCCAGTGAACCTAAGAACCACAACCCACGGCATATCAGCTGGAACTGCTAAAATAGGTGCTTTTATAGGTGCTTACTTTTTCCCAGTGCTTTTAAAAGCTTTAGGGCTTAGTCATACTCTAATGATAACTGCCATTTTCTCATTTGCTGGTCTTTTACTAACCTATATAGCTATACCAGAACCAAAAGACAAATCCTTAGAAGAGATATCAGAAGAAGACGTATCCGATCAACCGACCCCAGCCTAATCTAAAAATTTAGCCCCTCTTCGGGGCTTAACCAAATTTTAACAATTTCCTGTTAATATTTTATGTATGAAGTATTTAAGATTTCTGTATAGAATATTTTTATTTATAGCATTGGCAGTGGGTTTTCTTATCAGGTCTGTACTCATAGATATGTTTACAAAAAATCCAAAAGAAAAGAGAAATAAATTTATAGAGAATGCTCATTACTTTGCAAACATTGTTCTGAAAGTTTTTAATATAAAAATAGATCAAAAGGGTATGTATGTAGAAAGCGGGATAAATTATATCATCGTATCAAACCACCTTAGCTATTTTGATATCGTAATACTTATAAGCAGGTTAAAAGCCGTGTTTGTATCTACAAAAGAGGTAGAAAAGACATTTTTATTCGGAAATTTTGCTAAATACGGCGGGGCTATTTTCATAGACAGGACAACCAAAAACGGAATCTTATCTGAGATAAACATTCTTAAAGAGGTTTTGGAAGACGAGCTTAACTTAGTGATATTTTTAGAGGGCACTACTTCAAATGGCGAGGATGTATTACCTTTCAAAAGCTCTTTTGTAGATGTTATAATAAAAACCAAAAAACCAGTATTACCTGTATGCATAAAATACGAACTTTTAAATCACAAACCTATCGTTATATCAAACAAAGATTATGTGTTTTATTATGGAGATATGGAGCTTTTTACTCATATTTTGAGCTTTTTAATAAATGTAAAATCTTTGGAAGTAAGCTTAACTCTATTAAAGCCTATATACAAAACAGATCACCTTCATAGAAAAGAGCTTGCCAAAATCCTCTACGAAGACATAAGGACTTGCTACATAGGTAAAGCGGATTGATAAATATATCCATTCACGATATCACCAAATCAAGTCTTGAAAATATAAAGATATTAAAATCTATACTAAACGAATACGGCATAAACAAAATCTCTTACCTTCTAATACCTTTTTATCACGAAAAAGAATCTATCATTGATATAAAAGATGAGGTGTTAGAGCTTATCCAAAACAACGAAGTTATCCTACACGGATATACACATTTATCAAAAGCATTTAAACTCTGGGATTATAGAAAAATTTTTACATACTATGAGGGGGAATTTTTATCTGAAGATAGCCTAAAAGATAGAATCAAAAAAGGACTTGATATACTTGATAAAATAGATATAAAACCAAGAGGATTTATAGCCCCGGCTTGGATGTTCAAGAAAGAGTTAATAAGCATTTTAAAAGATATGGGATTTTCTTTTACCACAGATAGAAGATATATATACAATTTAGAAGAGGATAAAAAAGTCTTTGCCCCGGTTATAAGTTTTGGTAGTAGAGGGTTTGTAGAAGATGTGTCTATTTTTTCCTTTGATAAAAGTTTTTTGGCTTTTAAAAGCCTAAATACAAGGATAGCCTTACATCCGATAGACGCTACATCCTCTAAGAAAATAGAGAAACTAAAAAAAGTACTTGATCGTATAAAAGCAAAAGATGTATATGATTTATACCATATTGTAAAAGCAAAAAATTAATCAAAAATTAACAGTAGTTTTATAAATTTATTTATAGAATAAAGGAGGTATGTATGGTTAAAGTGGATTTACACCTTCATTCCTATGCCTCAAATAGACCAGGGGGTTACATCTCTGAAAAGCTAAAAATCGGCGAGAGCTACACAAAACCAAAAAAACTTTACGAGATGCTTACAAGAAGAGGCATGACTCTTTTTACCATCACAGACCATGATTCTATAGGTGGATGCCTTGAGATAACAAACATGCCAAATACATTTATATCGGAAGAGATTACCACATATTTTCCAGAGGATAGATGCAAAGTGCATGTTATAGCAATAGATATAAACGAAAAATACCATACAGATATACAGCATTTAAGAGGCAATATATATGAGCTTGTGGATTATCTGCAGTTTAACAACATCACTCACATATTGGCTCACCCTCTATACAACATGGACGGCAAATTAAATAAAACCCACATAGAAAGATTTTTGCTTTTGTTCGACAGCTGGGAGATACTAAATGGCACTCGCTCTAAAACCTCATCTATTATTACCAAGAAAATAGCCAACTCTTATACCAAAAAGGATTTGGAAAACCTTGCCAACAAATACGGATTTTATAAAAGGAAGAGAGATTTTATCTCATTCACAGGGGGCTCTGATGATCACGGAGGACTTGATCTTGGTTATGGATACACAGAATGCAAAGGAAATACTATAGAAGATTTAAAAATCGCCATAGAAAACGGGCAAACCCATGTTCAAGGATATCACGGCAACCCTAAAAGACTTACTCACATGGTAATGAACATAGCAAAAGAAGGAACTAAAAAGCATTATAACCTCGGAGGACTTGGGTATCTTTTGGATACGCTTTTTGAAGACAAAGAGCAAGCTTCAAAGTACTCATTTTTGGACTCTATCATGGGCAAAAGCTCTGCTAATACTTTTATAGAAAATGTGATAAACTTCAAAGGTGTGGTATCAGAAAACAATCATGAAAACATATTCCAGTTTTTCTCAAACATCTTACCTTATACGCTAAATCAAATAAAATCTATGAAATCTTTTGACTTTGATAAGTTTAGCACTTATATAGGAAGAAGTGTGATATTTTTAGCTCCTTACCTATCTTATCTATCAGTATACAAACAAAGAGCTGATGAAAAAAATATATCAAAATCCTTTCATAAAGAGTTTTTCAACGAAGAGCACATAGAGGGTAAAATAGCTTATTTCACCGACACATTTTTTGACATAAACGGCGTAGCAAGGACCACTCAAAAGCTTCTCAGTGTAGCAAAAGAAGAAAACCTAAACATGATATTTATCATGTCCGATGAAAAATCTATAGAGGATGCACATATTAAAAACTTTAAACCGATGGTGTCTTTCGCCCTTCCAGAGTATGAGCATCTTACGATAAATATACCAAATCTACTGGAAATTCTTGACTACACAGAATCCGAAAACTTTGACGTGATATACGCAGCTACTCCGGGAGTCCTTGGAATTTATGGG
Source organism: uncultured Aquificaceae bacterium (assembly GCA_964509905.1). GTDB lineage: Bacteria > Aquificota > Aquificia > Aquificales > Aquificaceae > Hydrogenobaculum. Next base: position 3,609 of record CAZDZN010000037.1, read on the forward strand.
CTTTTAATAGCCAAAGTACTTGGTATACCTTTTGTATCCGCATATCATACGGATTTTCCAGAGTATGCCTATAGATACACTCAAGAGCAATATTTTAAATACATAGCAGACTCTCTTATGAAAACATTTTACGGACTCTCAGAAAGGGTTTTAGTCCCAAGTGCCTCATACTACGAAAAGCTCTTAAACTACGGAATTAAAGAGGATAAACTAACTATATTCAAAAGAGGGGTAAATATAGAAAAGTTTAGCCCAATATTTAGGGACAGAGAATTTTGGAAAAATTTTGACCCTACTTATAGAGGGGAGAGGGTAGTGGTGTATATTGGGAGAGTAGCCAAGGAAAAAGATCTCGATGTATTCGTGGAAGTTTTTGAGCTTTTAAAAGAAGAGAGAAATATAAAATTTGCCATAGTAGGGGACGGGCCATATAAGTATGAATTAGAAAAAGTATACAAAGACAAGATTATGTTTACGGGATTTTTGGAGGGGGAGGAACTTTCAAAAGCCTACGCCAGTGCTGATATATTCTTATTCCCAAGCACCACCGAGACTTTTGGAAATGTGGTATTGGAGGCTATGGCAAGTGGTCTAATATGTTTGGTATCTGACAAGGGAGGAGCCAAAGAGCATATTATAAACAATGAAACTGGATTTATCGTGAAAGACAACAATCCAATGACTTATGCCGAGATTATTACAAATCTCTTTAAAAATGATAAGCTATATAATTTTGTAAAGCAAAACGCCGTATACCAAGCATCTTTCATGGATGAAAAAGCACTTTTGATGGATATGATAAATATACTCTCTCTTGGCAAGGTAAAAAGCATAGAGTTTGAATCGGCAGTATGAAAATACTTGATATAACGCATTTTTATTCCGAAAGAAGCGGCGGCATTAAAACTTACATAAATCAAAAAATAAGCTACTTTAAGGACAAAAACATAGAACATGTAGTTATAGTCCCGGGCAAAAAAGATCACATAAGCTATGTAAACAATACCAAGATATACCAAATAAAATCTCCCTACATGCTGATATGGAAGCAATATCGCATCCTCATAAATCAAACCAAGATCTCTGATATCATAGAATATGAAAAACCGGACATAGTGGAAGTGGGATCTTTGTTTTTACTTCCCACTTTTATAAAAAAACTAAAAGATAAGATGGGGTTTTCAATAGTGGGGTTTTTTCACTCAAACCTTGAGAAAAGCATATCAAATCTTTTACATCTCAAAAAAGACTCTACTTTTATACTAAAAGCTGCAAGACAATATATTTACAAAACCTACAAAGATATGGACTTGGTGATAGCTCCTTCTTTTTATGTGAAAAACTATCTATCAAGTATAGGGCTCTACAATGCACATGTGATACACCATGGCCTTGATTTATCAGATTTTGAAGACCCTTATCCTGCGGAAGAGCTAAAAAACTCTCTAAAAGATAAATTTGTACTTATATATGCGGGTAGATTTTCCAAGGATAAAAACTTTTTAGAGCTTTTAAAGATATTTAGAGAGCTTAAAAACATAGACGATAAATTTCACCTGCTGCTCGTAGGAGATGGCCCTGATAAGAAAAAGACAAAAAAATATCTTGATTCAAACTATACACTATTAGATTATGTGAAAGACAAAAGATATTTGGCTAACTTATACGCATCTTCTGATGCATTTATAAGTGCCTCGAAATCAGATACCTTTGGATACGCCCTTATAGAAGCTCAAGCCTGTGGATTGCCCATAGTAGCTTATAAAGATAACTCATTCCCAGAGATAGTTTATTACAAAGACTTTTTAGCCAGCTCAAAAGAAGATTTTATAGCTAAGACCATTTTTCTTTCTCAAATATACGATACACTGGATAAAAACAAGATAAAACACTTCATAAAAAAGCACTTTTCCATAGAAAAAAATATGGAAAAACTCCTTACAACATACTCTCATCTAATTCACTCAAACAAATTTCATCAATACTTGGGATAGTAAACATAAAATTAGCAGATTCTCATTGGTTATAAAAGGACTATTGGAATATATTGTATAAATCTTATTATGTTAATAAAAAAGCGTAGGCTGATTTATAAGAACAGAGTTTAAAAAATTGGTGAGATACTCTCATTATAAACTTTTTTAAATAAAAAAAGAAGAGGGTATAAACCCTCTCCCGTCCCCCCAAATTTTATAATCAACAACCTCTCATGCTACTTGCTAATAACGCTATATGATTTACTATGTTAGAAGAGAAATCTATTAGTTCTACCACCTTTTCGTATAGCCCCTCTTTGTTGTTGTTTTTATAGTGTTTTTCCACCTCCATACCAAGTTTGTGATAATGCTTGTGAGGTTCTTCTAACTCTGTAAATATCTTTATACTATCTGGATTGTTTAACGTAGAGCATTTATATACAAATTCCTTGGTGGACTTATCGTAATACCATTTACCAAAAACACATTGCGTATGATCCACCACGTTCCAATTTATCTTACCTGTTATAAGGTCTATTACATTTAGCATAAACCTTGAATGGTCTAAGACTTTTTCGTATATGTCTGTGCAAGTACCCGGTTCCATCTTTTTAAAAGATTCAAAAGCTTCCTCTGCAAGTTTGATGGCTTCTGGTAGTGTAGATAAAGACTTATGTATAGATTCTTCTATGTTTTGAATACTGAACGTAAGATTGCTTACATTGGTGGATATACCTTTTGCCACCATAGATTGCTCTTCTGTGGCGGAGCTTTGTTTTGATACTAGTTCCATGAGGTCCTTTAAACTTTTTTGTATCGCTTCAAAGCTCTGTCTTAATTCATCGGCTTGTTTGCTATTTTTCACAATAGTATCTTTAGCAGAAGCGGTTTTATCTACGGAGTTTTTGGCTCTCATTATTACAATATCTATCAATTTTTTTATATCCTGAGCGGATTTTGCGGTTTTATCCGCAAGCTTTCTCACCTCATCTGCTACCACCGCAAATCCTCTTCCTAGCTCTCCGGCTCTTCCGGCTTCGATGGCGGCGTTTAGAGCAAGTAGATTGGTTTGCTCTGTAATATCCATTATAACTTCCACTATCTGATTTATAGAGCTTACGCTTTCTTTTAGCTCATCGGCGGTTTTTGCCACATCTTCTATGGCTTTTACCGAAAGACCCACATTCTCTATGGTTTCACTTAATTTCAATGAGCCGTTTTTAATAGCTTTATCCACCTCAGACTGAATTACGGTGATATCTTGTATGGAGTTTACCAAATCCGTTATACCCTGGCTCATCTCCGTCATAGAATTTACAATGGCTTCAAGCTCTTCTTTAAATACTTCAAGCCTGTTTAACACTCTATAATTAATTCCTTGTCCCACCGAAAGAAAATGATGAAGTTTTGATATAGCTTCTATAACATTATAAAACATTATTTCAAATTGTCTTTGGGCTGTGGCATCTTTCCATACAGCTCCGTAATTTACTATATTTCCCTCCTCATCAAAAACACCAAATCTGTAAGATTCTATCACCACACCATTCATCTGAATATCTGTATTTTTTATTACTTGCCCTGGTTTTAAGCTTTTAAAGAGATCTTTTATACGCTCAGGGTTTTTGTGAAACCTATGTATAGATATACCCACTGGGTTTGACCAGTCTATATTGTAGTTGTAGTTTTTGTTTATAACCTCCCACTCGTTTTTTAAAATCTCAATACCTCTTTTGTTAATATACACAAGCTCATTGCCCTCTTTACCAGGTTTAAACTCCGGACTTACCAAAAATACACCCTCTGATTGCAACGCTTCCAAAATATCAAAAGCTGTTTTTGCTTTGGTCTTAAAGCTTTTAATATCCTCTTGGGCTTTTTGAAGCTTTTCTATTAGCCCTTCTTTTGCACTCTCCACATTCTTTAACTCTCGTTCCAAAGAGTTTGCCCTTAAAATAGTATCTTGCTTTTCTTTTTCCAAGGCTTCAAGTTTTTGTTTTAGCTCTTCGTTCTCCCTAAGGATATCTTTACAAACCATCTTTTTCATATATTTACCTCCCTAAAAAATTTATACTTTTATAAGCGTAGTGACGGTATCGTTTACATCTTCTATGATAGGCATAAGATATGTCTTGGACTCTTTTTTAAGCTCAGCGGCTCTTTTAGATATATCCTGGGAGCTTTTGTAGTTTTTGGTGCTCACCGCTGCTAGTGTAATCTTGGCTATGGGAAATTTCTTAATGTTGCCTTCTCTATCTTTGGATACGAAGTATCCATTTTGTATATCCTGCTCGGAGTATAACTCTTTTAAAGCTTCTGATGCCTCCTTATAAAGATTTTCTATCACTTCTTTTGGGTTTTGTAGATTTTTAAATATCACCACAAAATCATCACCTCCCACATGTCCTATGAAAGCATCATAAGAAGAGGCGAAGTTCTGAAGGGTATGGGCAAGTTTTTTAATCATCATATCCCCCGCCAAAAATCCATAAGCATCGTTGAAGGGTTTGAAGTTAGATATATCTATGTAAACCACATAAGATTCAACGTTTTGAGATATGAGATCATCTATTTCTTTTTCTATGAGTACATTGCCCGGAAGCCCTGTAAGAGGGTTGGTATATAAAGTCATCTTGTAAAATGTATCAAAGAGTCTTTCTAAAATCTTTGATTTTGATAAAACCCCCAAAACTTCATCGTTGTATTTTACCAGCAGTACATCCATATGTTTTTCACTTATAACGTAATACGAATGAAGCATGTTGTCTTTTACGTCTATACTCATGGGCTTTTTGTAATGACAATCTATATTTTCAAACAGATAATCTAAATCTTTATAATAAAACAAGTTCTCCTGGAAAGCGTTTAATATTCTTTTTGCACAATTTTCATTCACCAGTATATCCATAGGTTTTATGTAAAGCCATCTGGAAGTGGATTTTTTAAGATATTCTATGAAAGATTTTGTATCGGATATCTCCTCTAAAACCTCCACCGGTTCATAGTCTTCTTTGTTTATCTTATATCTATCCGATATGGAGTTTAATTTTTTCTCGTTTATGGTGGTCTTTAAAAGCACGATACCATCTTTTGGAATATCCTGAGCCTCTGTAGGAAGTCCCAGCAAAAACCCTTGGGTATAGTCTATACCAAGCTCTAAAACCGCTTCTAAATCCTCTTTTTTCTCCACCCCTTCGGCTATTGTCTTTATACCGCTTTTGATAGCCATATCCATGATACCCCTTACTATCTGCCATTTTAATTTTGATCTGGACATGCCATTTATAAGCTCTATGGGAAATTTTATATAATCTGGCTCTATTTGGCTTAAAATCTTAAGAGAGTTATATCCTGTACCAAAATCGTCAAAAGCCACAGAAAAACCCAAGTTTTTATAATAATGGATTATATCTTTTAAGCTCTCTACATCTTCTATTTTTTCGGATTCTGTGATTTCAAGCACTATGTCTTCCGGATTAAACCCGTTCTCTATGGCTAATTTCAGAGTGTATCCTCTCTTGAATATATTTGCATTGGTGGAGTTTTGGTTTATATTTATAAAGAGCTTTAGCTTTTTCTGTTTGTACTGCATGATAGCTTGCTCTCTACATATAGCATCCACCAAATTTCCTATGCCTATCTTATGAACTAAATCAAATACCTCTTTTGGATATATGTATCTGTCTTTGGCTTTTACCCTTAAAAGAGCCTCAAAAGCGTATACGAAACCGTTTTTATTGGAAAAAATCGGTTGATAAAACATCGTGATTTGCTTTTGCAATATAAGTTTAAGAAGCTCTTCATTTTCATACACTATCTTCGTGGGACGAAAACAATCCTTGTCTTCCATAATAAAGTACGCATAGTCTTTTAACTTTTCAGATTCTATAAAATCCTTCAGACTATTGAACTCCGCTACTTCAGCACCAGAAAAATCCTTATGCACAAACCTTACCTTCATTTGCAATACCTCCTATAGACATCCAAACTATATTGCCTCACCACCCCGTATTCGTGAGTCTTATTAACTCTTTCTAAAAATTCGCATCCTTCTTTTTTATTTATAGTAATCAAAGCATCTATAGCGCTTTGAACTACCAAAGGGTTGTCGTCTTTTAGTATTATGCTTTTAATGAAAGGAAGCGCCATTTTAATTTTTTTTGATTTAATTACATTTAATACCGTTATCCTATAATCAGCTATAGGATGATTTAGAGCTATTATAAGTTTGGTATCGTATGGAAGCTTTGTAAAATTTTCTATATTGTATCCGCAGTATGGACATACAATATCCGTTTCCGATATAGGATTCCAGCAAAGCGGACAAAAGAATATAAAGTTTTTATCGAAGCTCGTGGGTTTTACCAACGCATTGGCGGGCTTGTAGTTTTTTAATACCTCTTTTAGGTCTATCTGTAGTCTTTCAAACTCCAATGAAAAAATACCAAGATAAAACGGCTCATACACATTTAACTTATCCACAAGCTTATCGTTTAACACACTGAAGATATTTTTCCCATCTTCAATATATATATGAAAGTATCCATTGGAAAGCATCCCTTGAGCCAAAGCATATTTTGATTTTGTTATAAAACCTATATTATGTACAGCATCATCTTCTTCTAAACGTTCAAGCCTATACTTTGAAGCATATATATCCACCATGTATTCAGGAAGTGTGTAGAAGTTTAAATTTACTATGCGCTGAGATATCTTTTGGATAAGAAAAGTAAGAGCTCCCTCCCCATGAAGCTCTCCAAATCTTGCATTTATAAGCTCCCCTCCTTTAAAATACAGATATCCAAGCACATCCAAAAACCTTGAGCTAATCTCCAGATATCCATTTAACTTCAAAAAAACTATATCTTCTAAGGTTTTTAAAAAATCAATGCGTGTATCCATCGAAGAGAGCCAAATTTTATTTAATTTTGGGTGTATTGTGTTAAGTTTGTCCCTTTGCCCGTTGTGAGCTTTTATGAAGTTGCAGTCTATGTCGTAAACTTTTACATAAGAAGGGGGTTTTAGGCTTTTAACATCGTCAGTTATGATATCATCCGTATAAATCAAGAAGCAATCCAATGACGATCTAATCATATTCTCAAAAGCCTCAAAACTTTCCTTATCATGTATATCAGTCTCTAAAACAGGTTCTAATAACATAAGCACTTGTTCAAGTTGCATAAGACTTTTCTAAAAGCACCTTCTCCAAAAATTCTATGGCTTCTGGGGTAAGATATTTACTGAGTTTGTCCTTCAGACTATAAGAAGTTAAGATCTCCTCGTGCGCTCTTACATATTGATGGTCTACTTTGCTTTTGTAAGCCAAGAAATAAAATAGTGTATTAAAAGCTTTGTTGTATGTTAACACATGATAATGACCATCATCAAAAATAGACATAAGAAGCTCTTCGCCCTCTTCTAAAAGATGCTTAATTTCATCCATAATCCTACTCATGATACCTACCTCCTTAGATAAAATTAAATTTAAATTACAAACGTTAATTTTTGGTTAAGAAGACTAAATTTTTTTATGATAGCGCCGATAAGTTTTAGTTTGTCTAATATGACAATACTTCAATGCATATTAATAAAAAATTAACAGAATGAAAATATAATAAAAAAGATAGGAGGTGTTTTATGAAAAAGAGTTTAGTATATGTGTTTAGCCTAGCGTTTATAGGCTTTTCTTATGCTGAAACCCCACTTCTTAATGTAGAAGTGAACGCAAATGAAACAACCCAAAACGCCAGCAGTCTCATAAAAACTAAAAAGTACACAAAAGCCAAAGAGAAAGTAGAGAAGAAACTTATAAACAAGCTAAATGTAGGTGGTGCCAACGTATACCAAGCTTTGGAACTATTGCCCTCTGTTAACTTTCAAACCCAAGACCCTTACGGGTTATCCGGTGGTGAAGTCACTATAAGAGGCTTTAACAACAGCCAAATAGGTGTCACCATAGACGGCATGCCTCTAAATGATTCAGGTAACTTTGCCATCTATCCAAACGAATATGCGGACATGGAAAACATAGAAGCTGAAACCATTACAAGAGGAGGTACTGGTAAAACATCGCCTCTTTACTCTGATTTAGGCGGAAGAATCGCTCTTAGAACTATACCTCCAAGGGATAAGTTTGGATTAGAATTAGAGCAAATATTTGGTTCTTTTGGATTTGAAAAAACGTTTACTCGTATTGATTCTGGGTCTTTACCACTCATGAACTCAAGATTTTTTATATCCTTATCTCACGCTCAGGCTGACAAATGGAAGGGTCCGGGACAAAGTCCAAAATATAGAGACCACGTAGCCTTTGGATGGGTGGCAAATCTTGATAGATTACATGTAGATTTTTATATGGATGAAAACAATCAGTTAAATTATTATTATCGCGGGCTTAATTATCAACAGGCTCAAAATTTGAGTGCTTATAAAGACTTTGATTACAACGGTTCTCTTACTGGAAATCCAGCAATGGATCAATATTACTATAAGTTTCAATACAACCCTTACCAAAACTATGAATTTAGAGGAAATATAAGCTTTGATGCCACTAAAAATCTTTATTTTGAACTAAAGCCATATTATTGGAGGGGAAGAGGCTATGGAAGCTCAGCTTACTATAATCCTAAACAAAATGCCATAAATCAAAGCATAAGCTATAATTACACAAAAAGACCGGGTTTTATAGCACAAGCGGTATTTCATCAACATCCTTTTAAAGTTACATTAGGTTATTGGTATGAAAATGCTGATCTTGAAAATTTTAATAAAAACCTAAAACTGTCAAACTTTCAAAATGGCTCATATATAGCCAGTCTAAATTATTATGGATATATAGACAAAGTTTACACTATTACAAACACTCCATACATGGTATTTGATTTAAATAACTTCCATAAGTTTGATTTTGAGCTTGGCTTAAAATACGCTCAGATTAGAAGAAATTATATTGAGTACAATACATATGCAAATTTACCAGACCTTCCAGATGATGATATATACAATTATCCATTACAAAGTATTCCAAGTCAATCATACGATAGAACGTATAGGAAATTACTTCCTACTATAAATATATCTTATCGTATTAGCAGATATTTAGCTCCATATTTTAACTACGCAAAGAATTTTCAGATACCAGGAAGCTATCAAGGTTCACCACCCCCTGGTACCACAGCCCAAGAGGTCATAAACAACCTATCCCCAGAGCAAGCAGACAGTTACGACGTTGGTATAAATATAAGCATTGGAAACTTCCTTATAAAACCAGATATATACTACGTGGATTACAAAGATAAGATAGAATACTTTGCAGAACCAAATAATCCTAATATAACCTATCCTCAAAATGTGGGAAAGGTTCACGCTTACGGAGGAGAAGTCTTTGTAGCAGGAAATATAATGAAAGACCTTACACTTATAGCCTCTGGGTCTTATAACAAAGCCACTTTTCAAAATGGATACTATTCAGGCTCTCAATTTCTAAATGTAGCTGGTAATCAGCTTCCAAACACACCGAAATATATGGCGAAACTTGGATTAGACTATAAAATATATGGATTTGATATATTCCCCTACGCCATATATGAAAGCTCCAGATACGGAGATTCCACCAATACTCAAGAGATACCTTCTTATGTGGTTTTTAATTTAAACATATCTAGAGATGTTCATATTTTTCAAAGAAAAGTATCTTTGTTTTTAAACGCCTACAATTTAACCAACAAAACTTATATAGGTTATATAGGTACTGGCGATACATCTGGTACTTATTATGTGGCACCGCCATTTACACTATCTTTAGGAGCTAGAGCTTATTTTTAAAGCTTCTTTTTCATGAAGACCTTAGGGAGAGGGAAAGAGGGTTTTCTTAACAGAAAATTAACAAAATATTAATAATAAATTAACAATTAGCAATTATAATAAGAGCAAATTTATAGGAGGAAAAATTATGGACAATAAAAGCATTAAAATCACTATGCTAACTTTAGCCATTTTTGGTAGTAGTTTATCATTTGCTCAATCTAATTCAAGCCCTGTTTATAACATAGGGCAGATAAACGTAGGAGCTGAGCACGTATCGGCAACCGAAAGGAAAAAAGAGAAAAGATATCACAGAGCTCTTTTAAAACTAAAAGATAAACATGTGTTTAAATCTAATTTTAGTGTCAAGGTTATTAAAAAAGACCAGCTAAAAGTAGCAGGTCCAACTGGAAACGTAGCTCAGGTAATGTCTTATGCTCCTGGAGTTACTATAAATGGATACGGACAAGGTGGATCAGAAAGATATACTATAATGGTGAATGGTATAAGGCAGGGCTGGGCAGGTTTTAGCGGAGCC
>CAZDZN010000038.1:0-386 GCA_964509905.1 uncultured Aquificaceae bacterium
GTTTGTATTATTTAAATTGTCGTTTCAATTCCTTATAGGCACACTTTAAACTTAATACCTGTGTTGTTGATATCGGAAGTGGTGTATGTTTCAATTCCTTATAGGCACACTTTAAACATTAGAACATTTCATTATGTTGCAAGTAATAGTACCGTTTCAATTCCTTATAGGCACACTTTAAACTGTTTAAGAAATCCATACCATAATCTACAGGAGAAGGTTTCAATTCCTTATAGGCACACTTTAAACGCTGATTATTGGGCAGAAGAAATATTACGTGTTGTAGTTTCAATTCCTTATAGGCACACTTTAAACCCTATCTGTAATTTTACAAACCAAAAAAAATATGGAGGGTTTCAATTCCTTATAGGCACACTTTAAACCCA
>CAZDZN010000038.1:419-13834 GCA_964509905.1 uncultured Aquificaceae bacterium
ATTCCTTATAGGCACACTTTAAACCGAGCAAATAAACAATTGCACGAAAGACTTGAAGAGCGTTTCAATTCCTTATAGGCACACTTTAAACCAAAAAAACAAAGTAAAAAACCAAAGGTTTGGCAATTGTTTCAATTCCTTATAGGCACACTTTAAACCTCTAACCTTTTCCATTGTAGCTGTTTTTCTTCGGTGTTTCAATTCCTTATAGGCACACTTTAAACGCATACTAAAGAACAAGATGTGTTAATTAAATGTGGGTTTCAATTCCTTATAGGCACACTTTAAACTATTAGCTTAAGGCATCAACCTTATGCTTATTAATAGTTTCAATTCCTTATAGGCACACTTTAAACCCTTGAGAAACTCAAAACTCAGAAAGAGAAAATAGAGTTTCAATTCCTTATAGGCACACTTTAAACCACTACTACACGATTTGAAAAAGAAGGACTTTAAGAAGTTTCAATTCCTTATAGGCACACTTTAAACTATCAAACGATGTAGCATACATAAGAAAAAAAGAACAAGGTTTCAATTCCTTATAGGCACACTTTAAACTTTAAATTTTCCTATCCTATTTGCTTTTGGTTGATAAGTTTCAATTCCTTATAGGCACACTTTAAACTCAGACCACCTGCAAGGTTTATGAGTTCTTGCTTAGGTTTCAATTCCTTATAGGCACACTTTAAACTAGTGATTTGATGAGTTTGTATTATTTAAATTGTCGTTTCAATTCCTTATAGGCACACTTTAAACCCCGAAATTAACATGCTTTTATTATAACATAAATTTACATCGCTTACTTTAATTTTGCACTATTTTTTAAGCAAGAAGCATAATGGAAAAAATAATTCAATTATTGTCGACCTCCAATCTTGCAAAAACCATAGAGGTCCGACAGGATAATCTAAGTTGTTATCACTCCACGCATATTCAGCTTATGAAGTACGCCATTTAGTTGAAAAACATTCAATTTAACGATAGCTTAACATAGGTCGACAGAAGATTTCTATGATATAGGCTGGTTAAAAGAATAAATCTTCGTGGGATGGTTTTGCTATACCAATTTCTTCTCTTTCGTAATATTTTTTAGTTCTAAACTTATAAACCAATAAAGAATCTCTTGAATCGTCCATAAACTTTCTTAGCTCATCTATCAATATTCTATAGTTTGCCTCTGTTATCTCTCCTTCAAACACACTATTTTGTACCCATGTTAGATATTTTTTGCATGTTTTATGAAACTTAGAAACAATCTTCTCGTTCACATCATATACCAGTATAATAAACATATCACCACTCAGAAGTAAATGGTTTATAATTTTCTTCTTCTAAAAAATGTTTATAGAGTTTATAACATTCTACCCTTATTAATCTTCTATAAGAAACTTCACCTAAATTTTTATACTTTATAGTAGTTTTAAGTTTATTTTCAAATTCTGATATGAAAATTTGCTTACCTTTTTCATTCAAATAAGCATAATCTATATCTTTTTCAAAATGTTTTATTTGTATTTGGCTTTTATTAAGAAGAGAAAATATCACTCTATCCACTATAATTGGTTTAAAAACTTCTGCTAAATCTAAATTTAGGCTAAAACTCCTTTGATTTGTTTCATGTAAATAACCAATCCTCGGCTCTAAATGGGTTCTATATATTTGGGATAATACAGTCGTATACATTAAAGAATTTCCAAAGCTAATAAGTGCATTGATAGGATTGCTTGGTGGCCTTTTTGTGCGCTCATCAAAAATAAAATCTTCGTTTTTTATTATTATATTAAAAGCCTGATAATACATTTTTCTTACATTTCCTTCTATAGCCATTATATCTTGAATTTCTTTTTGTCTATCTAATTCCATCAACAATGCTTCTATGGATTTAATAAGATTTTCAATGTCCTTCTTATCATCATAACGTTTGTAATAATTCATATTTTTTAACATATTTACAATAGCACCATATACAAAACTTTTAGCCAAAAATATCCTTTTCTCTTTATCTAAGTAAAACTTTGCTTGATTTAATACCATAATACCAGAGTTTAGATACTCTCTTGGATAATAACTACCTATATAATAGCCATAATGGTTATAGAAAAAAATTGGTATTTTATTTTGAGTTAAAAACTCCAAAACTCTTTTATTTAAATCCAGTTCCCCAAATATATGGATTTCTGATATTGCATTAATTGGTAATGCACTCTTTCCTTTTTCTGTTTCAATGTAGATGGTATTATCCTCTCTTTTTAATATACCGCTATTAAATATATAAACTGCTTTTCCCATAACTTTAACTCCAACACAATGCTTTGTAACCACAATGCTTACAATACTGAATTTTTTCTGGTTTTGGCGGTTTATCTTGTTGAAGTATACTTTTTATTTCGTAAATAGCGCTTTCTATCTCTTTTTCGAGCTCTTCTGTGAGCACTAGGCTTTCTTTTTTTCTTTCTTCTGGTATAAGAAGTTCTCCTTCTTTATGTATACCGATAGATTTTAGATAATATAGATAAAAATACAATTGCATCCTTGCACTTTTCAAAAATTTAGAGGATTTCTTTATTTCTCCTATTAACTTGTTAGATTGCAATAAATCTATTCTAATTGTATTGTCTATTAATATTTCTTTTTTCTTTCTCTCATAAAATATATCATGTATATGCCTGCCTAAAGCTATAAAATCATTTTCCTGGTCAGGCTCTATGCTATGTCCCATCAACCAGACTTCCCTTTTACAAATATAAAAATACCAAATCAAAGTCCCATTTATACCAAAAGGTTGTTCAGTATTCCAAATATCCTCCATCATCTGTTATAAACCCCGTCCCTAAATCATAGTAGTGTTTTAAAAACTTTTCAGAAATATAATAAAACCCACTATCTTCTTTTATACTATCACCTTTTATAGGCACTGATATCACATATTCATAAAACCTAGCTTTGATTTCATCAAACTTTTTTCTTCTTTGGAACATATCTACTTTTTTATTGTTAACGACTTCATTTTTGTAAGTTTCCCATATTTCTTTTGCTTGGTCATCCTTTTCTATAAAAACATCTTGTTTGTAAAAATCTTCTTTTATTAGTACAAAATCTTGTATAGAATTTACCTCTTCTTTCTCTTTCTCACCATAGAATTTCAACTTGTATATCATTTCTAATAATCGCTGTGAGATATAATCAGAAGCACCATCTTTCACAAGGTTAAAATAATCTGTAATCAATGTATTTATATCTTTTTCTTCATAATACTTTTGTTTTAACACTTCCTGAGTTTTATTTAGTAAATAAGTATCATATATACGAGAGCTATAAAATTTATTATTATCATCTTTTAATCTTATCACATTCACTATACCTTCGTTTTTTATACCATGTCTGTTGCATCGTCCAGCTGATTGTATTATACTATCAAGCGGAGCAAAATCTCTATATACTACATCAAAATCAACATCAACCCCAGCTTCTATAAGTTGAGTAGAAACTACTATCCTTTTCTTTTTATTTCTTATATCGTTTATTCTTTGAAACCTATCTTTTGGTATTACATGAGTAGATAAAAACTCAATATCGTCTGGATATTTTTCTTTTAAAAGCATATAAAGTTTTTTAGCTGATGGTACAGTATTCATTACAAATAGATAAGATTTGTTGTCTTCTATATTAAGAGAGCCATAAAACTCTTCTACTGTTTTAGATGTTAAATCTATATTTAGTTTATATCTATTGAACTTTTGAAAATAATTTTCATAGTTAACAACATTTACATAATCGTTTTCTTCAAATATAAGAGGCTGAGTTGCAGTAGACAGAATTATATAGCAGTTAAATCTTTTGGTCATCTCTATAAACAACTCTCTAATAAGCAACCAATATTCATGTGGTATGGATTGGACTTCATCTAAGATAATCACCGAATTGGCAAACTTATGAAACTTTCTTAGCATTTTGTTTTTATTGCTTAAAATTGAATAGAAAAATTGCATAAAGGTAGTTACGATAATCTTACTGTTAAATCCTTCTATTAGTATCCTTGAAGTATCGTAGTCGTATTCTTCATCTTCATTTTTATAGCTAAAACCAGTAAGGTGATGATATTTTAAAAGTACTGAATTATCGTTGGTATTTAATACTTCTTCAAATACGCTGTAATTTTGCTCTATAACCGATAAAAACGGCAAAGAATAGATAATTTTTAAATCCTTATTAAGTTCTTGTTTTACCTTATCTGCAATTTTTAAAGCCAACTTAAAGGACAACAAAGTCTTTCCAATGCCAGTAGGCAATGTTATTGCATATATTTTCTTATTTAAATCTATACCAAAGTCTGATATTTCGTTAAAAGCTTCAGTTCTTATTTTGTTTATATTATCTTTGTCATTTGCCAATTTATTGGTTATATATTTATCTACAACAGTAGGTTCTATATATTTTTCATTAAATAAACCACTCTTATCTTCTTCCTTTATTCCAGCATCAGATTTATCAGCATCAAGTAGTATAGAAAAAAGTAAAATTGTATCTATGAAATATCTTATACTTTTTTCATCTTTCAATTTTCTGATTTTTCTCTTTACTTTACTAAGTTTATCACTAATATCTTTTAATATTATATCGTTTAAAGAAAACGACTGAATTTGCTTGAAACCAAAGTCAATATTTTCTATAAAAGTTTTAAAGCTTTTATTATCTATAGAATTAATTTGAAGTTCTAATAATTTTAGTTCTTCATCGTTTAAGATTAACTCGTCTAAGAAATCTTTCAAATTGGAATGATGTCTTTTAGGCAATATAAATGAAATGGCTCTTAAGAAAGGGTCATCTACATCTATACTGTTTAAATATATGTCCGCTAAATAAAAGCCTACTACGCCACCAAGTAAAGAGTGTCTTGTCTCTGACTTCTTATCTAACCTTCCTGTAATATAATCTTGAAAAAATCTCGTAGTTTTTCCTATATCATGAGCAAAAACTATTATACTTAGTATATCTTTTAAAATCTTTTCTTTTTGAGATTGATTTTGAATATTATCAAAAAACCTTAAACTTAAATTTAATACATTAGAAACATGGTCTTCAATATACTTGTTTGGGTGTGAAAGAATACCTGATTTATTATTCATGGTGTTATGAAAGAGATAACTTTGTCGTTTATCTTATAGCAATTAGTAAAGCTTCCTTCCAATCCTTGACCAGATAACTCAAGTATTATATCTTCATAAGACAATACCATCCTATTGCTATTCATATCTACTGGAAACTTCTCTCTAAAATATTTTCTGCCTTCAACAAAATTTATTTTTTTTACGTTCTTGGAAAAAATTGATGTATTTACAACATCGCTATCTTCCAATGCCTCTGCCTTGAATAGACCTACATACCGATAATTAGCCAATAAGTTAGCAAGCCCAAAAGATACGGTATAATAAGATTCTTTGTTTTTTACTTTATCAACAAGATCATTGAATAGCTTGTCATCGTTCATTCTTATATAAAGCCTATAAAACGGGTCTTTTAAAAATTCAGTTCTTATCTGAATTCTATTTTTTATATAATTAAACGAGGCTTTTGTGTCTATATAGTTCAGTGTCATTCTTGTTTTCTTTATATGACTTAGTATCTCTACAGCTACACCAGTAGTTCTGCCATTTACATATTTAAGATATTCTCTCTTATCTAAGCCCAATATAGCCCCTATAATTCCAAACACAGTTGTAGGAGGCGGTATAGAAAAAGTTAGAGGAGAAGAAGTTGTATAAAACTTTTTAAAATGTGCAAAATCCCCCCATATATCAAAAACCAATACTTCAAATATGTCTACGCTCATAAGCAAAACTATATATTCATTTCTTCAAACTTTAACGTTTCCACATTAAAGCTATTATTTAACCTAAAGTTCTTATCAATTTTATAACGAATCTTATCTATTTTACTGGCCTCTAATTTAATATTTTCTATCAGTCTATCTATGTTAAGCACATAATCATCTGGCCCTCGTAGTTCCTCATCTTGCTTGTCTGTATCAATTTTTACAAACCTATGTAACTCACCTATATGGCTATGAATATCCTTCTTGTATATTATTTCTATCAACAGCCTAGGTACATGCTCATTTTTTGACCTTGTTATAAGGTTCTTTGTGCCATACCACATAGCTTTGATAAGTAAATCCAAATCTTGGTCTGTTAGGTTGGTCTCTCTTGAAGCATTCTCGTTAGCCACACCGTGAAAGGCTATTAGAGAATATGGCAATATCCACTCTTCCCTAAATGTTTTTTGTTTACCTTCCTTGGATGCAAATGCACCAGTTCCTTTTATATACTCAAGTTTTACCCTATGCAAAGACTGGCCCATATTAAATTGCACAGGACCTGTAAAAGTTATGGAACTGCCTTTGTCTTTATCAACTTTTATAGGAATGGTACCTCCAAATAATCTAATATCTATACATTTTTCTAAAATTTTTTCTTTTTCATTACCAAAATCCTTAGCTCTTGCCTTAGCATCCTGAATACCACCTTTATCAGAATCAGAAACCTCTTTTATGAAAATTTCTAATCCTTCAAAATCAGCTAAATAATCCCTTATAGTTCTTTTGAGTCTTACATCGGTAACTATGTTCTTGCCAGAATCTCCATCAATCCTTGGCTTGTTTTCATCATTAGGATCCCCATTGGGATTTCCATAACTAACGTCGTACAAAAATAAATACTCTCTCCTATTGTGAAACATTGCTTTTTACCTCCTTGTTAGTTTCAGGAAAACTTTTACGAAAAACATCAGCCACCTTGCCTTTTAAACCCATACCAGCAGCAAAGTAGAAATTTATTTCATCGTTAGATAGCAAGAATTTATCCTGTTTTAACAAAAGACTAGATATTTCTTGATGTAAAAACTTAGAAAATAAATCATACTCATCATATTCATATAGTTTGTTAACAACCTTAGGCAATAAACTCAAAATATCTTCTTTATTCATCTTAAGAGATTTTAAATTCTTAAGAAAAGGCATAGATTCCATTCCTTTTTTTTGGTCATCTAATAATTTTTGTGTTAATACACCAAGTAAAAATACACCTTTTTTAACTGGAGTATCCAAACCACTCCCCATAAGTTGATAAATAACTTGATAAACATTATCAAAAAAGCTTTGGTCAAGTAAGTTCTTTCCCATAACCTCTCTCCTATCAAAATTTATAACTTCAAGCTCTTCCAAAAATCTAACATTCATTATAGCATTCAAAACTATATATTTAAAGTCATTTTCATAAATTAAACTATCAGATATTTTTTTATTAAAAATTCTTATAAGTGTTAGAAAATCAATTTTGCTCCCCTAACTTCGATGAATATTTTATCATACTTATTTAAGAATTCATTTAACATACTAAAATCATACTTTTTACTTGAAATATCTTCAAATAAACTATCTATTTTTTTCTTAGCAACAAACATCTTACGTAAAGTAGAAGGTAAAACGTCTTCTATTAACAAAAGTATATACCTTGCATTATTATCTTTTTCTAGAAATAGTATATAAAAACTTATAAAATCCTTATATTCTTTAAGAATATAAAAGATTTCCCTCTCATCATCTGTAAATCTATCGCCTTTACTCAAGGTTATTTTTTTATTTAAGTCCGTCAATATACCATTTGCATCATCTAAAGCTTCTTGAGTATTTAATATGACATTGGGTATAATGTAATAAGTTTTCCCATAAAAATTAAATTCTAAATTAGCTTCTATATGTTTTCGGGCATAATCTATTTTTAAAAAACAATCATTGCATATAGGAAAATTTTTCCAAGCGTTTTTCTTATTAAATCCACCTGCTATATAGCCTGGCTTGTCCATATTGTAAAATTTATAAATCTCAGGAGTAGTGAAAACCTTTTTTTTATGTTTTCCACAAATGCTACAAAAAGCATCTTCGCCAGATATTTCCTCAAGTTTCTGTATATATTCATCTAAGAATATTTTTCTAAAATCTGGATTTTCTACCTGATAAATATATTTGTCATTTATTTTAACAGTGATTATCTTGTTGTTCTTATCTTGTTTATCTAAAAACTCCAACTTTTCTAAAATAACATCCTTGTTAATATTCATTTGATTATACATTTTATTTATTGAATTATCTTTGCTATGTAATCTAAACCATCTCATAAATCTATTGTTAAACGTTCTTTCAATATTTATCCATCTTGAAGTTGGCGAAAAGTCTGTTCCGTTGCCAGAACCTTTTCTATAAAGATACAAACGCCAATTTTCACTCTTAAACTCTTCTTGAGTTACGTTTACAAAATTAAAATCAGAATCAAAATTTATTACAAACACAGTTTTATAATTACCAGTATCTGGATTTTCTAATAAAATATCGACTACATTTTTAGCTTCTTTTTCCAATAATAAATCGCCTATCTCTTTTAAAGCTAACAACATGTAATTTTCCTACTCCTCTATCTTAAACCAAGCCGAAAAGTTTGTCAATTTTTTTTAACAATTTCAATCATACCAAGCCCTTGAGAATTTTTACTCCCTAATCCAGCATCGTATATAGTTAAAAATATCTCAGGGTTAATGGTTATATCAAATATACCAGCGTAACCCTCTATCAAGAAATCTTTATACTTTATTAGAGCTTTTTTAATACTATTAGATGGTTTTATAGAAAAATCAAAATCGCCCAGTCTTTTTCCAGTTATTATCTCATATTTTCTTTTTATATTCTGTTTTAAAAGCTCTGAAAACTCTATGTTGTAAGGATTGTAATAGTTATAAAACTTCTTTCCGTCCTTTTCTATGGTTTTATAAATTGTTATAGGAGAAAGCGTTTTTATCTTGAAAGTATTTGTCTTTATGCTTGGCTTGTTTAAAAGCTCTATCTCTTGTAATAATAGATTGTCTTTAAATAGGGTGATATGTTCTTTTTTTAAAAGCTCTATACCAAACTCCTGTGTTATGTTTTCTATAGCTGATGAAAAGTATATAACAATAGGGGTTTTGAATATGGCAGTTTTGTCTTTTTTGTTTATTTCAAAGCTTTTTGATATGATGTTTGAATATGTGTAAAGTTTAAATCTTTTGCCTTCATACAAAAAACCTACATCATGTAAGAATCTAGACATAGCCTCTGGTAAACTTTTGTATATAAGCCCCTGAATATACTCGTTATAGTGAAGTGGCAACCTTATATATTCTTTTTCTGAGGAAAACACCAGTTTTAATCTCACAAAAAAATTATAGCATGTCGCTAATTACTGCATACCTGTATCGAGAGATTAATTTTCATAAGCCTACTCGATTTTTAGATGATATCGTAGAAAATTTCTCTTGGGACAAGTCTGCCACGCACCACAAGTCTGCCACGCACCACAAGTCTGCCACGCACCACAAGTCTGCCACGGTTTATTGCATAAGCATATAAATAACTAGGAAGCATACCTGCCATCTACTTAAAGCATTGAATTGTTTCAATCTTGAGAATATGCCTTCAATTGTTGCCTCTTTCTTTGTACATACAACGACATTTTCACACCCTTTATAACCTTTATCTTTTAACCCAGAACATTCTACCCTTAAATCTCTTAATCTTTTGAGTTATTGCTCTATTTACATTTGCCACTGGAAAGTACCTCTAATATAAGTCTTAGCTTAATATCCTTACTTGTAGATATTTTCTCAACAGATTATACACTCTTTTGTTTCTTGCTTTTTCTTTATTTATTAAATATATCCATATCAAACCAGTCTATACCAAGTTCTATTGCTATCCTTTGCAATAAAACTGGAAAATTTTTTTCTTTTACCAGCCCATCTTTGTATAAAACCTCTATTCCGTATCCAGATGTGATTAGTTTTGACTTTACATCTTCTTTAATTCCACTCCCAGCAAAAACTATTATAGTCGGTATAGGTGTAATTTTACAATCTTCTAACGTATAAATTAGCTTTTGATAGGCTGTTCCTGAAACATCTTGATATTTACATTCGATACCTAAAAACCTATTATTTCTGTATAAGAGTATATCTATAATTCTTAAGCTGTTTAAAAATCTATAACCCAATGGCTGTTCAAGTTTAATCTTTATATCTAAATTATATTTTTTATTCCAATTTTCTATATATTCTTTCACAGCATCTCTAAAAGGATTCCCACTCATCTAAACACCGCAATCAATTCTTTAACTTCTTTTCTTTCTTTACAACTTATATATCTTCTAACTTGCACAGGTATTATTGAAGTATCATACATATCTATAATTTTTTGGTCATAATGATTGCTGATTATAACTGGAATACCTATACTTGAGTAATACTTTGCCAAACTTCCTAAGGCTTTTTGATCTTCCATACTAAAACCTTCTTTTGAGTAAGAAGTAAAATTTGCAGTATCAGAAAGTGGTATATATGGAGGATCGCAGTATACTACATCTCCTTCTTTTAGCTGTTTAAATGTATCTCTAAAATCTTGACATCTAAACTCTACTTCAGATTTTTCACATTTTTCTACGAAAAACTGCATCTCTCTTTCAGGGAAGTATGGTTTTTCATATCTACCAAAAGGTGTGTTAAGCTTTCCTTTTGAATTATATCTAATTAGGCCGTTATAACCGTGTCTATTTAAATATACCAGCAAAGCTGATTTTAAAACTTTATCGTTTGTTTTGTTAAATAGTTCTCTAAACTGATAGTATCTATCTTTGCTGTTGTTTTCCTTGGTAAAAAAACTCTTACAGTAATCTATAAATTCATACTTGTATGTCTTAAGTGTTTGATATAAATCTATTAAATCCGGATTTATATCGCAAAGTAAGTAAGACTTATAATCAGTGTTTAAAAAAACAGCTCCAGATCCAACAAAAGGCTCCACAAGTCTGCCATGGTCTACAAGTCTGTCATGGTCTACAAGTATGCCACGCACCACAAGTCTGCCATGGCCTGACAAGACTTCCTTTATGTGTTTGATTAACTTATATTTGCTTCCAGGCCATTTTAAGAATGGTTTCATATAGTATATTATAATGAATTTCTCACTCAAGGTATAATATAATAATTACTTATGGAAAAATTGTTAGATGATATTATAAAAAATTTCTCTTGGGAGAAATTGATAGGTTTTTTTAATTGTAAAAATCAAGAGCTTGGAAAATATGAACAAATATTGGATGACGAATATGACAAAGATATAAAGAACGTAATTTATGCTGGTGAGTTTCAATTAATAGATGGTACAGTAGGATTTTTTGCAAAAGAAATAGAAGCATTATCAGAACGCTCAAGCAAAAAAGAGCAATTTGAAATAGCTAAAAAGATATTAAAAAATTATTTTCCGCAGTTTAAAGGCGGTTTTTTTGTATTTTTTGACAAGGTTGGCAATTTTAGATTGTCATTCGTAGAAAAAACTTTTAAGGAAAATGCCGACATGTCTGCCACGCCCCACATGTCTGCCACGCCCTCATTGTCGTTTAGCCCCTATAAAAGATATACATACTTTGTCCAAAAAGATAAACCAAACCGCACATTTAAAAAAGCGATGCTTGATTTACAGCTTGATAGCATTAGCAACATCAAAAAGGCTTTTGATAGGGCACCTCTTACAAAAGAGTTTTACCAAAAGATAGAACAATGGTTTGCTTGGGCTTCTGAACATAACGAACTATATTTCCCAGGTGGCATAAAAGAAGAAAATCTAATAAGACTAATCACAAGACTTGTGTTTGTATGGTTTTTAAAAGAAAAAGGGCTGATACCAGATAGTATATTTGATGAAAGTAAGTTAGAGCAATTGGTAAAAGATTTTAAAGAAAAAAATTATTATTATAACGCTATCTTGCAAAATCTCTTTTTTGCTACTTTAAATAGACCTATAGATGAAAGAGGTTGGGCTTATGACAATGGATATCCTAAAAACAAAGAAAATTTTGGTGTAAAAAGTCTTTTTAGATATGAAGAATTCCTAAAAATAAAGCCTGAAGAATTTATGAAGATATTTGAAGATATACCATTTGTAAATGGTGGTCTTTTTGAATGCTTAGATGATGATGCAAATTATATAGACGGATTTTCTAGAAATAAATCAAAAAGAGCAATAATACCAGATGAATTATTTTTTAGCGATGAAAAGGAAATAACCATACAAAATTTTTATGAAAATCCAAAACAAATAACAGTCCAAGGGCTTATAAACATTTTAAAGAGTTATGACTTCACCGCCGATGAATCTTCGCCGATTGATGTTGAAATATCGTTAGACCCAGAGCTTTTAGGTCATATATTTGAAAACTTATTATCAGCATACAATCCAGAAACCAAAGAAACAGCTAGGAAATCCACAGGTTCTTATTACACTCCAAAAGAGATAGTGGATTTTATGGTAGATGAATCTCTAAAAGAATACTTCAAAACAAGCATAGGATTGGATGAAAAGAAAATTGTAAGCATACTCTCTTACGACGATGACAATATAGATTTATGGGGCGTGGGAGACTTGTCAGATGAAGAAAAATATAAAATCGTCCAAGCTATAGATAACCTAAAAATATTAGACCCAGCAATAGGTTCTGGTGCATTTCCAGTGGGAATACTTCATAAGTTAGTCCATATCCTTAGTAAAATAGACCCTGATAATAAAATTTGGAGAGAAATCCAAGAAAAAAGAGTTCATTTTGAAATTGACCAAATTTTAAAACTAAATGACGAAAACGAGAGAAAAGATAGAGCACAAGAGGTAGTTGATAACTTCAACGAATCTATCGCTTATCCAGATTATGCCAGAAAACTATATATCATAGAAAACTCTATATATGGAGTAGACATTCAAAACATAGCAATTCAAATAGCCAAGCTAAGATTTTTCCTAACGCTTATAATAGACCAAAAGATAAGTAAGGAAAAACCAAACTTCGGCATAAAACCACTACCACATTTGGAGACAAAGTTTGTGTGCGCTGATACACTTATGGGGCTTGAAAAACCAAAACAGCAATCTTTAGCAGATTCTTTAATAAGAGATATAAAACAACAACTAAAAAACTTGCATCACAAGTATTTTAATATTAAAAGCCGAAAACAAAAAATTAAAATCCAAGATGAGTACAACAAGCTAAAAGAAGATTTGAAAAACATTTTGAAAAACCAATCTGGCATGTCCGATGAAACCATTAAGAAAATCTTAGATTTTGATATCTTTAGCCAAACTTCAAAAGCGGATTGGTTTGACCCAGAGTGGATGTTTGGAGTAGATGATGGTTTTGATATAGTAATAGGAAATCCGCCGTATGTAAGACAAGAAAAAATAAAACCTTTAAAACCAGCTTTGCAAAAACAAGGATATGAAACTTTTACATCAACAGCGGATATTTATGTTTATTTTTATGAAAAAGGTTATCAGCTTTTAAAAGAAAAAG
>CAZDZN010000039.1:0-10697 GCA_964509905.1 uncultured Aquificaceae bacterium
TACTGGCTTGGGATGTCGGCTTTCTTAAATTGGTTTGGAGCCGGGTTTTATGGCATGCTTATAAACGAACCTGCAGTGAATTATTATACACACGGTACCTACTTTGTGATGGCTCACTCTCACGTGGCTCTTTTAGGCGCTTTTGGATATATAGCGATAGCATTCTTATACTTCATATTAGAATACAGATCAGCAGCCGAAGGTTTTGAATGGAACATGAAGTTATCTAAACTTGCCTTTTGGCTTATCACCATAGGTATATGCTTATATACGATCCCTACCGATATAATAGGTTTTCACGAATTTAAAGAATCTTTTGATGTAGGGTATTGGTATGCAAGAACAAGAAGCGTATTAGAACCAGTGCATTTCTGGATGTGGATAAGGATATTGCCAGATTCCATGGTATTGGGTGGCGCATTTTTAGTGATGGTAGATATCCTCTCTAAACTATTTATGCCTGTAAAAAAGTCTGAGCAAGTAGCTTAATTTTTCTAATTTTCTGGAGGCCTAAGTTTTGGCCTCCATGCTAAAATAATTTTTCTATGAACCCTTTCAAAGAAAAAGCGTTTTTATTGTTATTTTTACTATCTTTTATATGGGGCTATAATTGGGTGGTGATGAAACAAGGTATCTCTTATATTCCGGATCTGTATTTTGCCTTTTTGAGAGCTATATTAGGTGGGCTTTTGCTTTTTGGGGTTATGGTTTTAAGAGGTTCTTTTAAAAAGCCAAAAAACTTTAAAAATGTTTTTATACTAGGGGTTCTCCAAACTACCGGTTTTATAGGGCTTACCGTTTTGGCGCTTAATTTTGCGGGAGCTGGAAAAACAGCTATACTTGTATATTCTATGCCATTTTGGCTTATGCTATTTTCTTGGAAGGTGTTATCTCAAAAGCCAGATACAAAAGAGATTATAAGCAATGTATTTGCTTTTTTAGGGCTTTTAATGGTATTAGAACCCTGGAGGCTTGATATATCTCACATGAATTCTGTAATGGGCAATGCTTTAGCGATTTTAAGCGGTGTGTTTTGGGCTTTTTCAGTGATATGGCAAAAAACGCATAAAGATTTAAATGAAGATTTGCTTGTTGTAAACGCTTGGCAGATGTTTTTGGGAAGTTTTTTAGTGCTTTTGATAGCTATTGTATTTGAACCTTTTCATGTGAATTTTAATAAAACGCTTGTTTTTAGTGTTTTATACAACGCTGTATTAGCAAACGCCTTAGCCTGGCTTATATGGAGCTATGCGGTGAAAAAGCTTCATTCTGGTATAATGGGTCTTACAATGCTACTTGCTCCTATTATAGGCATGATTAGTTCTATGCTTATTCTAAAAGAGCGTATGGATATATTTGAGATAATAGGATCTGTGTTAATCATCAGCGGTATATTTATAATCACGATGGATCATATAAAAAGGCACATTGCATAAAATCTATAAAATTGTGATAAGATAACTTTTATGGGGATGTTGGTGATAGATAAAAAGAAGATAGGTAATCTTTTTGAGCTTTTAAAAAAAGAATACAAAGTAATAGGCCCTACTTTTAAAGATGGACTCATCGTGTTGTCTGAGATAAAAGATATATCGGACATGCCTTTTGGATACATCTCTTACGAGGGAAAAAATTATTATGCAGTAGAAAGATTTTCTTCTGAAGAGCTATTTACATATGCGAGAGCTTCAAATGCATACAAAGACTTCTTGCATCCCAATGAATTTGTATTTTTGAAAGTCTATAAAGGAGAAGATAGACTTAGATTTGAGGATGTAGATATCACAGAAAAGTACGCATTCTTTGACGTGAGGACTTGTGATTTAAAAGCCATGAGTATTTTAGATAAAGTTTATAAAGAGGATAAGGTTTATAAAAGCCTGAGACAAAACCTATTCATAGTGGGGGTATCTTGCAAATATCCTACAGATGTATGTTTTTGCAATAGTTTAGGGTTAAGTCCAAGACCATCGAAGGGTTTTGATATACTGCTTACAGAGCTAAAAGATGGAATACTCATAGAGTATGCATCAGAAAAAGGACAAGAGTTTGTAAAGCGTTTGGATGCGAGAGAGACCACACCATCTCATTTACAAGAGGCTAAAGAGATGGAGACTTATTGTATATCAGCTTTTAAAAAGAGTATGAATGTAGAAAACCTACCAGAGATTTTGTATAAAAACATAGACAACCCTGTATGGGAAGAGATAAGTAGAAGATGTTTTTCTTGTGGTTCTTGTACGCAAGTATGTCCCACTTGTTTTTGTTTTAATATAATAGATAAAAACATAGATGATGCCACATCCCAAAGGGAGATTTTGAAAGATTCTTGTTTTAATACAAGTTTTGCCACACTCCATAAGTTCAACATAAGAGCGAGCGTGCATTCGAGGTATAGGCAGTGGTATATGCATAAATTTGCCTATTGGATAGAGCAATTTGGAGAGTTTGGATGTGTGGGGTGTGGTAGATGTATCAGCTGGTGCCCAGCCTTTATCGATATAACCGAGAAAGAAAAGAGGATGAGGGGCTTATGAACCCTTATATGCTAAAAGAGGGTGAGATTTTGCAAAAAATCCAAGAAGCAGCAGATACTTATACATTTAAAGTGCGTTGTGAAGATGCCTTCAAACCTGGTCAATACAACATGTTATATTATTTTGGTATTGGAGAAGCGCCCATCTCTGTGGCAGGATATGAAAACGGAGTTTTAGAACATACTATAAGAGCGGTGGGTGAAGTGACAAACCACATAGACAGTATAAAAGAAAAGGATAAGCTCTACATAAGAGGGCCTTACGGAAACTTTTGGGATTTGGATTTGGCAAAGGGCAAAGACCTTGTGTTTGTGGCTGGAGGTCTTGGACTTGCGGCTTTAAAATGGGCTATAGATGAGGCTATAAAAAGAAAATCTGACTTTAAATCTATAAATGTTTTTTATGGAGCCAAAGACTATAATGCACTCCTTTATAAATATAAATACAAGGATTGGGAAAACGCCGTTTATTTTAACATCAGTTTGGACAAAGAAGATTCAAGATGGGATGGGTTTGTAGGACTTATAAGCTCTCTTATAAAAGCCAAAAACTTGTCAAAAAATTCCATCGTTTTTATGTGCGGGCCAGATCCTATGGTAAAGGCCAGTGTTTTAGAGCTTTTAGAAAAAGGAATATCCTTAGAAAATATATACATATCTATGGAAAGGCATATGAAGTGCTCCCTTGGAACTTGTGGGCACTGTATGTTTGGGCCGTTTTTCGTATGCAAAGACGGGCCCATTTTTCAATACAGCAAGATAAAGGAGTTTTTTGAAAGAAAAGAAGTCTAATTTGTGATATAATATATTGCCATAGTGAAAGCAAAAATATTTTATTCTACGAAAGAGGGCTTGGCTTTTGCTCTAAACGAGATAAAAGAATCAATGGGGGAGAGGTTTAAAGATTATGATTTTTTGATATTTTCGTTTCATCCAAAATACGATTACACAGATATAAATTATTTTGTCAACAAAATCTTCAAAACCAATAGATGGGTAGGTTTTCATGCGGTGGATGCCTTTGCCAACGATGTTGTGGTAGAAGGTATTGTGCTTTTAGCAATAAAATTTGAAAACGATGGGAAGATAGATGTTTTTAGCATAGATGACATAGAAGAAGAAAATGCGGTTGAAAAAACCACGAATTATCTAAATAAAAACAGCGATAAGTTAAATATCATCATAGCTAGTTGGTGTGAGCATAGGTTTGGATTTTTTGTGGAAGAGCTAAGCAAACACCTTAACTATACGCCTGTTAACAATATATTGGGTGGGATATCCAGCGGATACAAAAAAGATAAAGAAGTGCTTACTTTCATATTTACACACGACAGGGTTATAAAAAATGGTTTTGTAATACTTACTTTTGATAAGGTAATGTTTGAGATAGGAATATCTCTTGGATTTGTGCCCTACGGGATTACCTACGAGATAAGGAAAGCCCAAGGGTATAAGCTATACACGGTAGATGATGATAAAAACTTCTCTTATATTGCTCAAAACATTCTAAAAGGTATAGAAAATTGGTCTGTGGAAAACCTATGGTATTGTCCTATAAACATAGTAGATGATAAAGAAGGATATGTGGCTACTCTAAGAACTCCTAAGGATATAAACAAAGACTGTGTGGAGTTTTTTGGTCCTGTTAAAAGCGGACAAAAATTTAAATTTTCCTTCGGAGACAAAGCCGATATCTTAAAAGAAGACCAGAAAACAACTCTTGAGGTTAAAAACAAACTAAAACATCCAGATGTTTTATTGAACTTTTCCTGTATAGCAAGACAATATGCTTTAGAAGACGAAAGGGTGAAAGAGTGTCAGATATATACAAACACTCTAAATGCGGATCTCTTTGGATTTTTTACCTTTGGGGAGATAGGACCGGATAAATTCTACAAGGCTTTGAAGTTTTATAACGAAACATCTTTGCTTGTAGCCATGAGGGAAGTATGAGAGAAGATATAAAGTTAATACTTCTTAAAAACCTTTTGGAAGAGGTTACCAAAAAATATGATTACTTTATATATCAAAAAGATAGGATTTTAGAAGAGACATACAAAATAGCTATCACAGACGGGCTAACAGGGCTTTACAACAGATACTACGCTTTGGAGAGATTGGAAAAAGAGATAGAAAGATCTTTAAGAGAAAATACTGTTTTTAACCTAATAATATGCGACCTTGATAACTTCAAATCCATAAACGATAGATACGGACACAACAAAGGAGATGAGGTTTTAAGGCTTATAGGAGAGATATTTAAAAATAACTTTAGGTCTTACGATATCCCAGCCAGACTTGGAGGAGATGAGTTTATTATAATCTCTGTGGGTTTTTCTGATAAAGACCTTAGTCTCGAAAAACGCATAGAAAATATTACTAAAAGCGTAGAAAACATCTTCCCAGAAGAATACCTTTCAGTATCCTGCGGGGCTATGAAATTTCCAGCAGATTTCCAAGAATTTTTAGATATGGATAAAGAAGAGATGATTCTACATATCCTTGCCAAAGTAGATGCTATAATGTACGAAAACAAAAGAAAAAAGAAGTTAAATATCTAACTTTATATTTTCTTTATATTTGGCTTTTATAATTATGTTGTGGATGATGAACTATCAAAGAAAATAGAGGAGATATTGCTAAATCAAAAAGCTATCATAGAGCGACTAAACAACCTTGAAACCTATACGGTGTCAAACCTATACCAACTCAAAACTGACCTTCTTTTCCAAACTTATCAAAACTTCCATACGCTCCAACAAGGTATATACGCTATATCAAGAAAGATAAAATCAGCCAAAAATCCAAAGGTGGTGTTTTTGATCCATCATCTACAAGCTTTTTACAATATCGAAGATGTGTATTTGGCTTTTAAAAGCTCAGAACAAGTGGATACTATGCTTATTGTCATAAATAATCACTTTAAAGACCCTATGGTGGCATCGGGGGCTTCTGAGACTTCAAGTGAGCTAAACAGACGAGGTATAGAGCATATAAGCTTTGATATGGAAAACTCATACTACGCTCTTGATATAGTGCTTGCTTTAAACCCAGATTACATATTTATACAAAGCCCTTGGGATAACGACAGGCCTTTGGCTTTAAAAGTGCCCTATCTTATGTTTTCAAAGATTGTGTATATCCCTTATTATCCAATCACGCTTTTAGACCATTTCAAGCCCGAAGGAGATGATTTTCACTTTAACTCTTATGTACACAACTTAGCTTATAGGATATATATCCAAACAGAGCTTGATAAAAAGTATTTTGAACATCATCAGATAATAAAAGGAAGCAATATAAAAGTGGTGGGAAGTACAAAACTTCTCAAGTTAAAAAACCTAAGAGAGCGAAATACCACTACTTTTTCGGATAAGTTCACTCTCATATGGGCACCTCACCACAGCATAGCTCAAAGATGGCTTGGGTTTGGGGTGTTTCATAGGATATACAAAGACATGACAAGCCTTGCCAAAGAACGAAAAGATATAAAGATAGTCTACAAACCCCATCCGTTTCTAAGAAGGTCTTTGGCGGAGCACGAGATCATGCATAAAACGGATTATGATGAGTGGTTGAAAGAGTTTAGCACATTAGAAAATGTGGAAGTCTACGAAGGAGGAGATTATTTTAACGTGTTCTCTCGCTCTGATGTGATGCTCACAGATGGGCTTTCTTTTTTAATAGAATATCCCATAGCTACTGCCAAACCCCTCATATTTTTTGATTCTAAAACCCATCAACCCCTAAATCAAATAGGGCAAAAAGCTCTTGAATACGCCTATATCGTGGATAGTTTTGACGGCTTTTTAAAAACCCTTGACAATCTTATACTCTTAAAAGCCAAAAACCAAATAGACAGCATGTATGTAAAAAGAATGGAAGTTCTAAACTATCTTGAAAACAACCTCATTCCATCAAAAGACCCATCTCAGGTAATACTTGAAGACCTACTCCAAGACTATAAATCTTAAGGGATTTTATAACCCTATATTTTATTTTTTAAGCATTATCTCCATACCTTTTTCGTATGTACGGTTGTTACCATTGACTTTTAGGCTTTTAGGGTCGTAGAAGAGGATTTCTTTTGAAGCCCATTTATCTATGATTTGAAGCACTTTATTTTTATCCGGGTCTTTGTCAGATAAATAGTAAGCTCCTTTTTCTACTATAATGCTTGCAAGTTTTCTAAATAGCTCTTCCTCTTCTTGGGTGTTGCCTCTGGCCAAGAAATCCACTATCTCCGTATAAGCCAAAAATGCCTTTTCTTCGAGATATCCTTTTAAATCCTTTATATCTTTCTTGTGAGCAATCACTTCATACAAATAGGGTATGCACCCTCCCAGATAATCCCAGATAAGATTTATCTCATCTTCTTTAAATCCTTCTTCGGTTAGCCATTTTTTGGTGTATTCATAAGATAGATGATCTATCTTGTAAAATTCGCTGGTGACTTTGAGCTTTGCATCGTTGTATATTCTATCTATAAATATCGTATTTGAGCTCAAAATGAGCACATGGGCTATGTGAAGTTCTTTTGTTAGCCTTACACAAAAATTTAAAAACTCTTTTATAAGTTCTTTTTCTCCGTTTATGTAGATATCTTGAAGGGTTTGGATTTCATCTATTATGATGATGGGTTTTTGGGTTTTGGCAATGTTGTCAAGCTCTTCTAATATCGCATCAAAAAGATCTAAGGATTTGTCTTTTACCTGTGAGAGCTTTTGAGCTTCAAGTTTTATAATGCCTATGTTTATCCGTGCCCCTAATTTATATTCTAAATCTTCTTTTTTTGGCTTTATAAAAGTGTCTAAAAACATGCTGTAGTTAGCTAAGAGCTTTCCCCTTAGGTTTATATACTTCACCCAATAGCCATTTTTTGGTTTTTGATTTTCAAAATCTTCAAAAAGCTTATTTTCTATGATGTACTCAATAAGTGTAGTCTTGCCGGCGGATTTTGGCCCATAAATCCAGAGGATTCTTTCTGAGAGCTCTTCAAAACGATCCATGAAAAACTTTATTTCGTTAGTTCTGTCTACAAAAATCTTTTTCCTAAAAAATCTTTTCTCCATATAGGATATTATAACTTGTTAAGTAGGCTGATCATTAGGGTATTTTTACAGCCCCAAGTAGATATTTGAGATCGTTGTCGGTAAACACAAGCCCTGCTCCTATGAATCCACCGGTGAGTTTGGAGTTTAGGATATCTGTAACCCCGCCTCTTACAAACAGAGGTCCCATTACCTGATAAGTAGCTCCTATTTGAAAATCTGGTTTTAAATTTGGCATATCTGGATAGTCTTTTCTGCCGAAATTCCAGAGGTCTGAGGTAAATGTGAGTCTGTTGTTGTAAATATAATCAAAACCTACTGCTCCAGTAGATTCCTTAAGGCCACCTCTTACGACAAAGTAAGATTTACCCGGTCTGAAGAATGGATCTCTGAAAATTCTTGCATACTGCAATGTGTATTCTGGTTTGTACTCGTATATGGTTTGGGGTTGATAGTTTACATATTGGGTGGTGACTCTTCCCATTGAGTTTCCTACGATTTCAAATAGATAATATTTGTGATTATCTGGTTGGAATTTCAAAGATAGTATCCCTTTGGATTGACCGGCTCTAAAAAGCTCAAACCTACCCCCTATATATAGATTGGATTTATTTACCACTTTCCCAAAATTAGAGAAAGAAGACAAGGCGTTGTTGGCGTTTGTATATAGGCTCTTGTCGTTTACAAGCTTACCGAGTGTCCCTTGCCCGTTGTTTATCTTAACAAGGATCTGATTTAGCTCATCCGAGCTTTGTTTTAGGCTTTTAGAAAGTTTAGAAAAATTTTGAACAGAGTTGTGAATGCCATTTTGATTTTCCACCACAAGGGTATTGAGATTTTGAGATAAGGTATTTAAATTTGCCATTAAAGTTGGAGTTTGGTCTTTAAGCGTAGAGGAGAGAGTCTTTAAGTTCATCACCAAAGCTCTTATGTCCTCTTTGTTTTGACCGGTTATCTGTTCTAAGTTTTTGGCAGTTTGGTCTATGTCTGCGATTGTCTGAGGAAGGGATAGGTTTAGCTGGTATGTGAGCATGTCGAGGTTTGAAATAGTTTGGCGAAGAGTGTCTTGGTTTTGAGCCACCATCGTATTTAGGTTTTTAGTAAGAGCGTCCAAGTTTTGAATAATACCCTCTATTTGGTCTCTATTTTGGGAGATGATGCTGGCTAAGTTTGATGCCACCACGGAGAAGTTTTTGGCGGTGTTGTTTAGGTTTTTAATAAGAGATTCTGTATCAGAAGACACCCCTATGTTTGATATCATACTATTTGGTGGAAGTTCTCCGTATATGGAATGCCCTTCTTCCACCGCCACATACTTATCCCCCATGAGCCCCAGTGTGCCGATGGATACTTCCGCATCTTTATAAAGTGGTATGTCTTTTTTCACAGAAAACACTACCAAGACTTTACCGTTTTGAAAAGATATCTTTTCCACCCTTCCAGCTTTTACACCATTTACTCTTACTTCCGCCCCCACGCTGAGCCCATGTACATTATTTAATAGCGCCTCATAAGTGTTTGTCTTTTCGAAAAAATATCTAAGGCCGCTAAAGCTTATCGCCATAAAAGCAAAAGCTACGGCACTTATTAGCACAAAAAGTCCCAGCTTAAAAGTTTTAGAGTTCACTTCAATATTATACTAAAATTTTGATTTTTAGGTCATCTTAAAAGCCAAATACTATTGTATAATATTTATATGAAAAACCTACTCATAGGAATACAGAGTTTTTAGATCAAAATACAGAGTTTTCAAAATAAGAAAGAAACTCGTATCCTTGAATGGGAGAAACTACAATATACATTATTCCCTATAATATCTTATCATCACACTAAACATAGGAAATTGGATTATGAAAATAGCTATTACGATGAGCCCAAGTGGGGCTACTATTGCATAAAACATCAGAGGGATTATCATCACTATCACCATAGTAGAGTATACAAACCACATGCTTATATCAAAAAAATATTGCAAATTCATAGTCCTTTTCCATACCCCGAAGGATATCAAATCAAACACAGCGCTAAAAGCCTCTTTGAAAGAGTCTGTGGTGTAAACTTTTGCATAGACGTAAGGAGCTACATAAGATATCATAGACAATGTGATGATTACAAAAAGAACAGCCAAAGCTATAGGTGTTGTGTAATTTACTTCAAATATGCTGTGATTTTTGGTTTGATATAGAGCTTTTAGAAAACCGCTAAACTCCAGCACCAAAAGCTCACCCACGGCGATGATAAAAAATACCACCGCATTTCCAAGAGTCATACCTACAGATTCTTTTAGGCGCTCTGTGAAAAACTCTATCGTAGATTTTTCTTTTAGGGCTTTTTCAAAAGAGATGAGTTCTTTATTTTCTTTAATCATATGCCCCAAGCTTATCAGAAATGCATTTGATATTAAAGCCCAAAATATGGATATAAATACGCTTATATAAGCAAGATCTTTTGGTATAAGATTGTCTGCTACATTCACAAGAAGAATTAGTGTGATGTATACGATCACAGGACCCGGTTTTTTGGTAAGCAGGCTCTGGGTATAATCAAAAAGAATCTTAAAAATTTCCCATATACTCATGGACTCCCTCCTTTAAAGCTAAAATCTGGAGCTATATACCATTTGCCGTTGTTCCTAATAAAATTCATGTTGGTTTTTTTGGTTTTCCCATCAGCGTAAGTGAGCTCCACAGTTCCCTTGGCGGTGCCTCCCAGTATGCTTAAGTCTTCCAATTTTATGTCTTTTACATTATAAGAGTTTAATTCTACCCATCTTTTAGCCCATGTTTTGCCCCTTTCGGATATTACATCCGGGTTTAGAAGTGGTATAGCATCTTCGTAATCTTTTTTTTCTATATCTTGCTTATAGGACTTAAAGACTGCATCGGGATTGTTTTTTGATACAAACTGCGGAGAGCAACTTGTCAAAAGACTAACAGCCATTCCAAATACAAAAATCTTTTTCATACCAATATATTATCATTATAATATAAAATTTTTATTAATTTTTCTAAAAGCCTAAAATGAAAAGTAATTTTTATGACATATAATCATTGTTTTTTTCAGTTTTTAAGATTATAATTAATAATGATTCTAAATTAAGATTTATTTTA